>JBFGVE010000005.1:0-58601 GCA_041565275.1 Bacteroidia bacterium
AGCAGGCCTGGTCCCGCAGATCCAGACTGAACACTCCTATTGGTTCAATGAAGAACTGAATTACAAGCACTTCATGGCTCCGGGGATCATAGGTGAATTGGTAACCATCCTCGTAATGCTTTTGACTGCTATGAATATTGTCCGGGAACGGGAAATCGGAACCATTGAACAGATCAACGTCACCCCTATCAAAAAGTGGCAGTTCATTCTCGGCAAAATGATCCCTTTCATGATCATTGGCCTGCTGCTGTTGACAGTAGGCCTAACAGGGGCCAAGATCCTGTTTGACGTTCCCATGCGTGGAAACCTATTGGTGGTATTTGTCTATTGCATCATCAACATTGCAGCCGTGCTGGGCTTGGGGCTCTTCATCTCCAACCTCTCCGATACTCAGCAACAGGCTCTTTTCACAACCTTCTTTTTCGTGATCATCTTTATCCTGATGAGTGGGCTGTTTACCCCGATCGAGAGCATGCCGGAATGGGCTCAGGCACTGACGGTCCCGAACCCGATCGCCCACTTTGTTCATGTCATGCGCTCTGTCCTGCTCAAAGGAAGCAGCTTTGCCGATGTCTCCTGGAATTTCTTAGTGACAGGGATCCTCGCAGTGATTTTCAATACCCTTGCTGTGTGGAGTTACCGGAAGGTGAATTGAATAAGACACAATCCATAGCCGTTTTATTTTCGCTTATTCAGATTCCTCGAAGGAGTAGCCGTCCTCGGCTGCCGGAACTTATTGGCATTGGGTGAAACCGATGGTGTCGTGCCGGGATTGGACGGACGGACCGAAGGTCTCGGGTTAACCTGCTTGTCTTTCCAAATGTCTTGGTGGTAATCCTTCCCCTGATTCACATTTTGGTACGAATTGGGACGGACAGTTTCCACTCTGGGACGCTGGATCGGTGCAGCAGAAGGCTGGTGAACGGGTTTTACTTCGTCTTTGACAATCGCTGGGTATTGTTTCCGTTTTTTCTTCAGGTAAGCCTGGGTAGTGACCGGACGGTTGGGATGATCGATGTTCCGGTTGAAGCTGCTTACAGAAGTGCGGTGCCGGTTCTGGAATCTGACACAATGGTTGGTAAAATGAGGGTATTGGTAATGGTGGTGGTGGACCTCAACCTGCCTCTGGTCTACCGGACGGTCGTAGTCTTCTCTGGCATAGTCATTGTCCTCAGCATAATTCCGCGCTGCTGCTTCCAATTGCTGCAGTGCTTCAGGGTCTTCGGCCAAGCTCTGTTTCCAGTCTTCCAATTCCTGCGCATTTCTCCTGGCTGCTTCTATGGCCAACGAGTCTGTCAAGGCTATTACCTGCTCAGGATCCCTGTTGTAGAGGTCACCGAGTACTATGGTCATGTTCAGGTTGTCAGCCAGAATGCTGAGGATTTCCGGATGTTGGGTAAGGGCAAAAGCAGCCGAAGAGATGGCAGAAGGATAATCTTTCAGCAACCCCCGCATAGCCGCATCTGCAGAATTGTTGAGCTCGTATACATGTTCAAGAGTAGTATAGTTACGGTTACCATGAAAGATGGGATGAAACGACAGAAGTCAGAATAAGAATAAGTTTCTGACCTATTTCTTCAAAGATGCTTTGCTGAAAATATAATCAGGGATATCGGCATCAAACTGTATCTTTTCGACGATAAAATCCGTTCCTTTTCCCGATTTGAGCATGTCTTTGAAATTGATCTTCTTCGGATACCACCGGCCTTCGAGTTCTACTACATCGCTCATGGTAGTCTTCTTGAGCAGTTGTCCACTCTTGGCAAACAATTCTTCCTGCAAGGGGACGTATCGCTGCTGATCGATCCACATTTTCCGTTTTACGTAATTGACGTCCTCAACTATGGCGTTCAGCTCGAGCACCCAGGTCTTCCGGTCGCCGAGAACTTCCGACCCTATCACTTTGGCAGTGTACATATCCATCATCTTGCGGTCCTCCATCAAATCTTCATAAGAGAGGTCCGAACCCATCACCGATTGCCGCAACATATGGCCTGAAAGCTGGATGGTCCGGTCACTGGCAGGAGAATAGATCCAGAGGCGATCATCCAGTTTGAGCATCTTGGTACCTTTCTCCCTGGCCGGAGCAAGGTACTCTGTAAATGATCTTTCCGACCCCTCGCTGTACCCGACGGTGACGAAAGTGCGGCTGTTACGGCGGCCGTGGATTACCATCTTAGCTTCGACGATCCGGGTGTCGGAAGCCATATTGGCATCGACTTTGTCGAGTATCTCACCGGGGTCCGGGTAGCCGGGCTGGGATACCTGACTTACGATCATCGCAGGAGGATCGGTCAAGTGGTCAAAGCGAAGATCCGTCGGACACTCCGCAGGGGGATAGCAAATTCCGAAGGATAGTAAAATAGAAAGCACGAGGTTCATTAATTATTCTAAATTGAGGTTTTACTTATACTTCCAGTTCCTTGAACAAACGGGCCGTTTGCCGTTTGTAGATTCCGATGCCGGAGAGCATAGTTCCCAGGACAATGGCAAACACACCGGGAATGAATCCAAGGTATAACAATTCGGGGGTTACCTTGGCCCTGATGACAGCAGGCATGAGCATAGAAGAGTTTTCCATATAACCGCTGATATCGATGCCATAAACTTGCAGCAGCCAGGCTCCGGCCCCTCCGACTGCAGTCCCGACCAAGGAGCCGATAATGCCGACCAGGATGGCTTCAGTGATCAAAGATCGGTAAATGTGCCCTTTTGACTCTCCCAATGCAAGCCTGATACCAAATTCACGGTACCGCCTCAACCCCCCTTGCAGTCCCATGTTCCAGAGCACGACCGACATGGCCAGTACAAATACCAAGACAAATATACCGGACATGACGTCCGCATAGTCCAGGAGTTCTGCTAGGTTGTTTTGCTGCTTCAAAGGAAGCATAGTGGGTGCAAATTCATCCTTGTCGGCTGCGTATTGAGCGATAAACCTGCCGGAGATGGCTTCGGCTTTTTCATTGTCGTATGCATTGGTTTTGAAGTACCCCAATACCTCCCCCGCTCCGTCTTCCATGTCCAGCATCTGCTGGGCGTCCCTTACATCTATGATCAGGGCACCCCTGTCCATTACCGCCACCCCAAACCGGATGGTACCGCTAACCGTAAAATTCCGGAAGGTCATACTTCCATTCATGGTACTGCCAAAGAAGGTCAGTTCGTCACCAATCCCCAGCCCGAGCTTCTTTGCGAAGTGGTGGCCGATCAGCGCCTCACCTTGCCTTACGGGCACCTTGCCTTCCACCAGTGAACTGCTGATATTCATTCTTTCCAATTCTCCGCTCCCGGGATGGAGCAGGTCTATGGCAATCCCGGAAGCCGGTCCCTGCCCCTTGGATCCTCCGTTTTCACCCGGAACATCGATCAGGCCACCGAATTTGATCCGCCTGACCCAATCCATTTCCGGGAAATCCCTTTTCAATTGGGCCACCAACGCTTCCACCTCCAGGAGAGCGAGATCATTGGGCAGTTGGTCGACATACGCAGCGTAAGCCCTGGTCATGACTTTGACATGGCCAGTATCAAAACGGGCATTTTGATCGGTAACATCGTCAAATGCCCCTCTGATATACCCACTCAGAAAGACAGTCAGGGCCACGCCAATGCTGACCACTACAATTGGAAGAATACTTCTGCGCTTGTCTCGCAAGATGCCTTTGATCAAGAAACGGATCATTGTAATTTCCCTTTTAACGCATCCACAGGATTCATTTTAGCGATCTTCCGCGAGGGGAGATAACTGACGATTGTAGCGGAAATGACTACCAGGAGAATGGTACTCAGGACCAGGGTTACGCCGAAGACGGGAAATATCCGTTCAGCGAGTGCGATCCCGGTATCTGCATTGACGGGGAAGGCGATCCCGGTACTGGATGCCCATTTGAGGAGGGGAAGCCCGACTGCCGACCCGGTGACCATGGCAAAAATGCTGTACATGCTTCCTTCCACTGTGAACAGGCCCACGACTTGCCGCCGGGTCATGCCCAGTGAAATGTAGGTCCCGATCTCCTTTTGACGACGGAAGACCGAGAGTACCTGGGTGTCAAAAATGGCAATAAGGGCGATGGCCAGGAGAAGTAAGTAGATGATGGAAGCGCTTTTCTTTTTGACGTCGATGATGTCGTTGATGTCGCTAAGGAGTTCTTCCTGGCTCAGCCAGGTCCATTCATTTCCACTGCCGGTCATTGCCCGGATCTCTCCTTCGGAAACTTCTCCGGCTGCCACCAGAAAGCTGGCATGCTGATCCAGTCCTGTCATCGTCCATAGCTTTTTGATCGGGATCCAGATCTGGCCCCGGTCAACTGTGGGGACATTGGTTTTGAAGACATTGACAATGGTGAAATTGGCTGCATCAAAAGTCCCGTTCTTGTCCCGCCAGCGGACCACAACCTCGTCTCCTGTCTCCAGCCCGGCGGACTTGGCCATGTTCTGACCCACCAGGGCCGGAAAATCCGCAGTGCTTTCTTTGAGCTTCCGGGTCGGTATTTCCAGGCGTGCCTGGTCAACGTCAATCCCTTTCAAGATGACTGGAAGCATCCTGCCGTCCGGGTAGACAGATGCCTGGCGGACCAAAATGGGGATAAGCTTCTCTTTTTCGCTTCCCTTGTAGGTCCCATGCCCGTCGAGGATGGTAAAGGGATCCAGTGGGTCATAATTGCGGTTGAGGAAATGGCCATCTCCAAAATCCCAGGCGATGCTGTCCCGCTTGGCCTGTTGGTTCCATCCCTCGAGAATACCATTGTAAAAAAGGATGACCAAGTAAGCAAAGGCCAGTATTCCCACATTCAGCCAGGTCCTGAGCCCGGAGCGGACCAGGTTCCTGTAGGCGAGTTGAAGGGCCAGTTTCATGAGGCTGAGGTTTCGCGGTTGATGCGCTCGTCTTTTTCAACCTTTCCGTCGCGGAGGTGGATGATGCGGTCCATGTACTGCATGACCTTTTCATCGTGGGTAGAGAAGAGAAAGGTGATGTCGAGGTCCCGGTTCAATCGCCGCATGGTTTTCATGATCGAGTGTGCATTTTCAGCATCGAGGTTGGCAGTGGGCTCGTCTGCGACCAATAGTTCGGGACGCTTGACAATGGCCCGGGCAATGGCAACCCTCTGCCCTTCTCCACCGGAAAGCTTGTGTGGTCGCTTACCGGCAAGGTGCGCCATTCCCACCCATTCCAATGCCTCGGTCACCGCTCTCTTTCGCTCGGCATCCGGCCTCTTCTGGAGTAGAAGTGCAAACTCTACGTTTTCATAAACGGTGTATACAGGTAAGAGGTTAACAGTCTGGAAAATGAAGCCAATGTGGATATTTCTCAGTTTGGCCGACTCTCGGTGAGACAGCTTCGAAATGTCCTTTCCCATCACGGTCACCTTTCCTTCGGAGGGGCGGTCCAGAGAACCTATAATGTTGAGCAGGGTGGTTTTTCCCGATCCGCTAGGGCCGACGAAGCCCGCGAATTCTCCTTTTTCGAAATCGAGGTTGACGTCGGAGAGGGCGGTGAATTCCCCTTCTCCAACTTTAAAGCGGCGGGTAATGTGCCGGAGAGATACGATGGGCTCTTTGCTCATTGTACTTAGTGGTTGAATACGACCATGGCCCTGATACCGGGGCCGGAAAATTGGTTGACCAGTTCATTTTGCTGGATCCCTGAAGGGACATCGGGATTGTAGAAGGCCATAAGGTAACTGGTCATGTGCTTGAATTGGTGCTGGTAATTGAGGAAGAGGGTGAAGTCTTCCGAGGTCCAGTTGTAGACCACCACCGAACTCAAGTTGTCGAAGAGCCCAAGGGGATACAGCATGGTGATGGCCGTGAGTTGTGAAGTGTTTTCGAACTGCATGGGTTGGGGATCAAAAGAAGCCGCCAAGTGCTCAAGGATTACATTCAGGCCATTGCCGAGGTCAAAGGTATAATCGGTACCCAAGTTAAGGAATGTCTGATGAGTAAGAAAACTGATGTCCCGGGACTTATGGGAATAGACCGCCTCAAACCAGATCCCTACCCCAGCGTCCCATTTACCGTCCAGAGCAAAACGGTCTTCAGGTATCCGGTCGTACTGAGGAACAAAGGACAGCCCGGATGAATTGGCAGTTCGGTGGTGGTAGGAGAAAGCCAATTCTCCTTTGGGAACAGGGTATTGGAAACGTCCTCCGAATTCCGGCTGGCTCCTGTTGGTTTCCACAGCATCGAATCCACGGGTCTTTTCATTCCCATACAGGATCCAGGCCCAGAAGTTGGCATTGTTCTGAAAATAGTATCTGCCGAGAGCACCATAAACACCATTGGTAAGTTGGAGGGGATCGCGGGGATCAATTTGATTGAACCATTGGAGGGGACGGAGAAGTGTGGCAGACCCAAAGTCGATCTTCTGCAGACCGATCCGGAATTCTGATCGCTTGCTGCTGTAGCGTGCCCAGGCACGGTAGGGACTGAGTGCGCCCGTTGTTTGAGTTGCAGGAATCCCGGAGGAAGGATTGCGCTTCATGTTTTCGAAGGCTGTCAACAGAGAGCCGGAAAGATTCGCAGAAGCTTCGAAATCAATCTTCTTCAGGGAGTCCAGGGGAATTGTCAAGTCCAGGGAAGGGATGTAGCGGCCGCCGAGGAAAAGGTCCAACTCATTTTCGGGGGCATAGCTTCCGGCCAGGGAGAGCTGTCCGCCAAACTCTAGATTGGCTTGGCCAGGCAAAGAGCTGAACAGGGAAATGATTATCAGTATGTGGACAGCTTTGGTCAAGGAGTTGATCTTCTTTCTCACAATAGTTCGAGGAGAAGCTGTGTGGTGAATTTCCTGGTACCTACCCGTTAAATGGCTGCGCCTTGTTAGCGACAATTTATGATATTGATCAGTTTCATTGTCCCGCCCCAAAATATCCTCATTTTAATTCAACCCCATGGACCTGAATAAAAATAACTAATTTAGCTTCGTCCTGCAGTTCTTCAACCAGCTCAATATTTATACTATGGTGCTTTCGATGACAGGTTATGGGGGCAGTAGCCTCGCAAATGAGAACTACCGGGTCTCGGTGGAACTAAAATCTCTTAATTCCAAGTTCATTGAAGTGAATTTGAAGCTTCCTCGGACCTACATGCACCAGGAAATGGAATTGCGCAATTATCTGATCAAGCGACTGGAACGCGGAAAGATCATTGTCCACATGTCCTTAGAGGTCATCAACCCCGATCTCAACAGGCTCAACATCAACAAACCTCTGGTCATGGCTTACACCCGCGACCTGGAAAACCTCCGTTCGGAACTCCAGATCCCCACGCCCCTCGACCTGGAATACATTCTTTCCCTTCCAGACGCACTACATACCGACAGACCTGATTCTGATCCAGAAGAATGGATGATGATCCGCAAGGCATTTGAAACGGCCATTGACCGCTTGATCGAGAGCCGAACAGAAGAAGGCGTCTCCACCTTGAAAGACCTTAGGGTGTGCCGTGAAAGGATCAAAGAAAATCTTGATGAGATACGGGAATTACTTCCCGAGCGTCAAAAGTATCTCCGAGAACGGATCGGGTCCGCCGTCAATGAGATCAAAGACCGGGTTCAGATCGATGAGAACAGGTACGAACAAGAACTGATCTACTACATTGAAAAGATGGACATCAACGAGGAGATCGTGCGCCTCACCAAACACCTGGAATACTTCGGGCAGACCCTGGAGGAAAAGGAAAAAGCCAATGGGAAAAAGCTCGGGTTCATTGCCCAGGAAATGGGCCGTGAGATCAATACCATCGGGTCAAAGGCCAATGATGCAAGCATTCAGATCCATGTAGTCCGCATGAAAGAAGAATTGGAACGCATCAAAGAACAGATCCTCAACGTTGTATGACCTATGAAAGTTGGTTTGTTCTTCGGCTCTTTCAACCCAGTCCACGTCGGACACCTGATCATCGCCCAGGCCGTGGTCAATGAAACAAAACTCGACCGGGTATGGATGGTGGTCAGTCCTCAAAACCCCCTTAAAAAAAAGAAAAACCTACTAAGGGAATATGACCGCTTAAGGATGCTGGAGCTGGCCCTTGAAGGGAATTATAAGGTCCTGGCTTCCAATGTCGAATTTTACCTTCCCAAGCCAAGCTATACGGTCGATACCCTGCGCCACCTCCGGGCCACTCAGAAGTCTTCTGAATTTTCCCTGATCATGGGAGAGGATAACCTTGCCCATTTTCACAAGTGGAAGGAGTATGAGCAGATCCTTGAAAATTACCCCATCTATTGTTACCCTCGCCTCGGCTCAAAAGGTGAACATTGGGAAAAGTACCCCCAGGTCATGCGGTTCGACATGCCCTATCTCGACATCAGTGCTACCCACATCCGCAACATGGTCAGAGAACGGAAAGATGTCCGGTATATGGTACCGGGAAAAGCATACGACTATTTGGTGAAGGAAGACTTGTACAGGGGTCCGGGATAATTTTTAAATAATTATTGTGGGAAAAATTGTGCGTAGGCAAATGGAATCACTATCTTTGTGCTCCTGAAAAAATAATTGGCCGATCGTCTAATGGTAGGACCGCTGATTTTGGTTCAGCTAGTGGGGGTTCGAGTCCTCCTCGGCCAACTAAAGATAAACATGGCATCCGAAGTAAAAATATTCTCAGGTACTGCAACGAGGTACCTCTCAGAAGAGATCGCAGGATGTTTTGGCAAACCTCTTGGTGATATTACCATTGCGCGTTTTGCTGATGGAGAGATTGAACCCAGTTTCAACGAATCTATCCGTGGAGACACGCTTTTTTTGATTCAATCCACTTTTGGGCCTGCGGAGAACCTGATGGAGCTTCTGCTGATGATTGATGCAGCACGGCGGGCATCTGCACACAGTATTGTGGTGGTCATGCCATATTTTGGCTATGCGCGGCAAGACCGAAAGGACAAACCCCGCGTTTCCATCGGAGCCAAACTGGTTGCCAATTTGTTAACCGTAGCAGGTGCTGACCGCATTTTAACCCTTGACCTGCACGCCGGACAGATCCAGGGCTTTTTCGATGTACCATTTGATCACCTTTGGGGAACCGGAATTTTCTTCCCCTACCTTGAAAGTCTGGGTTTAGACAACCTGGCCATTGCCGCTCCTGATGCCGGTGGTGCCAAACGAGCACGCGAATATGCCACTTTTCTTAAGTCCGATTTGATCCTGATCGACAAGTTTCGGGAGCGGGCCAACGAAGTTGCCTCAATGAAAGCGATAGGAGAAGTTGAGGGAAAAAATATTGTGATCATTGATGACCTGATCGATACTGCCGGCACACTGTCCCGCGCCGCTGACTTGTTGATGAGGGAGGGCGCTGCTTCAGTCAGGGCTGTAGTCACTCATCCTGTTCTTTCCGGTCCCGCTTACGAGCGTATAGAGAAATCAGCATTGACTGAGCTCATCACCACCAATACGATCCCCTTAAGGGAGAGATCGTCCAAAATAAAAGTACTGTCCGTCGCTCCGATGATGGCGGACGCTTTCAATAAGATCGTCAATCACGAATCTATCAGTTCACTGTTTTTACCGTAGAAATCAGCAATGAAGAGCATTGATATCAAAGGGGTAGGCCGTTCAAACACTGGAAAAGCCGCCACCAAAAAAGTACGAAATGAAGGGTTGGTTCCCGGTACCGTTTACGGCATCAAGGAACCCACGAACATTTCAGTAGACTACAACGAGATAAGCAAGGCGATCTATACCGCCGAGTCCTATATCGTCAACTTGGATGTGGATGGCGAGGTTACCCCCACCGTGATCCGTGAAATGCAATTTCACCCCGTTACCGACAGAATTCTTCACCTGGATTTCCTCCGCGTTGACGATGAGAACCCTGTTGAGATCAATCTGCCAATAAAGTTGGTAGGTGCTGCAAAGGGCGTTTTGGCCGGGGGTAAATTGGTTCCACTTTCCCGTCGTATCAAAGTGCGTGGGATTGCTTCGCAGCTTCCCGCATTCGTTGAAGTAAACGTAACCAATCTCCAATTGGGTGACTCTATCACTGTAGGCACTTCCGGAGTTACGGGACTTGACATTACCTCTCCCCCATCGATGGGCATTGCTATCGTAGATATTCCCCGTGCCGTTAAGACCGCAGTTGAAGGCGAAGAGGCTGCTGCAGGTGATGAAGAGGCAGGAGAAGCCGAAGATTAAGTAAGGGTTTTCATTCTTTACACTAGAAAAGTCAGCGGGATCTCTGCTGACTTTTTTATTTTTCTGTGTTGAAACCTTATGACAATCCTGAGGAGGCTATTTCAAAAGCGTGACACAACTGAATCCGACATGAAATATCTGATCGTTGGTCTGGGCAATCCAGGTCCTGAATATCGAAACAACCGTCATAACGTTGGTTTTATGGCGGTAGATGAATTAGCAGCACAGAAGGGAAAAACCTTTAACTCATCCCGACTTGGACACACCTGTACATTAAAGCACAAGGGGCGTACAGTCCTGTTGCTCAAACCCGCCACTTACATGAACCTCAGTGGGAAAGCAGTTCGGTACCATCTGATCCAGAACACAATCCCGATCCAAAGACTTCTGGTGATCACAGATGATATAGCCCTTCCATTTGGCAAGATCAGGATACGCCCCAAGGGGTCCCATGGGGGACACAACGGCCTTCGGAATATTGAAGAAACCCTGGGAACCAATATCTATCCAAGGCTCCGGTTTGGGGTGGGCGGCGATTTTCCCAAGGGAGCTCAGGCAGATTATGTGCTCACCAATTTTCCGGATACTGAGATGAGGGAATTAAATGCGGCCTACTTGCCAAAAATAGCAGAAGCTGGCTTGGCATTTACCACCATGAGCATTGACAGGACCATGTCCGCATACAATGGATGAGTTGGTGGAGAACTCAATTGGGAAGCTCTTCGTCGTTCTGATCGGGAAATGGGACAAAAATAAAACCGCCACCTTCCGCTGAAGCCAGAAAAATACAGGACCTTTCATAAGGATCACCATAGGTCTCGATGAAATAATCGATTTTGTCTTTCTGGATCAAACCCTTTTTGATAAACTCTTCCAGGTGAGAAGCATTGTACCACCAGTTGGTATGGTATAGACTGCGGTCGATGAAAGGACGCCCGATATCCATATCACCGTTGTGCGCGACATAGATTGGATACTGTGAAATCTCTTCTTTGATCACCGTATAGCTAAGGTGCCTGAGGATCTGACCAAGCAGTCGAATATCATTTTTAACAGTTGTAAGGAGAGGATTAAGTTGATCGTTTTCTTTCATTTTCAGAATATATCTGTACTGCCCAAGCCTTCGCGTAAAACGGTGAGTTTTTCATTGCCTTCAGAAAAGTCGATGATGGTGGAGACATCAGAGCCCCCCCATCCACCGTCCAAAAAGAGGTCAACCCGTTTGCCATAGTTTTCCCAGATCTCGTCGGGTTCATATTCATAAACCCCCTGGCTGTCTTTCAGAGAAGTGGAGAGGATCGGGCCACCCAATTCTTTGACTAAAGCCAGTGGGACCATATGGTCTGTAATCCGGATACCAACGGTTTTACGCTTTGACTGGAAATGACGGGGAATATTTTTGGATGCGTCCAGTATAAAAGTATAAGGCCCCGGGAATGCACGTTTCATATATTTATAGATCGGTGTTGTCATGTGATTCACATATTCACCCACCTGCTTCATATCGGTGCATATACAGGAGAAGAGTGCTTTCTCCGGCTTTATACCCTTGATATGACATACTTTTTCGAGTGCTTTTTTACTGTTGATGTCACACCCGATGGCATATACTGTATCCGTCGGATAGATGATAACACCACCCTTACGCAAAATTTCTGCCGCTTGTGCGATAAATCGCCCTTGTGGATTGTCAGGGTGTATCTGCAGTCTTTTACCCATTGTTCTTTGTTTTTCCAGGTACGAAGTTAGCAGAGCGTTGGATGAAAGGGAAATTAATCCTAGATTTGGTACCGGTTGAATTCAAATTACTGAAAATGAAGGGAAAGCTTTCTATATTGGTACTTGTTTTTGTTACAGGGATGTTCAGCGTAAACGATCTCAAAGGACAGGCAGGGCTGAAGTTGGGATTCTCAGGTGGACCTCAGTCGACCTGGTTACTCAATAAGCAAGACATGGAAGCAGCCCTAGATGCCTTTACCTACAAAAGCACCTATGGAATGGCCTTCTGCCCTTTTTTCGGTTATGATCTCAACGATTATTTTGGCTTTCGCATACAAGCCCTCTACTCAGCACAAGGGCAGAAGTGGCAAAATATCAATTCTTCAGGCGATGAAGTGAACCACACCCAGCGTTTGAATTACCTGAAAGCACCTATCCTTTTCAACTTCAGCACTGGTCTGAGCCGTCGCAAGCTCGCCCTGAATGTGGCAGTCGGTTACCAAGCTAGCTTTCTCATCAATGCACGTTACCGTAATGATGACCAAAGCTACACCCCAGATGAAGCTCTGTTTGACAATATCACAGGTTATCCTACTCAATACCAGCGCTTCAGTTGGTGGGACCATGGTCCGGTTGCACAGATTGGAGTCAACATCAAACTCACTTACAATGTCGTCGCCAACATCCACATTCGTGGCGACTATGGGCTGACCGATGCTGAGAATAAAAATACCACTTATGAGCGATGGACTTTTGGTGTTCCGGAAGAGGTATTCTTCTTCCCACCAGACCGCTCAAAGACCAGTAATTTGACGGGTGGTCTCCACTTCGGGCTTACCTACACCTTTTCCAGTAATTAGCTTTCTCCTGATGGGAGAGCCCCGCAAACGCATTCTGCTGATTTACACGGGTGGCACCATCGGAATGGTACAGAGTACACCCGGTGGCCCTTACCACCCCTTCGACTTCAGCCTGATCAGTGAGCAGTTCCCTGAGATCAGCCGCTTAGGTTGCGATGTAGATGTCGAAAGCTTCAACCCCCCTTTGGATTCATCCAATATTGGTCCACCGACCTGGATACGGATCGCTCAATATATCTATAAAGTTTACCACCGGTACGATGGATTTGTGATCCTGCATGGGTCCGATACCATGGCCTACACAGGTTCGGCACTCTCGTTCATCCTGGAAGGCCTGGCAAAACCAGTTATTCTGACGGGAGCTCAGCTTCCTATCAATGAGATCAGGACAGATGCCAAGGAAAATATGATCACTGCGATTCAGATCGCTTCCCATCCCGATGTCCCTATCCGTGAGGTCGGAATTTACTTTGAATACAAACTGTTTCGCGCCAATCGGACCAGGAAAGTCCATGCAGATGTCTTTGCTGCTTTTGATTCTCCCAACTTCCCCTACCTGATCCATGCTGGAGTTCATTTACGCCTCCGTCATTCCACTCCGGCAAAGGTCTATGAAAATTCCTTCTTCCAGGTTCAGGACAAACTGGAGTTGGCCATTGGTCATGTGACCTTTTATCCCGGCCTCACTACGGATGCGCTGGGCTCTATTCTGCTGAATCCCGCCAACAAAGGGATTATCCTGCAAAGTTATGGTACGGGAAACCTACCAGATTCCCCGGAGATCATCGAATTGATCCACGAGAGCATCAACCAAGGGAAGGTTATCCTCAATATTACCCAGTGCAACGGTGGCTTTGTGGAGATGGGTCGTTATGAAAGTAGCAAAAAGCTCATGAACAACGGGGTCTTGGGAGGTGCTGACCTGACCTTTGAAGCTGCTCTCACCAAGATGATGTACCTGATCGGGAAATACGAAGACAGGGACAAGGTAGCTTTCTATTTGGTAAGGGACATCCGCGGGGAAATGACTGCGGAAAGTGCTATTACCAATTGACCGCACCTTTCCGTCATTTTTAAGGATACTTTCCCTGGAAGATAATACTTAAAGGTCTTGTATTTTGTACGGCTGTACAACTCCGAATGGACTTACAATACTGTCACAGTGCCTTCCCTGACCACATAGAATTTTACTTCACGCCTGTTCTCATCAAAGCCAGAAAAGACTTCCCGGGTCCGTTCCAGTGATGTATCGGTAATAAAAACCTGTCCTTTAACTTCTGAATGGAGAATCCTTGCAATGGAGCGCAGCCGGTGGATATCCAGTTTGTCAAACACATCGTCCAAAAGTAATAAAGGGTACTTCCCGGTTCGTTGTTCTAACATTTCGTACTGTGCAAGCTTCAATGCAATTACATAAGTTTTTTGCTGGCCCTGGGAACCATAATACTTTACTCCCTGCTGGTTGATAGTAAAGTTGAGGTCTTCCCTGTGAATTCCTACCCTGGTTCGCTGGGAATAGCGATCTTGCTGCCGACTGGCCAGGAAGAGTTCTTCCCATTCTTCTTCGGTGTTAAGTGTCAGGTCAGAACTCAACTCGATCTTTGGCTGCTCGCGTTCCGAGACAATCAAGCGGAAATATCTTAGGAATATGGATGCAAACTCCTTCAGGAACTTACCGCGTTCTTCATGGATATGAATGCCGGGGCCGATCAATTGCCGGTCCCAAAGGTTAAGTTGTTCCTCGTCCCAAGTACGGCGATCGGCAAACAGAGTGAGCAGAGCTTTGCGTTGGCTGAGCGCCTTCTCGTACCGGAGCAATGCATTCAGGTAATCCCGGTTGTATTGGCTGATAAAAGCGTCCATGAATTTTCTCCGCACCGAGGGGCTGCCATGGATCAGTTGTATATTGCTGGGAAGAACAGTTACAATAGGAATGCGGCCTATATGGTCACTCATCCTACGCAGCGACTGACGGTTAAGCAACATCGACTTTCCCTTAGGAGGCATGAAAGAGCATTGGATCCTGAGAAGCTCGTCGTCTTCCAGCCATTTTCCATCAACTGTAAAATACTGGCTTCCTTCCTGTAGCGCATATCCCTCTCCTCTTCGCTGAAAACCCTGCGTTACAGCGAGGTAGTGCAATGCTTCCAGGATATTAGTTTTTCCTTCCCCATTGTTCCCGGTCAAAGCATTGATCCCTGGACAGAAGCAGGTCTTCAAGAAGGAATAATTACGGAATTGGGTGAGTTGAAGAGAGGTGAAATACACATGGCAAAGGTAGAGAAATCACTCAAATTCAATGGGGGGGACAACCAGTAATTCCCTGATCTCATCCTTTTTGTAATTGAACACAAGGGTGTAGGTCTGATTGGGATTAAACTTGGCCCGCCGAAGGAAAACGGTGTTTTCCCCCATTGTGTCTGCATATTGATTTTGCCAAACCTTTTCCCCGTCTTTGTCAAAAAGGCGGATTTCTACCATGCCACTGTAAGGGATCACATAACTGATAACGACATGATTATCCCTGACTTCAGCACTCTTGAAATCAAGATGTGCCTCAACATAATGGCTGCCACCAGCGAAACTCTGTGCATGCGCGTGAAAGTTCAGCCCAGCAAGAAAGATCAGACACAATACTACTTTATACATCCGTTTCAAGAAATACTATAAAAACCAGCGGGATCTTCCTCTTCAAAAGGAAAAATTTGACATGGACCGCACAAATGTGGACACTTCATTAACAGGCAGCTTAAGTCCTTTACCAAATATATGGAATCCATAGAGACTGGGAAAGAAAATGACACAGAGAAGTAATTACATTGGCCTTACTTTTCGAAATCCTTGAGGTTTATGACTAACTTGACATCTATGAAAGATTGGATACTGATCGTTTTGATATTCACTTTCGCGGTCTCATTGGCACAGGGGCAATCAACCTATCCCCCACTTGGCCTCCACCAGAATCCCTCCACTGCTTATGCCTTTGTTAATTGTCGACTGGTTACCAAACCGGGAAATTATTTCGAAAAAGGCGTATTGATCATTCGCAACGGCCTGGTAGAGAATGCGGGGAAGAATATCAAAACTCCTCCTGATGCCCAGATAATCGATCTGAAGGGTGCCTATGTGTATCCGGGACTGATCGATATCTATGCTTCATATGGCGTTGAAGAAGTACCTAAGCCGATACAGGACCGTTCAAAACCGCCACCATACGAGGGGAAGAACAGTGGACCGAATTCCTGGAATGATGCGGTTCGCCCGGAAGAAAAGGTTGCCAATTCTTTGGATCACAGTTCGGATGCCGCTGCCAAATGGCGCAAAATGGGCTTCACAACGGTTCATTCAGTACCCAGAGATGGGATCTTCAGGGGAAGCGGTGCTTTGGTCCAGTTGGGAAATGGACCTCTTGCTTCGGACTTACTTCAATCCACTACCCATCAGTGTCTTTCGTTCTCCAAAGGTTCCTCCACCCAGGCCTACCCCAGTTCCCTGATGGGGGCTATTGCCTTGATCCGCCAAACCTTTCTGGATGCTCAATGGTACAAAGAGGCCATTGCTTCCCAGACCAGCCGTCCCAACACCGCTCCACTCGAATGCAATTTGTCTCTGGATGTCCTGTCGGCACTGGGCAAAGATGCCATGTACATTTTCGAATGTACAGACCACCAGGATATCATGAGAGCAGCCCGGATTGCGCAGGAGTTTGATCTGCAATTCATTTACAAAGGAGGAGGAGACAGTTACCAGCGGCTAAACGAACTCAGAGAACTGAATACGCCCTTGGTTATTTCTCTTAATTTCCCAAAAGGCTTTGACGTGAATAGTCCTTCGGATGCCAGAGAAGTCAGTCTTCGGCAGTTGATGCATTGGGAGCAGGCTCCCCTAAATGCCGGAATTGTTGCCCGAAATGGGATCCCTTTCAGTTTGACTACTGCTGATCTGAAATTTCCGGGCAAAGAGTTCTGGCCAGCATTGCGCAAGGCGGTGCAGTATGGCCTGGAAGAAGACCAGGCTCTCGCTGCACTAACCACCACACCAGCAAAAATGCTGGGTATGGAAAATCGACTTGGAACACTGGAGCCAGGTATGTTGGCCAACTTTATCATTGCAGACGGGCCTTTATTTGGAAAAGGGGAAACCGTTGTCTATGAGACATGGGTCAGCGGGAAGCGGTTCGTGCAATCTCCTATGCCCGAAGCTGAGCTGTCTGGGACGTGGGAAGTCACCTACGGAACCCAGAAAGCCGATTTGTTGGTGGGAGGCAAGCCCTCTAAGCCCACTGCCAAGATCATTCTAACCGTCGATACCCTGCCTGTACAAATCGGTTTGCTCGGCTTAGATGTTGCCTTGGTCTTCCCAGAGTCTAGGGTCCGACAGGCAGGAAAGATACGCTTTGTTGGATTGGTGGATAAGACCCTGATGAGTGGAACTGCTGTTTTGGCTGATGGGCAGGAAGTTCGGTGGTCAGCATTTCGCACAGGGCCTTATGAAGAAGAGAATAGTGAAGAAGAAGGGCCAGACCTTGGGGATATTCCTCAACCCAATTATCCGTTTGGTCCTTATGGATTTGCCATTTTACCCGAGCAGCAAACAATTTTCATCAAGGGTGCAATGGTGTGGACCAATGGGAGTGATGGGATTTTGGAAAATACGGATGTTCTGGTAGAGAGAGGGAAGATCGCCCGGGTGGGAAAAGGGCTTCAACCTCCAGGCAACGCCCAGGTCGTGGATGGCACTGGCAAGCACCTGACCCCTGGGATCATTGATGAACACTCCCACATTGCTATTTCCAGGGGTGTCAATGAGGGAACGCACCCTGTAACCGCTGAGGTGCGGGTCGGAGATGTCATTGATGCCACAGACATTGACATATACCGCCAGGTAGCGGGTGGCGTGACAACTACCCAATTGCTACACGGTTCCTCCAATCCGATTGGTGGGCAGTCTGCGGTTATTAAGCTGCGCTGGGGAATGCTCTCCGAACAAATGAAATTTGAAAATGCTCCCGAATTTATCAAATTCGCTCTTGGTGAGAATGTAAAGCAATCCAACCGCGGGGATCTTTACCGGTCACGCTATCCCCAAACCCGGCTCGGCGTTGAACAACTGATAAAGGATGCACTATCTGCTGCCCTTGATTACCGGCGCACGATGGAAGAAAAGTCTGAGAAATCGGGTATTGTTCTCCCGGTCAGAAAAGATCTGCAAATGGATGCCCTGCTAGAGGTCCTGGACAGTAGACGTTTTGTCACCTGTCACTCCTACGTCCAGAGTGAGATTACGATGCTGATGCGCCTGGCTGAATCATTCAACTTCCGCATCAATACATTCACCCATGTCCTGGAGGGCTACAAAATTGCAGACAAACTGGCTGCCCATGGTGCCAACTGCTCCACCTTCTCCGATTGGTGGGCCTATAAATACGAAGTGATCGATGCCATTCCCTACAATGCCGCACTAATGGCATCTCAGGGAATCAATGTGTGTATCAATTCTGACGATCCTGAAATGGGGCGTCGTCTCAACCAGGAAGCCGCCAAAGCTGTGATGTACGGTGGAATTTCAGAGGAAGAAGCCTTGAAGACCGTGACCCTGAATCCAGCTAAAGCTCTGCAGATTGAAGACCGAGTCGGCTCTGTTGAAGCAGGTAAAGATGCCGATTTAGTATTGTGGTCAGATCACCCTCTCAGTATCTTTGCCCATGTCGAAAGGACTTACATTGACGGTCGCTTGATTTTCGAAAAAAATCGAGACTTGCAACTCCGGGAAGTAATTGTCAAAGAACGGTCCCGGCTGATCAAAAAGATGATTCAAGAGGGTGGAAAAGGAAAGCCCCCCGGTGATCCTGGAAAGGACCTTTACCATTGTGAGACCATTGAAAGCGACTACCAATGATGCTAAACAAGTTACGAGGCGACTATTTAAGGGCTGTTTTTACATTGGTATTGTTCACCCTTTCGGTTTTTCCTTTTCCGGTCTGGCAGGCATCCGCACAGAGTATTCCGACGCCTGCCGCGAATCAAAAGGGTCAAATCTTATTGCAAAACGGTGTGATCCACACTGGCAATGGACAGGTGGTTGACAAAGGCGCGGTTCTGATCACAGATGGTAAAATTACACAGGCAGGCATTTTAAGGGGTCGTGTTGTAGTAGAGAACACGATTGACCTGCAGGGGGCACACGTGTATCCCGGCCTGATCGCGATGGCTACACAGATTGGCTTGGACGAAATTGAAGCGATCAGAGCCACTGATGACAAGTCTGAGACAGGAGTGATCAACCCCAATGCTCGTGCCATTGTCGGCTACAACACCGATTCCCGGGTCACTCCAACCCTGCGGTCAAATGGAATTCTTCTCGCCCAAATTGCTCCCCAAGGGGAGCTCTTCTCCGGAACGAGCTCCATCGTTCAACTCGACGCCTGGAACTGGGAGGATGCTGCCTATCTGATAGATGACGCAGTCCATCTCAGATGGCCCGACCTCCGCATTCAGCGTTCCCCCACTGCCGAAACAGCCGAAGAACAGTACAAGCTGATCATCAAACGCCTTCAGCAGATTGAGTACGCGATGGACGAAGCCACAGCCTATGCTACCGCCCGGGCCTCGGAACGGTCTATGAAGACGGACTTGCGCTGGGAGGCGCTTATCCCAGTCATTCGAAAGGAAAAACCACTCTATATATACGCCAATTCAGAAAAGGAAATTCGCTCTGCGTTAGCATTTATGCTGAAGTATGGCATCCGCATGATTTTAGTCGGAGGTGCAGAGAGTTGGCGTTTGACTGAAGAATTGAAAACCTACAAAGTACCCGTAGTATTGCGTCAGGTTCATTCCCGCCCCTGGCGAGAGGAAGACGACATCGATATATCCTTCAAAACTCCTAAGATCTTGAAAGACGCCGGAGTTGATTTTTGCCTGGCAATGGAATCCTTTTGGAATTACCGCAACCTGGCTTTTCAAGCTGGAACAGCTACGGCCTATGGCCTGAGCCAAGAAGAGGCACTCCAAGCCATTACACTGAATGCTGCCCGGATCCTTGGAGTTGACAGTATGACAGGTTCGCTTGAAGCCGGCAAGGATGCCAATCTGGTGATCAGTACCGGAAATTTGCTGGATATGCGTACCCATCAGGTTACTGCAGCCTATATCCAGGGACGGCCTATAGACCTGGGGAACAAACAAAAGGCATTGTATGAAAAATACAAAAAAAAGTACCAGAGCACCCAGAGGTAACACAAACTCACAATTGAATTGCAAAGCCTTCTTCCAAGCTATATATTTACGGTTAGGTTTAACAATCATTGATTCATGACTTTAGGAGCCTCTCTTTTGATCCTCGGCGTGGCGTTATTCATATTGATAACTGCTGCTGCCTACACAGTATTCGCTGAGCGTAAAATCGCCGCCTTCATTCAGCAGCGCCCTGGCCCCAACCGGGTAGGCCCTTTGGGGTTACTGCAACCGCTTGCCGACGTTGTCAAACTCCTGCTCAAGGAAGACATTGTACCAGCCAATGGAGATAAGAAAATACATTTCATTGCTCCGGTCATCTCCGTTGTCATCGCCTTGACCACCTTTGCTGTGATTCCCTTTGGTCACAATGGGACCCGCGCCATCATGGTTGCGGATGTCAATGTAGGTGTACTGTTTATCCTGGCATTGACCTCCATCTCTGTTTATGGAGTTACCCTGGCCGGTTGGTCATCCAATTCCAAATATTCACTGCTGGGGGGATTGAGGGCCTCTGCCCAAATGATCAGCTATGAACTCGCTCTTGGAGTCTGCGTGGTAAGTGTGATCGTCCTCTCCAATCTCCGAATGGAGCCTTCTGATCTCATCGCAGGTGATATAAGTGGTTATCTGAGTTTGTCTGCCATCGTCGATTCGCAAGCCACTTGGTGGAACTGTTTTGCCAATCCGATTGGCTTCCTGATTTTTGTGACCTGTGTATTTGCCGAGTCCAACCGGACTCCCTTTGACTTAGTAGAAGCTGAACAGGAACTGGTAGGTGGTTTCCATACTGAGTACAGTTCCATGAAATTTGCCACTTTTTTTGTAGCTGAATATCTTCATGTGATCGTTGGTTCCATGATCATCACTACCCTCTTCATGGGAGGCTATCATGGCCCTCTTGAGGAAACACTCGGTGTGGCAGAATGGGGGTGGGCTGGTCAGGCTGCTTGGAGCTTAGGATGGTTCGCCGGCAAAACATTCTTTTGGGTGTTCGTGTTTATATGGATACGTTGGACGCTCCCTCGTTTCAAGTACGATCAGTTGATGGATATCGGCTGGAAAAGTTTTCTACCGCTTTCAATTATAAATCTATTGGTCGTTACTGTAATAGCCCTCCTGTTGAAGCAGGCTGGCATCCTTGGATTCTCACTACTGTAGAGTTAGGGAGATACAATCCAGAAGCAGGGTCGTTCGTTCTGGTCTCATACAACTGAAAGATTAAATGGAATCTAATTTCTCAGATCGTGTCAAGGATGTCATTTCATACAGCAGAGAAGAAGCCCTGCGGTTAGGTCACGACTACATCGGTCCTGAACACCTTCTATTGGGCTTGATCCGCGAAGGTGAAGGTAAAGCAATAAAAGTCCTTGTAAACCTCGGCGTGGACCTGTCCAAACTTCGCAAGTCGATTGAAAATGCGATCAAAGGCACGGTCACGGTGATCAACCTGAACAATCTGCCCCTCACAAGGCAAGCAGAAAAAGTTTTAAAAATCACCTATCTCGAAGCCAAACTGGACAATAGTTCCCTGATCGGCACAGAGCACCTGCTGCTGTCCATCCTCCGGGAAAACAGCAATGTTGCCGCACAGATCTTATCTAAATTTGGTGTCACTTACGATATATTTCGCGGTGAACTTGAAGAAAAAGAAAATTACAATACACCTAAAATGAGTATGCCCAACGAGCCCCCTGATCAGGAGTATAGCGGAGGAGTGAGCGGTGGCAGTGGAGAAACCCGCAAACGCAGCAGCAAATCCAAAACCCCCGTCCTGGACAATTTTGGCCGTGATCTTACCCAGGCTGCCGAAGAAGACAGACTCGACCCGATCGTAGGAAGAGGAAAAGAAATTGAACGCGTAGCCCAGATCTTGAGTCGCCGTAAAAAGAACAATCCGGTACTTATTGGAGAGCCAGGAGTTGGTAAAACTGCAATTGCCGAGGGTCTCGCTTTGCGCATCGTACAGCGCAAGGTCAGCCGAATCCTGTTCAATAAGCGCATTGTCACCTTAGATATTGCATCTCTTGTAGCTGGCACCAAATACCGTGGCCAATTTGAGGAGCGTATGAAGGCAGTAATGGCTGAACTTGAAAAGTCTCCGGATATCATCCTTTTCATTGACGAATTACACACAATTGTCGGCGCCGGTGGAGCCTCGGGCTCTCTGGATGCCTCCAATATATTCAAGCCTGCTCTTTCACGCGGTGAGATCCAGTGTATTGGTGCAACCACCTTGGATGAATATCGCCAGTTCATCGAAAAAGACGGAGCCTTGGAGCGTCGTTTCCAAAAAGTAATGGTTGAGCCGACTTCCCCCGATGAAACCATTCAAATCCTCCTTAACATCAAAGAGAAGTACGAAGACCACCACAACGTCAACTATACAGATTATGCGATCAGGGCCTGTGTTGCTTTCAGTGAGCGCTATGTTAGCGATCGTTACTTTCCCGATAAAGCGATTGATGTGCTGGATGAAGCAGGCTCAAGGGTGCATATCAACAATATTCAGGTCCCGAAGAAAATCCTTCAATTGGAAGCCAAGATCGAAGAAGTACGCGAGACCAAGAACAAAGTGGTAAAGTCGCAGAAATACGAAGAGGCAGCTCGCTTGCGTGATCAGGAGAAGAGATTGATCGAAGAACTTGAAAAGGCCAAGATCCTCTGGGAAGAAGAGGCAAAAACCAAAAGGTATATTGTCTCTGAAGAGGATGTTGCTGATGTAGTGGCTATGATGACTGGAATTCCAGTCACTAAGGTTGCTCAAGGAGAATCTTCGAAATTGCTGACCATGAAAGCTGATCTCAAAAAAGAGATCATCGGCCAGGATGACGCCATCGAAAAGCTAGTAAAGGCTATCAAACGTTCTCGCCTGGGCCTTAAAGATCCTTCGAAACCAATTGGCTCTTTCCTCTTTCTCGGCCCTACCGGGGTGGGTAAAACGGAGTTGGCGAAAGCCTTGTCCCGTTACATGTTCGACTCTGAAGATTCACTGGTTCGGATCGACATGTCGGAGTATATGGAAAAATTTACAGTCTCGCGCCTGGTAGGAGCTCCCCCTGGATACATCGGCTACGAAGAAGGTGGTCAGTTGACCGAGAAAGTCCGTCGCAAGCCTTATTGTGTTATTCTGCTAGACGAAATTGAGAAAGCTCACCCGGATGTGTTCAACATTCTTCTACAGGTTTTAGACGATGGTATATTGACCGATGGCCTTGGGCGTCGTATCGACTTCAAGAACACAGTTATTATCATGACCTCCAACGTCGGTGCCAGGGAAGTGAAAGACATGGGCGCTGGAGTTGGTTTCAAAACCAATAGTACCCCTAGTAATGATCGGATCAGGTCTCTGATCGAGGGCGCGCTCAAGCGTGTTTTCCGCCCTGAGTTCCTCAACCGTGTAGATGATGTTGTATTCTTCCAGTCTCTGGAAAAAGAACATATTTTCGAGATCATTGATCTTCAACTCCGCAAGGTTTTCCAGCGGATCAACCAAATGGGTTACGGTGTATCGCTGACCGAAAGTGCCAAAGAGTATATCGCCGAAAAAGGATTTGACCAGCAGTTTGGTGCCAGGCCACTGAATCGGGCCATACAGAAGTATCTGGAAGATCCGATCGCAGACCAAATCCTTGAAGGCATCAGTGAAGGAGATACCCTTTTAGCAGATTTCGACTCAGAAAAAGAGCAAATCAACGTGCATGTCGAAAAAGGGACTTCACTGGAAATGGTCCAGGAATTGAAGGATGCCAAACTCAAGAGAGAAGCTGAACTCTCTGCCCTGACCGATGGTGCAACTTTTACCGGGACCAAGAACTTCAGCGAAGGTATTGCTGGAAAAGAGAAGTCAGCCAAAAAGAAAACCGTTAAAGAGGATCCGGGTAAAGATGAAGAAGATCCTGTAAGCGATTGATTCCTTTGTTGTTTTGGTTCACGGGTGGACTCAAGGAGACACCAGACATTAATTCAGGAAAAAGATATGAAAATTGAGGGCGCGCATATTATTGTAACTGGCGGAAGCCTTGGAATCGGCAAGGCAACTGCAAAATCCCTGGTTGATAGAGGGGCAAAAGTGGTCATCACAGGCCGGAGTCGGGAACGGTTGGATAAAGCTGCTGCCGAAATCGGAGCCATCCCTGTAGTTTTTGACATTTCACAATTAGGAGAAGAATTTTCAGAAAATGCCAAAGCTTGTATAGATGCCTTGGACGGCCGAGTGGATATACTGATCAACAATGCCGGGATCGGAGAATTTCCCTTGCTGGAAGATGTGACCCACGAAGCTTTCGAAAAAGTCTTCAATACCAATGTCTTCGGGCTTGCTTTGTTTACCAAGGAAGTACTCGTTCCTATGAAAACGGCCCAATCCGGGACCATCATTAATATTGCATCTACTGCTGCCTTAAAAGGTTTTGCACGCGGCACTGTCTATTCAGCCTCCAAGTTTGCGGTCCGGAGCATGACCCAGTGCTGGCAAAATGAGCTTCGTCAGCACAACATCAGAGTTTGTCTGATCAATCCCAGTGAGGTTACCACTGCCTTTGCCAATGCCGAGCGTACCGAGCGTCCTACCGCTGATAACAAGCTAGATGCTGACGATATCTCCCATGCCATTATTTCCGTCATCGAGATGAAAAACAAAGGGTTTATACCTGAGCTGACAGTGTGGGCAACAAATCCTTTCTGAGTCGGTATCTTTGCCTAGTACTATTTCATCTGAATATCATCTATTTACAGAGTTACCTCAACATGAAAACCTCCAGGTACAAAAAAAGCCGGTTGCAAACCGGCTTTCAACTATGTGGTAAGGGCGGGAATCGAACCCGCGACACACGGATTTTCAGTCCGTTGCTCTACCAACTGAGCTACCTCACCTTCAATTTCGAGAACTTGTTCCAGCACTAAAGCGCAAAAACGGACTGCAAATGTATTAATTTCCCGATACAGGGCAAAGCATTTTCCTTTTTTTCTCTGGTCCCTCTATCCATTCGTTTTTCAATTGGATTTAAGATGCTCCATTTGTCCAAACTGTATGCATGCATCTCATTTTGATTTCTATACTATTTGTTTTTTTCTAATTTCGGTCAGAGTAATTATCAAGGGTATATTATGGGAATCGAGAACGTCATTTTCCTTGCCGTCCTACTTTCTGCCTTCTTCTATTTTGAATGGCAGTGGCAAAACATTATGGACGGCATCCGTTTGGGAACCTCCATAGGCCGTAGAGACCGTTGGAAGGAGCGGATGCGCAATATGGTTCTAGTAGCTTTTGGCCAGCAAAAGATGTTCAAGCGACCACTTGCAGCAACTCTGCATGGCGTGGTTTACGTTGGTTTCTTGGTGATCAATGTCGAATTGATTGAAATCGTTATTGATGGCATCACTGGTACTCACCGCGCCCTTAGTTTTCTTGGCTTTGGCTATGATGCCTTGATGGCCATCAATGAATTGCTTGGATTTGCTGTGATCATCGCCTGTGTGATCTTGCTCTGGCGCCGGAATGTGCTAAAAATACGACGGTTTACCGGTCCAGAGATGTCCCGCTGGCCCAAAATGGATGCCAACATAATTTTAGTGACCGAGATCATCCTGATGCTCGGCCTTTTCACCTTCAACATTGGTGACATCCTACTCCAGGACGGCACACCTGAACATGGGTTTTTCCCCATCAGTCAGCCCATCGCCTGGGCAATTTCTGAATTTGATATCTGGTTTTATGATCTTCATTCTGCCAGCCTCAGCTTTTGGGCAACCGCTGCCTCCTTCGGTTGGTGGCTCCATATCGTAGGTATCTTGGTCTTTCTAAATTACCTGCCCAGATCCAAGCATTTCCATATTATCATGGCTTTCCCCAATGTATATACCTCTAACCTGGAGCCAAAGGGAAAAATTCGAAACCTCGATGCCATTACCAATGAGGTGAAGTCTATGCTGGATCCTTCTGCTGAAGTGGACAATGCAAGTAGTGAACTGCCACGTCTGGGTGCACGGGATGTCACCGATCTCCCTTGGAGCAATTTGATGGATGCATACACTTGTACTGAATGCGGACGCTGCACTGACAATTGCCCGGCCAACATTACGGGCAAACTCCTTTCTCCGAGAAAGATCGTGATGGACACCCGTGATCGGATAGAAGAATTGATCAAAGCCAAGCAGGATAAACCAGAGAAAGCAAAAGAATATGCAGAAAGGACCAATAAATATTTGTTATCAGACTATATCTCTCCTGAGGAGCTATGGGCTTGTACCACTTGTAATGCGTGCACAGAGGCCTGTCCGGTGAATATCGATCATGTATCTGAGATCATGGACTTGCGCCGCTATATGGTTATGGAGGAGTCCTCAGCACCCCAGGAGCTCAATGCCATGCTGACCAATATTCAAAACAATGGCGCCCCCTGGCCCATGTCTGCCTCTTCCAGGTTTGACTGGGCCAAAGATGTAGAGATCGCCGACAAATAATCTTCACCGAATCCAATCCCCTGCCTGGGGATCACAGAAAAACACTATGAACGAAAAGACCACTGTCAAGATTGAGGTGCCCACCATGGCTGACATGGCTGCGACAGGCACAACCCCAGATATCCTTTTTTGGGTAGGATGTGCTGGTTCCTTTGACCAACGCTACCAAAAGGTGACCAAAGCCTTTGTTCGTATCCTCCACCATGTAGGAATCAATTATGCTGTTCTTGGTGCTGAAGAGTCCTGCACTGGTGATCCAGCCCGGCGTGCAGGAGATGAGATGACTTTTCAGATGCAGGCTCTGACCAATATCCAAGTACTCAATGGCTATGACATCAAAAAAATTGTCACGGCCTGCCCCCATTGCTTCAACACACTCAAAAATGAATATCCGGACTTCGGAGGCAATTATGAAGTGATTCACCACTCACAATTCCTGGAAGAGTTGATTGGTTCCGGGAAACTCCGGATCAAGGGAGATGGTGAGTTCAATAAACAGGGGGTAACCTACCATGATTCCTGCTATCTGGGTCGCGCCAACGAGGTCTACGAAGCTCCACGCAAAGTCATTGAATCTCTCAAAATTGAAATCAGAGAAATGAAGCGTAGTCGTACGAAGGGGCTATGTTGTGGTGCAGGAGGTGCTCAGATGTTCAAGGAAGCTGAAAAAGGTGACAAAGAGATTAATGTGGAGCGAGCAGAAGAGGCTTTAGAAACAGGTGCAGGAATAATTGCCGTCAATTGCCCTTTCTGCATGACCATGATGGGTGATGGGGTTAAGCACCACGAAAAAGAAAACAGTGTCCAGGTATTGGATATCGCTGAACTTATCGCAAGTGCACAGGGATTGAATCCCTAATGAGAATGCTATTTTCTCCCCAATATTGTACGTTTTACACAGACCTTCCTTTCAGAGGTTACTTCCAAGCAGGGTAATATTTTCCCGGTTCTTAATGTTCCGAAAGAAATTCCGGCAATCAACGATAGATCTCGAGTGTTGAGCGATTTGCTCTGGGTTGAAGTCGCTGTGATCAGTCACCATTATAGTACAATGGTAGCTGGCCAACATCTCGTTGCTGATTTCTACTGAAGGGTAGGTCCTGCCTGCGGCAGTATACTCCTCTACAAATGGATCGGTTACATCTATGTGACCTACCTTCATATTGAGTAAGTGCTCAATGATGGGTTCGGAAGGACTGTGGCGTGTATCCCTGACATTGGCTTTAAAAGAAGCACCGAGGACCAATACACGTGCGTCTTTCAAACAAACTGGTTGGTTGGCAATATTCAGAATTACCTTTTGTGCCACATGGTGAGGCATATTCTCGTTGGTATTGGCAGAGAGGGTAATGAAGCGAGTTTCGAAATCGTATGTCCTGGCCAACCAGGAAAGGTAGTAGGGATCAATAGGGATACAATGTCCACCTATCCCGGGTCCAGGGGTAAACTTCATGAAACCAAAGGGCTTGGTTCCAGCTGCTTCGATCACTTCCCACACATTGATGCCAGGCATTCGCTCGCACAAGAGGGCCAACTCATTGACCAAGGCAATATTGACACTTCGGAAAATATTCTCCAATAGCTTTTCCAATTCTGCAATCTTGCAATTGGTAACCATGTAGACATTTTCGATGATTTGGTTGCTGGCAAATGAAGCGAGATAAGTACTTTCTTCCCCTACCCCTCCAACCACAATTGGGGTATTTTCAGTGTTATAAGCCTTGTTTCCGGGATCAACTCTCTCAGGTGAAAACGCCAGAAAGAAATCCGAACCTACCACAAGGCCGCTTTCTTCCAATACCGGGAGGAGGTATTCTTCAGTTGTACCTGGAAAGGTTGTACTCTTTAGGATGATTAACTGCCCGGCCTGGAGGTGCTTCGAAACTTCTTTGCCCGAACCAAGGACATAGCTCAGGTCAGGATCTTTATTCTGGTTGAACGGAGTGGGAACCGCAATAAATATAACATCTGTTTCTTTCAGACCTGAGTAATCAGTGGTTGCTTTCAGCAAGCCCTGACCGACCACCTCAGCAATGTCCTCATCTTGTAAATCTTCGTTGTAGTTTTCACCTTTATTGAGCATGTCGATTTTACCCTTCGACACATCTACGCCCAGCACCCGAAAGCCCTTTTTAGCATATTCAAGTGCGATAGGTAGGCCGACATAGCCTAACCCAACCACCCCGACTACCAGTGATCTATCTTTGATCTTTGTCTTTAATGCCTTCCCATACCCACTAAGTGGAGGCTGAAGATCTGAGGTAAATAGCTTCATTAATTCCGTCCAATTTAATATGAGGGCAAAGATAGAAAACCCCTATTCAATTCACCAATCAGAAACGGACAGCCATCAGGGTAAGATCGTCTTCCTGAATAGCTTTATGTGAAAAATCCAGGTAGAATTCATGC
Source organism: Bacteroidia bacterium (assembly GCA_041565275.1). GTDB lineage: Bacteria > Bacteroidota > Bacteroidia > J057 > JADKCL01 > CAWUKT01. The sequence goes on from JBFGVE010000005.1 coordinate 28,822, forward strand.
ATGTCTTCGACAATATCCTTGGCAGAATAGGCTCTAGAGGTAAGTAGCCGATCATATACACGCTTTTCACCCAGCATTTGTGCGCTGGTGTCCAGTTGTTCCACCAACCCATCCGTATACAAGAACATAGCATCTCCGGGCTGATAGCTGATTGCTTCTTCGGTTACGTATGGCAAATCAACGATCCCGAGGGGGATGGTCCCGGCTGCCAGTTCACTTATTTTGCCATTTTGGAGCATGACAGGAGCGTTGTGACCTGCATTGATAAAATCAATCTCCTGAGCATCTGTGCGGACATGAGCTATGAAAAAGGTTACAAATTTTTCTCCCTGGGTTACCTTTACCAGTAGGGTGTGCAACTTCCTGACTAAAGTCTCGAGAGAGTCTTCGGATAAGATCAGAGCACGGAGATTGGCTTGGAGATTCGCCATTAACAAGGCTGCGCCGATCCCTTTTCCTGCAACATCGGCTATGATGATGAAAAAGCCATTCTGGCTTCTGGAGATGACATCAAAATAATCCCCTCCGATCTTGTGGTGAGCAAAGTTACAAGCATAAATATCTGCCTCCTTGACCACACTAAAGTCTGAGGGAAGTAGTTGTTGCTGTATTCTCTCTGCAACTTCCAGTTCTCTTTTGATCGACTCCTGCTCAACTATTTCACTGATCAGTCTTCGATTTTCCAGGGCAGTCGAAATGATATTACCAATGGTTTCGATGAAGATCAGGTCGTTTTCAGTCTCAGCCTCCGAATCGGCAAAGTCTGCTACCAGAAACCAAGCATTTACCTCATTTCGGTAATTGACTGGAACTACATACTGCACCCCGAGCGCATGAAGGGATGCGTGGACGGCAGGTTCAATTCGCAGTACACGTAAGTTATCTGGCAATTCCAGTTCGGCATCCGTGCCTAAGGGACTTAATCCGCGTTGCATGCCATACTGAAGGCCCTCTTCGTCCCGGTAAATAAAACTAATTTTACGCACTCCGATCTGGGCCAACAATGTATTTTGAGCAATTTTAAAGATTTGGCGGGTTTTGATCTGGGACATGTTGATCGATCTCAATACATCTCTCAAGGCATCTGCTTCCTGTCGCTTGAGCCGTAACAATACTTCCAGATCTTCGCTATTATAGAACTTTCGATGCATTGCTTAATGGTCATACTTGGGATCAAATGCATCCCGAAGCCCGAATCCGACCAAATTTAATGAAATCACCACCAATACAATGGCCAATCCTGGAAAAATCGCCAACCAGGCCCCACTTTCAAACATAACTTGTGTATACCCCTCTTTGATCATGGAACCCCATGACGGGATGGGTGCCTGAACACCTACCCCTAGGAAGCTCAAGCCAGCTTCTATCAGGATCGCAGCTGCAAAATTGGCAGTAGCAACTATAATAATGGGGCTGAATATATTGGGAAGGATATGTCTGGAAATAATCCTGAAACTTCGGAAGCCCATTGCTTTGGTTACATCTACATACTGCATTTCACGAACAGCAAATATCTGACCTCTTACGATCCTGGCAACTTCTACCCACATAGAAACTCCTATGGCAAGGAACAATTGAAAGAATCCTTTTCCCAGAACAAATGAAAGAGAGATCGCTAAAAGAAGAGTCGGAATAGACCAAACGACAGAGACAAACCACATTACTACTGAATCTATCCATCCACGGAAAAACCCAGCAATGGCTCCAACACTGATTCCCAGGACTAAGCTTACCATTACTGCCATCAACCCGACCGACATACTCACCCTCGTTCCTAAAAGAAGTCTGCTAAGTACATCCCGGCCATAGCCGTCTGTGCCCATGAGGAAATTCCGTTCAAGGATGTGGTCCTTCCTGAATCGACTGCTTAAATCGCTGAGGGTAGTACGCCGGTGGGAACCTGACCGGTCCATATAGGATATCCGATCTCCTTCGACCAAATAGGGCTTCCCCTCTGTTTCCTTCCAGTTTAGCGCCGCTGGATGGTACTTGTCGAGCGGAAGCATAAATTCCGGTAAAGAAAGAGTAGCTGATCCTCCCCTGAGATCAACGTAATAGATTGAATCTCCTGAGACCTTCACGGAGGATAGGCTCAAAGCCGGAATAGGTGTGGCCAGGTCGGGCCGGCCATTGAAAAGGAAATCTATAAAACCGGGTACGGCTTGGTCGCTGAAGTTAGGCTTTAGGAGTACTGTGATATTCGTTCCCGGTGGCTGTTTAGGTATTTCTATGACCTGAAAATTGGCATTGGAAGAGTCATCTGGCATCAATACATAGGCAAAAATAGCAACCAATGTACAGATGCAAAGCCAGACCAAGCCTATCGTAGCCGGAATATTTTTGCGAAATCGGCGCCAGGCGAGGCGCAAAGGACTCTTTCCCTGCTGACTCATTTCAGCTAAAATCCGCCTATTTTTACAGATTCCCAATCAAATGCATGAAAGAATCTAAAGGAAAGTGGAAAAGATCTAAGATTCCAGCCCTCGAGCCGTAGCCTGGTACATAAAAGACCGCATATTATCGGAATCGTAATAGAAACTGTTCTGTATTTTTCCATCTGATTCCTCCATTACCTGAACCAACCGCTTGTCGATCAAAGCTTTCAATTCATCAGCGATCACCGATTCTGGTGCTTCGACTTCTTCGACCAGTGTATCAAATGGTTCAGGAAATGTCAGTGAATTGACGATGGCCTTTTGTATGGAGTTGAGCTTGATCATTTTATTATTCTTCCCTTCCAGGTATACGATTGCAGGTTACCAGCAATACCTATCCAGAGTACATAAAGGATATGTAGCAGTTGTTCAGGAATGAGCCACCTCATCAATGGCAATTTACCAAAAAATTGGGCTGCGGCATGGAGGATTGTTGCCTCAGCCAAAACTTTGAGTCCCAGATTAATCCAGAAAATTGGCCACATCTCGGGAAAAAAGATGGACAATACCAACAGGGAAGGCAAACCTAATATAGCAAGGTAGAAGACAACAAGGGTCCACGTAATGCTGCTGTTTTGATATTGAGCACTCTTAGATACCCAACGTAGTCTCTGCTCACGGAATTCTTTCCAAGACCGGTGTGCCATTGTACGTACTACGGCTTCAGGATTTTTGGCAAAAACAATGCCCCAATCTGTGAGATCTGAGATTTTATGCATGAGCAGTTCATCATCTCCAGAAGCAATCTGGTCAATTCCACAGAATCCTTTAACTTCTTCAAAGGCTTCCTTACGGTACGCCAGATTTGCTCCATTACACATATTGGGTGACCCGGCCCCGATCGATCCTGCACCTACAGCTATCAATCCCATAAACTCCAATGCCTGTAAGTCTCCGAACACAGTTTTGCTTTCCAAGAGTACCGGTCCGCTCACCATACCCACTTCTGAGCTAAACTCTGAGACCATTACGCTCATCCAATTGGGTCCCATTCTACAATCAGCATCGGTAACCAGTATAATCTCTCCCTGCGCAGCCTCTATTCCATATGCAACAGCCGCCTTCTTAAAAGCGACCTCTGGCTTATTTTCAAGATCCAGAAACCGGAAGTTTGCTTGCCCAGCCCCAGTTTCCAAAGCTAACTCCTTTGTTCTATCCTCACTGTGGTCATTGACAAGGATGACCTCAAAGGTTCCGGCAGGATAATCCTGTGAAAATAAATCTCTGAGACAAGCTTGAATATGTTCTTCTTCGTTCCGTGCTGCTACAACAATGCTGACATGGGGTGCCTCTCCTTCTTTGCTTATAAACTCTGGCAAATTTGCTGGCAGCCGTGAAAAATAATATTCACACCGGAAAAGGTATCCTGCGTAATAGGCCATCAGCAAAGTCGCTATAATCCCGAAAGCGATCACTCAAGTACCTTTTTTCTTTCTTCCCACAGCTTTATGCCTTTCAAAGCTCCTATCCCTAACAATGTGGGAAGAATGATATTGATCACATATAGCAAAAAAGTACTTTGTACAGCTGCAGCAGGTGCAAACCCAACTACCCTAAAAACCTCTATAGCGATAGTTTCCCGCACTCCCAATTCGAGTATTCCTGGGACAGGAATAATGGATTTGGCTAAAAATACCAAGGCCACCATGGCAAAAGCGACCAGCTGCCCTGCACTCCATCCCATGGCATTGAGAAGCAACACATACTGGGTGGAAAATACTGTGTAGCGTAAAAGGGACAAACCAAAGACCCTCAGAACCGAAGCTGAATAAATGGTGGAAGCACCCTCTTTAATCTGTTTGGCCCATTGGTACCGCAGTAGGAAGGGTGGAATTAATCTAACAATCACTTTGGGAAAGATCAGGAGTGTAAATACTATTCCCAGCATTATAGAAGCAATGATCAGGAGAGAATTGCCAAGCACAGGGCTAACCTCATTGACAACCCCAATTGTGCCCGTTGTACCACATATTACAATCAATATAAATATTCCGGCAAGCAATGTCACCGCCTGTTGAGATATCCTATCGAAAAAAGTGCCTACCATCGCCTCTATTCGATGTCCTGGATCCAGGTAAAGTAAGCGGCCAGCGTATTCACCAATACGGTTTGGTGTGAAGATGCCCGTGGCCATCCCTGCCAATATCGCCTTTAAAGCGCGTCTGATTTTGATTTTAGGATAGTAGGGTTGAACCATGAGCCTCCATTTCCAGGCTTCTAGGAGGAGGTTGGGAACCACCATTAAAAATGCTGAGAGGATCAGAAGAGCCCCAACCCCACCCAAGTCCTCCCAGGTTTGGATAAGGGTATCCCGGTCTTCATATGTTTTCCATATTACGTAACCAATTGCAGAGAATCCTACTCCGATTCTGAATAGATTGGACAATATTGAACCAGCAGATGATCTCACAATTCAAATTCGTCCCCTCTTGCTGGCACCGTCACGTGCTTATAACCGTTGGTATTCAGGTACTCCTGAAACATCGCGCTGCGGTCACCCTCTCCATGCACCAGAAAAATGTGCCGAAGCTCTTCCCGGTTCTGTCCTGCATCAATGAACTTCAGCATTTCATCTTGCCCTGCATGCCCGGAAAATCCATTTAATATTTTCACTTCTGCTTTCACGTTATAAGTCTTCCCATGGATCTTAACACGTTCGGCGCCATTTACAATCTCGGAGCCAGTCGTTCCTTTAGCACAATATCCAACCACCAGGATTGTTGTCTTTTCATCTTCGATGTTGTTGCGGAGGTGGTGCATGACCCGCCCTCCTGTCATCATCCCACTGGCGCTGATGATCAAAGATGGTTCTCTACTGTCGTTGATAGCCTTTGAAGCTTCGACACTCCGCACGTAGTGCAGGTTGTTAAAGCCGAACGGATTGGGATCATGCAAGAGGTAATCCTGCAAATCTTCATCATAACACTCCGGATGTGCTTCAAATATGGAAGTTGCATTGATGGCAAGAGGACTGTCCACATAGATAGGTATACGAGGTAATTTCCCTTCATTTTCCAACCGATCAAAGGTGTGCACAATATTTTGCGTTCTCCCAACGCTAAAAGCAGGAATGATCAGCTTACCTTTCTTCTCAAGACAGGTTTGCCTGACGATGTCCAATAGATCATCTCCCAAGTGGTCCGAAAAGTTGTGAACCTTGCCGCCATAAGTAGACTCACTGATGAGGTAGTCACATTGAGGCATAGGAACAGGATCCCGCAGGATCATGCTATCGTAGCGGCCAACATCACCTGTAAACCCTATACGAACAGTGCGGTTGCCCTCATGGATTTTCAAGTTAACTGAAGCTGAACCCAGCATGTGACCTGCATCGAGTAGAAGTAATTCAACCTCTGGAGTGATCTGGTACCACTGGTTGTAAGAAATGCTAACAAAGTTGCTCAAAGCCCGAGGAACATCTTTTGGTGTGTACAAGGGTTCTATTAATGGGAGACCCTTTCTGCCACGCCACTTATTATTGGTACGAGCATCAAATTCCTGAATTCTTGCACTGTCCTGGAGAAGTATATTCGCCAGGTCAAAAGTGGCATGGGTACTGTAAATCTGACCAGCAAAACCCTGCTTTACCAATTGTGGAATATTACCACAATGATCAATATGGGCATGAGAAAGGATCAATAGATCTATTTCAGCAGGAGAAGTGGGAAAATTCCGGTTATAATCCTCCGCAAATCCTTCACTTCCCTGGTAGAGACCACAGTCCAAAAGGATCTTATAGCCGCTAGTCAACTCCAAAAGATGCATACTACCGGTAACTGTTCCTGCAGCACCCCAAAACTTGACTTTCATATTTTCTTATTTACCATACAATTTAGCAAGTATTCTTAAGATTCTTTCGTAAATAGAATCATGGGTATGGTTGAGCAGCGAGAGCAGATCATTATGGGGGTTGACCCTGGGACCAATATCACAGGTTACGGGATCATAAAGGCTACCGGCAACAAGATAGAGTTGGTTAATTATGGCATCATAGACCTTCGTAAGATTAAAGATGACCATGCCATCAAGTTGAAACGCATCTTTGAACGCATCCTCAGCCTGATTGAAGAGTTCCTTCCCGACGAGTTTGCCATTGAGGCTCCTTTTTATGGCAAGAATGTTCAATCAATGCTAAAATTAGGACGTGCTCAAGGAGTTGCTATGGCTGCTGCTTTGTTCCGTGAAGTTCCCATTGCCGAGTACGCTCCTAAAAAGGTCAAAATGTCCATCACTGGAAAGGGAGGAGCAAGCAAGGAACAAGTCAATTCTATGCTGGAAAGAATACTGAGCTTTAAGTTTGATCATAAAATGGCATCAATGGATGCTTCTGATGGAATAGCGGTAGCCCTGTGTCATTGTTTCCAAAGAGGGAAACACGGCAAACCAGCTGGAGGAAATCTAAATGTTAAAGGAAAGGGTGGTGGTTGGTCCAGCTATATCAAGAATAATCCTGACCGCTTGAAATGAATACATTTACTGTCCGGGGATCATTTTTCTAATATTTGCAGCAATCTTGGCTAATTTCTCGGGTTTCAAGTTTAATCTTTCCTTTTCAAAGTTGATATCACCAATGTGGTTGATCGGTACGAGGTGTATATGGGCGTGTGGAACTTCCAATCCAACCACCGCCACACCCACTCGGTTACATTTGATCCCTTTGGCTATTCCCTCCGCAACAATTTTAGCAAAAAGCTGTAACCCTATATAAGTGTCTTCCTGAAGATCGAATAGGTTGTCAACCTCAATTTTGGGAACTACCAGGGTGTGTCCTTTCGCAAGAGGGCTAATATCCAGAAAAGCGAGGAAATCCTCCGTTTCGGCAACCTTGTGGCACGGAACTTCCCCTTGAATGATACGTGTGAAGATTGAAGGCATACGATTAAATCTCAGTTTTGATCTCTAGCACTTCGAGCCGCATTACACCCGCCGGAACTTTGATCTCCGCCACCTCTCCGACTTCCTTTCCAAGAAGTCCGGCACCTACTGGTGAATCGACATTAATCTTGCCTGCTTTAAAATCTGCCTCTGCAGCAGATACAAGAGTGTATTTAACTTCCTTACCAGTTTGGAGGTTTTTCAAGCGTACTGTTGACAGAATATGCACTCGGGAATCATCTAGCATTCTGTCATCAACCACCTTTGCAGAGGCTATGATACTCTCTATTTCCGAAATACGTGCCTCGTGGAGGCCTTGTGCTTCTTTGGCCGCTTCATATTCAGCGTTCTCTTTCAAATCGCCCTTCTCTCGTGCTTCGGCAATTGCCCTTGCAATTTCCCGTCGTCCTTCTCCCTTCAAATCATGGAGTTCTGCACGAAGTTTTTCCAGTCCCGCAAGAGTAAAATACTGTACGTCAGACATATCGCCCGTTACTTTTATATTTAATCAAAATTAACAATATAAAGTGGGTTGACCACAAAGATCAACCCACTTTTTCACATCAGACCTTTTTAAAGGTCGATACGAACTCCGATAGAGTGTGTACCTGAAAAGGGGTCTGTGGTCCGGTAGGAGTAATCCAATGCAAAATCGGACGTCCTGTCTTTTCCAGACTTGAATGGAACCTGTACCGACATGCCAACAGCATGACCAGTCCAGGCTGAGATACGTTCAAGAGGGTCCAGAATTCCACGTTCATAGAGAAACGCATACCTCAGTTGAATATATTTCTTAAATTCCAACTCTACTCCAACACCAATATTGTCTTGAGAGAACGCATTGGAGATGAATGAGCCCATGGGGGTGAATCGACTATCACCGAAGTAAAAGTCGTAGCTGACACCAAGGCTCAAAACCGATGGCATTTCGAATTCGGCAGTTGGGCGGCTGGACAAAGATGTAAAATTTTCGTTCCGGCTTGCCCGGAAAGTAAGACCATCTCCACCATATCGCATAGTTGAACCAATGTTACGCAGTGAAACCCCCAACTTTAATCGATCAGGGTACTCATCATCATTGAAACTGGTCCTGTACTGTACACCGGCATCAAAGGCGACTCCCGTGGCACCAATATCAAAGATAGATTCCTGGACCAATTTGATGGTTGCACCTACATAAATATGGTCCGTGAATTTTCTACCATAGGAAATACCTAGGTTGAGGAAAGTAGGACTAAAGTCACCCAGTGTTCCATCAGGGTTGTCTTCAGTTGTAATAGGAAAACTTCCTAGATCGAAGGCGGTAACATAAACCCCGATAACACCCGCGTTTTTCAATGCTTGTGAAACACCAAAACTGTTGATGCTAATGTCTGTACCCACCAGATAACGGGTATGGGAAAACACGAGTTCCGTCTGTCTGGTGGTAGCCAGGCCAGCCGGATTGTTGATCACACTCTCAATCCCGTAGGCCCCGCCAATATTGATTCCGTTCAACCCGGAACTGCGACCCCAGGAGTTGATTAAAAGTTGGGTTGCCCCAGCCTGCCCAGTACGCTCAGGGTTGCCGGCAAACGCAAAGCTAGCCACGGTCAGGAATACAAATCCAAATATCAGTAACTTCTTCATTATCAGAATTTGATTAGAATGCGTTCAGGTCAATCTTGGGCATGGCAGCAAAGAACTTCACTACTTTTTCGCCCAGTTCAAATGCATTAACGTGAATAATATAAACACCGGAGGCAACTGGAGTACCATCGGCATTTTTGAGGTCCCAGCGCTGTTCTGGACTGTCAGATTCTTTGTTGTATGTTCTGATCAGGTTACCATTCAGAGTGAAAATCTTGATATCACACCGCTGAGGGAGGTTGATCAGCTTGACGATCGTCTGAAGCTGCGAGTTTTCGTAGTTGCTGTAGGCGTAGTAGGGATTTGGAACTACCCGAATTTCATCCAATGCCGACTTCGCCGTTTCAGTTACACCGAAAGTTGAAGCAATATCAGAAGTACTGAAAGTGAATACCGGGTAGTCTGTAGATCCGACACGCGATTCAATGGGTCGGTTAATCCGAAGTTGGATACGAACATCAGAAGGGATCTCACTTGGGTTATTGACCGTAAAATTGGAATTCAACATCGGTACACCTACCCATGCAACATGCTTGTACACTTCGCGCATATCGGTGAGGGAGTCAGCAGTGTTGAAATTGAAATCAAGGTACAATTGTGATCCCGTAGGTACCGGACTGGTATAATTAGAGGCTGGACCATTCTTCAATTGCTCATAGATCGAGCTACAGCCATCATAGGTAAGATCTGTAATGTAAATGTAGTGACGTCCTCCTGCGCTTGAACCTGTATTACCAAAATCACTGGTAGGATTCCAAAGCATGTCCTCCCCATTGTTCACTCTATCCCAGCTATTTTCACCGAAAAAGATATTCAGACGGCGGCCTGTATTGACATCAATTGCATAGCCGGGGAAGAAACTCTTTCCTTGAGTTTCGATCAGACTGCCACTGGTATCAAATGTCTGGCTATTGGGATCCGTGATCGGATATTCCCAACGTGCTGACATAGGCCAGGCACCTGAACCCAACACATAATCTGAAGAAGTTTCAATGACTACGCATTCAGACCACTTGGTAACATCGCTGGTAATCACCAAGTCAATATCCATCAAATCATTCAGGTCAAGGATTTCGTCAGAATCAATGCTACTCGCAGGATTCCGGTTGAGTGCTACACCAGGATTGATATCTCCGTCTGGGTCACCGTTGGTAAAGGAACGTACCAAACAGAATGGAGCAAAAGTTCCGCCCACGGCCGACTCAAAATTCTCCTCCGGATCATATACCTTATCTCGCTTCAAAACGGAACTTCCAACCCCCCGGTCAGTATCATCGTTTCCTGAGAGTACCCAGTTCCACAGTTCGAAATTATCGTCATCAGCAAGCCCAGTCAACCAGTTTTGAAGTGGATTTGCAAAGGTGATATCGGAACCGATAAATCCATTACTGAGGGTATCCCCTGCTTCAGTTGCATCTCTAACCGAGATGGATATCCCGTGACCTTCGATGATGCGTTCTATACCTGCCAAAGGTGTGGGACGGAAGGCGGTTGAATTACCAAATGTACCCCTGGCTGTACGCTTGATATAGGTTGAAATTCCAACCTGAGATCCGCTCTCAGTCAATATCCATTCATAGAATGTAGAATCAACCACATAATTGGCACTGTCTATGAAGCCGATCATATTAATGGTTCCTTCGAATGAATCAATTACGACTTCAAGACGATAGTCACCGTCAATCAATTCCTTGGGATTGATAACCTTAACATTAACGGGTCCTCTACCAGGCAGATAAGTGATATTCTCTACCGAATCTGAGGATAGTATTTCACTCTCAGTTGCGGCACTGATTTCAACATAGTTGCCTCCATTCATCACTCCGGCTACCTGAGTAAGCTCAATTCCGTCACCGTACTCAGCAAAAACATCAGTCCCGAAATTCTCAAAATTGATCGGGTGAGGCATTGCAGAGGTATTTGCAAAGAAGCGGTTGCCCTGGATGAACTTTCTCCCATCAGAGGAGACATCGTTGTAGGCATAGGCCAGAATCCCGTAATAATAAGTCGTGTAATTTTTCAGTCGCCTGTCAGAACCCTCTGCAAAGAGGTCTTCAGTCAGGGAGATGGAATTGAAGATTCCTTCATTGGCTCCCTGTACCATGATCTCATCCATTATAACAGGATCAGGCAAGCCGGGTACGATCTGAGTAGTTCGATTGACAATAGTAGTTACATCATCTTCGACATCACATTGAGCTACAATACGCGCCAGTTCAGAATTGAATACTTCACTTGCAGAAACGGAGCCATCTTTCAACTGGTATACAAGATATCCCTGGAACTTAAAGAGGGAATCTGGGGTGCCCTGTGACACCAAAACGGGGTCAGCCTGGCAGTACTGTTCGTTGTAATTGTTGTAGATACTCTTCTTAGAATCCGGGTAGGTCCATGAAAGGTTCAGCCTTTGACTGTACTCATTGACCGTCAATTCAGGAGAATCAGGTCCATCCAGCAATTGGAAGCATGCATCAAACAATGCCTGTGCAATGTCATCAGCAGTCAGCAACTCACAAACAGATCCAAGGTTATCGTTATAAAATCCGCGTGCCCACACTGCACCCGTTATGATTTCGTTGACAGCACCCGGTTGGAGTGTAAACGGTCCCGCAGATTGTAGGAAGCGACGGTCAAATGGCTGGTTGTTCGCTGATACTTCAGACCAGCCAGAGCCTGTACCGCCACACCAACCTGGATTTCCAGGAAACATAAAGTCAGTGACGGGACCCGGAGCGGTAGATGGAAAGCCGTTGGATCCATTGTCCACCATGCGTGATCCATCTTTCCAGAATCCACGCAAGTAACCATAGTAGTGAGTCGCTACCTCAGGATTGCCTCGAAGTGAGAAGTCATTTTCATAGTACACAAAACGCTGCATGGGAAGACGAACTCCCAGGTCCCCAACAGGGCCCTGAAAAAAGTCAACACCAAGTGCCGGAGGATTAATACCATAACCAGCAGCGGTTTCATCGTTTGCATCTCCATTGTAAGCAAATCCAAGGCCACGTGTAGTGTCACAACCAACGTAATCATCGGCAAAGTTACCAATGTCAGCATCTACCCATTGTCCCATATACGTTTCATTCAGAACAAGGGTGGATTTATTGATAACCTTGTACTTGTAAAAGGTCATATCGTTAATGGCATTGGAAGTTGAAAATGCAAAAGCAAGCATTTGGATCTCAATACCAATGGCTTCACCGCCTGTTTCTGTGTGGATGTCTCCTTTATCATTGATGACCCACCATACAGCCTGGTCAGGAATACCTCCACCCGGACAGGGAGATATATCAGGATAGTCACCTGCTTCTGGGGTATAGTTGAACTCATCACCGTCAACGTCGACAAAAGGAGCCAGTGCGAGGCGATTACCATCGGCATCCTCACCAAATGCAGGCCAGTTTTTCACGTTGGGGAAGTCATCCATGTTAAGCGCAGGACCACCATTGAGGAAGTTCTGAAATGCCGCCTGGAAGGAGAGAATCTCAGCTTTTGTGATTTTGAAATGCTGATCCCACTGCTCACAGGTAACATCGTCTACTGTACCACCATTGGCGGTCAGAGGACCGGGCCAGAAGTCGTTACCGCTCTGACGATAAGTCTGAGCTGCTATCCTAAGCTGACCGGATTCGTCCACACCACCTATCCAAAGAGAGCCTGCGAAAGAAGCATGGCGGGCCAAAGCCGGATCGTCTACTTTGGGAACTTCGTAGCGGGGATTGTTTTGCAAGTCCCACCAAAAGTCACCGCCATTGTGAAGGAGACAACGTACGTTGTTTACATCCAGTTCGACAGAAGAACTCGCGGGGGCACATGATGCCGTTGTACGCAAGCCCTTTTTAATAGACCTCTTTTGCCCGACATTTTCTTTGGCCTGAAGCTGAAAGAAGCCCAGAATAGAAAGTGCAAGAAGACCAAGGCGGATAAATTTTCCTTTTAATTTCATCTTCATATACATTTTTAGAAGCTGAATTGAATACCTAAACGAATCCTTCGCGGTAAACTGAAGTTGTTCGGATTCCTCATTTTGACGGTATAAAGATAAGTGAATGAAGCTGGGTCAATGGCTGCTGCCACTTGCTGCTGACCTACACCTGTACTGAGGTATCCATCATCGTCCGCCAACCCGGAAGTCTTGTAAACATTGAGGACATTTTTGGTATTCAGTGCGTTCAAAAGCAGGAGGTAGACATTGAAGTCGAAGGCGCGGGAAACGACTTCATTGCCCTTCGAATCCTTGACGATGTTGCCACCATCATCGGTCCTGGTTTTACCACCAAGGATGAAGCTTTTGTCGACTTTAAAGTCAAAGCGTACTTGGGGAGGCAGACGGCTTCCATTGGGCGTTCCCCCCAACTGGATACTTTGGTTGATACCACTTTGTACGTCTGCTGCATTCGGAAGTGTATTTACAGAATAAGGAGTACCGGAACCGAGATAAAAGGTCAGGTTGGCACCAGCATCAGAAAGCGGATAAATAGTCTTTTCACCGATATTAAGGGCCGGCCCCTTTTCTTTTCCATAAAAGCGATAGTCAATATTACCTGAGATCCGGTGACGCTGATCAAAATCAAGCGGCAACAGAGCACGGATCGCAGTAAAACCTTCAACGGAGTTCAGAGCATTTCGTGCGGAGGTAAAGCTGGATCCTGTACCATTGGCGAACTGCAGGGTGTAAGAGGCTTGCATCCTGAGATTCTTTTTGCGAAGCATATTTATAGCAAAGGTGAATCCCTTAACCGTGCCAAAGTCGATATTGTCAAATGAGGAATAAGGAGTTGGATAGGCGTCCTGAAAGTTCCGAGACTGGAGCATGTCACGCATTTCACGGTAGAAAGTAGAAATCGAAAGTGCCATGTAATCCGTCAGCTTCTGCTTGAAACCTACTTCATAGTCAATCGTTTTCTCAGGAGCTAGGTTTGGATTGGTAACCTGGACGGTCGCCGAATTTTGGAGGAAGTAATAGTCAGTGATCTGACCTGCCAGAGCAGAACTTTGATCACCACTTAGCTGTCCGGGACGCTGGGTCAGGACATCATAGTGCGCGAAGAATACTGCTTCACCAGAAATGGGAAAAGAGAACGAGAGACGAGGCATTATCACTGTCTGAGGTGTGTAGTCTTCAAAAGACTGAATGGATACTTCATCATCCTTGATGTGGGGCTGAACCTCACCGCCAGAGCGTATAGAAGCTGAACTGGTAGGGCTGCCACTGGCATCATACCAAATATCAGTTTCAGGATCCCGGTAACCAAGGAAGGCGGTAGGTGAAGTTTCATCGTCCATGTAAGGGACCCAGTTGTCAGGAATTACTTCCGGCTTGGGAATGCCCAACAACGCATGTGATTCTGCAGCAGTGTAAGTGGGAAAGAGTACGTACTCATCCTTTAGCACCGACTGGTTGGCATCAAAACGGTCAATCCGTACACCTACATTGAAGATGATGTCTTCAAGCTCAAACTTATCCTGGATAAAGCCGGAAATGTAAGTTGGAGCAAACGAATTCATAGGGCGGTTAACCTCATCAGTGAAGAAATCTTCTGAAGGACGGCGTGAAGTTGGGTTCCCTTTGAAGTCATAACCGTAATAGTTGACAAGTAAATTTCCATCGTTCAACAATTCGTCAGCTGTGAACATGTTCAGGTTCAGATCGTTTGGCGACAATGCGTCTATATTGATCAGGTCAAGACCATCAACCGAAAGTCCCAATTGCTCACGTAAAACACGGTCGAATCCTGCTTGGTCACCAGCTTCATATGCTGGGGGTGCATTCACAGTATCGAGGAAGTATCCATTCTGAGTTACAAGTTCCCAACTGGATACATCCTGACTGATACCTTGCAAGTGACGGTTTGTCAACTGACGCGCATAGTTCCAGAGGTTGCGAGCAGCAACTCCATAAAAACGCTCTTGACGCTGCTCAAACTCGAAACCAACTTTGAGGTTATGCCCTTTGATCTCACCGGAAGCCTGCCCAGTAAGACGGTACTGCTCAAAGCGGTATTTTGAGTAACCTCCCTGTTCAGCACCAGGACCTGAAAACAACGAATAGATCGAACGCGGACTGTCACCATTTCGAAGTCCCCCATAGAACACCAGAAAATCAAGGTTGGGGATGCTATTTTCCAAACGGCCAGTAAATGGATTCACAATACCATTGCTTTCGACGTAATCAAAAATGAAGTTATTGTAATTGGCCATATCGGGATTTTTGGAGTTTGTTGCATCAAACGCCAGATTCTCTGGAGAGAAGCTAGAGGTGATGTAATATCCCGCTGAGGATATGGTGTTAACATGGTCCTCATCCAGAGGATCCACATACCTATAGGTTGGAACCCAGTCAAGATCAAATTGGCCGATGTAACCGTAATCGAATATATTATCCCGGTGGGTTGAGTGCATGAACTGGCGATCCCACCGGCTGTAATCAGCCTGGATTTGGTAGTAGAGATTTTGTATTTGGCTATTTTCTCCGCTTTCAAAACTTTGCTGGAAACGGGTCCATCCCCGATATTGAGTGCCACGAAACAATTGGTTCGCTTCCGGAGCAAAAACAGAGTTGGAGAGACTCCAACCCGTATTTTCAATATCAGTGAAAGTCCCACCAACCTTTACGATCATATTATCATTAGGTGCGAAGTCCAGACGACCATTTACACGAACGGTGCGCGACTGATTGTTGTCTTTTGCCTTCCTGGTTTCAAACATGTCGTCAGTAACAAAGTTCGCACGTTGGATGAAGAAGTTTCCAGTCTCGTCCAAGGTAAGAGGAGTTTGTGTGAAGTCATTTCGCAATTCATCTCGCAAGGTGGTGATGCCTCCGTTAGCGGGGTCACTATCTTTCTGGAATTCTCCCTCAGCAGCGATAAAGAAACCAAGGAGAGGACGGTTGTAATCCATTGCCGAGTCATACTTGCTGATCAGCGGGCCTGAAAGATTCACCGCAAACAAATTGAATCCGTAAGGATCAAGAAATTGGCTGGATAGAATTTCTCCCCCTCCGGAAAGCTTATAACTCGGGGCGGCAGTCGTTACGGAAACAATACCTCCAATAACATCACCATACTCAGCTGGAACTCCACCAGTGATAACTGTCAGGTTTGAAACTGCTTTTTGAGGAATGCCAGTGGTACCACGAACCTTAACACCATCTACAAAGTAGGTGGTGGCATTGGTACGTCCCCCTCGCATACTCAAACTTCCACCATCATCTGACTGGTAAACTCCAGGGATAATTGCTGAAAGTGTATTGATATTCCTGATACCAATCTGGGTAATGTCGGCTCCTGAAAGAGAACCTCCGGTAGTTGTATTGTCGATAGGTATGGTTTCAGTGATTTGCACCTCAGCAATTTCTACTCCTGTTTCAAGGGTCAGATCGACAGGAACCGTCTTGTTGGCGGCAACCGTTACACCTGTTGCGTTGATGGTGTTTCCAGCAAATGAAGCACGTACATCGTAGGTGCCCGGAGAGACCGGCGCAATGCTAAATTCACCTCTTTCATTGGTATTTGCTCCCCCCTTGATCACTCCATTTAGAATGATCACTACGGTGGCAAACTCAACCGGGGAACCTGCTTCATCGGTAACCTTCCCCTTGATCTTGCCGTCCGACTGTGCATGGGCAGAGGAGCAGATCACCAGGCATGCAACTAGCCATAGTCCGACTCGTTTTATCATAACCTTATCAGAAATTATTAATGTACACTTCTAGTCATTTAGGATAGACAGGCTTGAAATTAGTAAACGAACAATCACTATTCCAAATGGGATAGAAACAAAAAATCAATATACCATTCACATTTGACTCCTTTTCAAGGAAGTCATAAGCCTGTATTACCCTTAAACCGAACTAAAAAAATCTAAACACAGGGACAATATAAGAAGCATTTAGTCATACCACTACAGTAAAACAGGGTTTTGATTACACAAAAAAGCCACGTATTTTTCCACTCCTCACCACCCGAAACACATATGGAACTTATTTACGACATTCTCAAAAAGCTCAAAAAATTTGAACTGAGGCTCATAAAGAATCATTTGAGTTCTTCTCCCTTTGAATATGAAAAGGTTGGCAAACTCTATAAACTAATTACACAGTACAAGGATAAGAAAGAGGAGTTCTTTTCTCATAAATTATACAAAAGTCCTCCTAACAACACTTTCAGGGTTACTAAATCCAGGCTAAAAAGGATGTTGGAAAACATTGTTTTACAGGACAAAAGTCTGACTGGATACAATGCTCCTTTCATCAATGCCAAACTCCAAGCTGAAAAAAGGCTTTTACAAGGGGAAATTTTACTGGGAAGGGGATCCTATCATGCAAGCAAAAATTTACTTCAACAAGTAGTGTCAACCACTAAGAAGTATAGCCTGCACAGTGTAAAGTTCCGTGCAGAGATGCTCCTGTACAGGTCACAAAGCATCAACGTGTCAGTCAGCGAATCCCAAAAGCATACGGAACAGTTGCTTGAGCTAAACCGAGTAAATTACCAAGTCAACGAAGCGGCCATCTTACATTACTCGGTGATGAATTTCCTTACACAAGTTTCCCAGAGCGCTCCGGGGGTCCTCGAGGAGATAGAGGGAAAAATCGAGCGGATCCGAACGGTAAGTGAAACAACGCGATCTCCACTGGCTCGTTATTATTATTTGTTGTCCAATATCCTCTATCTGCAATACAACTTCCATTTTCAGGAGGCCATGGAATTTTGCAAAATGCATTTGGAGTTGGTTCAGAATGAGCCGTCCATATATTCTAAGCAGAGGTTGGTAAGTGCTTATTTCCAGCTTACCGAGACTTCCTTTCGGGCAGGGAACCTTGAGAAAGCCCAGTCAAATGTGGACCAAACCCTTGCCTTCTTTTCAAAAGAAGAAACCAATTCGCTGATTGTCCTGGGAACTGCATTCCGCATTGCGTACTATTCCAAAAATTGGGAGAAAGCAGCGTCTACCATCCGGCAAGCACTTGAGCACCCTCGGTTTGGAGCATCAGAATTTCGGGCTGCTACCTGGCACTATTACCGAGCTTGCCTGTACTTCATCGAGGGACAAGCAGGTGAATCTTTACAAGCCCTGAACCGCGCAACCGCTCTCCTGGCTGACAAAGAAGGCTGGAATCTAACTTTTCGCCTCCAAGAGGTTATGATCTTTTATGAATGCGAGTTGTACGATCTGCTGGAAACAAAGATCCTCAATCTGTGTCAGTTCATCAAACGCACGCAGAAGGGTTTCAACCTTTACCGCCCGACCAGACTAATTCAGGTTTTAATGGAGTGGCACAAAAACGGTCTGGACATTCGTAAAACGGTAAGAGGAGCCCAGCGGCAGTTACAAGAATTGCAATCCTATCACGAAGATATTCCATTTGACCCAGCAAGCGGAGAATTGATCCGGTTTGAAAATTGGATAGCAGACAAAGTGGGAAATTCCTGAAGCTTATCTGTCACATAGTTGAGAGTGATAGTGTGACATTTTCATTTGTATCTTTGCAAAATGAGTGAAACACCGCACAAGTCAGGCTTTGTAAGTATCATTGGCAAGCCCAATGCGGGGAAGTCCACCCTGATGAACAAATTAGTAGGCCGCAAACTTGCTATTACCACACCAAAGGCACAGACTACCAGGCATAGGATCCTTGGAATTGCGAGTGAAGACAACTATCAAATCGTTTTTTCAGATACTCCGGGAGTCATTCCCCCTCAATACCGCCTCCACCGCATCATGATGAACTCAGTTCGCACTTCAATGGAAGATGCCGACTTGATTATATTGCTGGTAGATGTCAACGAAACATTCCCGGAGGATTTGGTGATCAATCTGGCTAAAAAGACTGACGTCCCTGTTCTGCTGGTATTGAACAAAGTCGACCAAAGCAATGAGGAGGCGGTTCGGGCCAGGCACGCAGAAATAACTGCCAAAGTAGAAGTTGCAGGTGCAATTGGCATTTCTGCCAAGCATGATATCAACGTCTTCGAGCTAAAACGAATGGTCCTAGATCTTCTCCCGGAAGGGCCACCTTATTTTGATAAGGAAACTGTTTCCAACCGTCCAGAGCGATTTTTTATAGCAGAGATGATCCGGGAGCAAGTCTTTCTACAGCTCAAGCAAGAAATCCCATACAGTGTCGAGGTGGGGATCACCGCTTTTGAAGAAAAAGAGAAAATCACCCATATTTTTGCAGAGATATATGTTGAGCGTGATTCACAAAAAGGAATTTTGGTGGGAAAAGGTGGCAAGCGCATTCGGGAGATTGGGAAAATGGCCCGTCCGGACATTGAGCGATTCTTAGGTAAAAAAGTTTACCTCGAGCTCCGTGTAAAAGTTGCACCAAACTGGAAAGAATCAGTGAACCGCCTTAGATCTTTCGGTTATAATGAATAGTAACCGTTCGGAATTGAATCAAAATAGAAAGCCATGAGAGGAATTGTAGCGATCGTAGGGAGGCCCAATGTAGGTAAGTCGACCTTGTTTAACCGTTTGATCGAAGACAGGAAGGCCATTGTAGATGATCAAAGTGGGGTAACCAGGGACAGGCACTATGGCACCTCACACTGGATTGGAAGTGATTTTATAGTGATCGACACGGGTGGCTATGTACATGGATCAGAAGACATGTTTGAAGCTGCAATCCGTGAGCAAGTTCATATAGCCATAGAAGAAGCAGACGTCATTCTCTTTATGGTGGACGTCCTCACCGGCGTGATGCCCCTTGACCGGGAATTCGCCAATGTAGTACGCAAAAGTAAGAAGCCTGTGTTTCTTGTCGCCAACAAAGCCGACAACTATGAACGGGATCAACTGATCTATGAATTTTATGAGCTTGGAATGGGCGATCCTTATCCTGTTTCCTCGGTCAATGGCAGTGGAACGGGAGAACTTCTGGATGTAGTAATAGCTAGTTTCCCCACAGACCCGATCAAGGGGCCGGAAGACGGCCTTCCCAAATTTGCTTTCGTCGGCAGACCAAATGTAGGCAAATCCAGCCTTGTCAATGCACTGCTCGGCCATGACCGCAATATTGTTACCCCCATCTCAGGAACCACCAGAGATTCTATCTATACCCGCTATTCAGGGTTTGGAATTGATTCATATTTGATCGATACCGCTGGTTTACGAAAAAAAGCAAGGGTTAGAGAAAGTAGTGAAAATGTGGAATTCTATTCCACACTGCGGTCAATCCGTGCCATTGAAGAGTGTGATGTAGCGTTTTTAATGCTGGATGCTAGCCAAGGACTCGAATCACAAGATCTCAATATTCTTCACACAATTGTGACCAACGGCAAAGGCTTGGTAATCTTGGTCAACAAATGGGATTTGATGGAAAAGAAAACCAATACTGCCAGGGATTTTGAAGCGGTAATCAATGAAAAGATCGCCCCATTGAGTGGAATACCTATCGTATTTATCTCAGCAATGGACAAGCAGCGCATACTCAAAGCAATGCAAGTAGGAGTAGAGGTCTACCATGAAAAGAACAAACGGGTTCCCACCTCTCAGCTCAATGAGGTGATGCAAGCAGCTTGGCAAGCTCACCGTCCCGCTGCTATCAGGGGAAAGTTCATCCGGATCAAATACGTTACTCAAATCCCAGCAAAAATCCCAACCTTCCTTTTCTTCACAAATCACCCAAAGCTGATCCAGGAAAACTATAAGCGGTACCTTGAAAATCAACTACGAGCGAATTTTGGATTTCGGGGTGTTCCGATAAATATCTTCTTCAGAGATAAGAACAAGACTTAGTTCCTCACTTCGGTTTTACACCACAATGCTAACAGTTCATACCAATTGCAATTCATATATTAGGAGTTTTTATAATAATGGATCACATAAAAACCCTCTATTCAATCATAATATCATTAATAGCACTATAATCCGAAAATATTTTTATTATAATGAACTCAATTGAGATTGAAATATCTATCAGTCAGTCCCATATTTGTATTGTACTCGAGAGATCAATCTCAGTAGTGTTCTTTTAGGTAGATTAAAGTGTTAGCTTGGATTCAAGCGCATGAGCGAATAATGAATAATTGAGGAAGAACCCCTTTGGTCTGTGACCAAAGGGGTTCTTGCCTTTTGCACCTTTTGAGCTTCTTTGGTTGAGGAGGGGAAGAGTGCCGAAGCTTTTCAATTGTGTTCCAATTAGATGTGTTCCAAGTAGAATCGCATGGAAAAGCCATCAAAGTATATTCAGAGGAACAACATGACATCATAATAGAGAAAATCTTCTCCGAAAATGGAGTAGCTTAGCCAACCACTAACCATCAGTCCTCCCGGGCCACCCAAACACGTGGTCCCAACCACCATCCAGTGTGGAACTTTCAGGTGACCTGCCCAGTAAGAGGCAAGTATTGAGATAGCAAAACAAAAACCCATCAGCAAGAAGAGGATTGCCAGGGTATACCCTGCCTCAGTTCCTGCACCAAAAGAATACAAGGCCAGTAGCAAGGCAAGACCGTAGGCCAGGCTTGCAGATACAGGTGGTGTAAGCAACTCATGTATGGATAACTGTTCAGATCGGGGATAACCTCCTATTCTACTGAGAATAACACCCGGCAGTGACCAAAAAAAAATCAGCAAAGTGAAGAAAAAAACAACAGCCAGATAGTGAGAAGCAGAGGCTTTCCCCAGAGGAGGTACGGAAAAAGCCACTAGAAAAACTATCAGCGAGGAAAGGCCATAGACAAGGACAGTTAAGAATGTCCTATTTTTAGGCCTGCGTGAGGCTTTTTCTTTTTTGGAGTACCCCAATTGAATAGTTATACTTTTCTCAATACGTTTTGAGTTAGCCCCCTAGCCAGGTATCATATCCCTGTCCTCGTAGATAGTGACCTTCTCTCCTTCAGATTTTGCCATTACAGATGCACAGGTAATATCCCCAACAATATTGATGGTCGTCCTGAACATATCCAGTATCCTGTCCATTCCAAATATCAAGGCAATTCCCTCCAGTGGGATTCCTGCTGTGCCCAACACCACGGCGAGGGTAATCATTCCTGCTCCCGGAACCCCTGCGGCCCCAATAGACGCCAGGGTTGCAGTAAGCACCATGATGATCTGGTCGGTAAAAGCCAGTTCAATCCCGTAGACTTGAGCAATAAAAATAGCTGCAACTCCTTGATAGAGAGCTGTTCCATCCATATTGACCGTTGCCCCCAGAGGAAGTACAAAGCTGCTCACCTCTTTAGATACACCTAGATTAGCCTGAGTCACATCCATTGAGATCGGAAGCGTTGCACTGGAAGAACTGGTACTGAATCCCAGTAACAAGGCCTCCTTTATCGCCTTGAGAAATTGTAAAGGATTGAGTCTGAGGTATAGAACAACAAAGGAAAAATGAGTGATCAATACGTGGGCCAGCAAGGCGCCTATGACCACCAGGCCATACTTGCCCAAAGGAATCAAAATATCAATACCCATATCCGCTACTGTACTCAAAATCAAAGCGAAAACCCCATAGGGAGCAGTTTCCATTGCCAGCATCACCATTTTTAGTACCACTTCGTTCAACCCGTCAATCGTTTTGATAAAGGTAATGGATCTTTCAGGAGGGATCATGGTCAGACAAACCCCCACAAATAAGGCGAAAAAGATGATAGCCAACATGTCGCCATCCGCAAGGGACTTGACGGGGTTGGTTGGAACCATATTAACAAACAGATTTTTGATCCGCTCGAACTGGGGCTGATCGGCAATTTCAGAAGCTTTATTTACATTGGAATCGGCAGTAGACCTGTAAGTTTGTAACAATTCCTTTTTCTTTTCTTCCGGCAATCCATCACCTGGACGGAAAAAATTTGCAGCCAATACCCCAAGGCTCACTGCCACCGCAGTGGTCAGCATGAAAAACCCAAATGCCTTGATGCCAAGACTTCCCAGTTTTCGAATATCCCCAAGATTGGCAGCGCCTAAGATCAGTGAAGCTAGGATCAAGGGTACCACTACCATTTTTACCAAGCGAATGAAGACCATACCAATCCAATCTGTATAAGCTGTGATCTGAGCCATTCCCCGCACTTTCTTGTCTTCGCTCACAGTAAGGATATTGTCATTATTCTGGTCAGCCTTGTACCACTTCTTGTCCAAATAATCTTTGTGTGCAATAAAGGAAAAGACATACTCCTCCAAGCTGAGCAAGGAATCCAGATCCATATCGGCGGCATAAAAAGACTCCCGAGCTACAAATTGTGGCAGAGACTTGCCATTTGCCAGCACTTCATTCCGGCTTAGGCTTCCATCACGGTTGACATCGGCAACATTGAAGCGGATCTCTCTGGAGGCTGGCAAATTCGGATATTCTGCCAATTTGATCTCAGCAAGGCTGAGCTGACCATCTCCACTGGTATCCGCATTGGCAAATGCATCTACAGCCCCGTAAGATTTGTTGTATTCCCCTCCTTTGCTGATGACTTCATAGCGGGACAGAGTTCCGCTCTTATCAACATCTGCAATCTCAAAGCCCACCTCGATATAATCTTTCCGATTGTGGTGGTCCAGGTTCAGGATCTGCCTGAAGTCAGGTTTGGAATCCTTAGGAGATGCTTTGCGGGTGGCACCCTTATCTTTGTAAACGTCCAGATCGGAAGCGATTACTTCAGAAACCGTCAGAAATCCATTTCCATCCTTATCTGCAGCTTTAAAAGAACTGATATCATACCATATATTCAATACCCAACCCAAAATGATCCCTGCGACCAATCCTATGGTGATCTTCGTGTAAAGCTTCATAACAGTCTTGTTGAGATCTAAAAGTAAACCCTAAATCGCTGAATGAAAAATAATCTATCCTCCGCAGGACTTATCAGTTATTCTGCGTTATCAGTTTCAGCCAAGAGCCTTTCGTTCAGACAGATAAAGAGTTCGTCTAATTGATCATCTGCAATGGGAGAGGGACTGTCGATCATCATATCACGTCCGCTGTTGTTTTTGGGGAATGCCATGTAGTCACGGATATTCTCATCTCCACCAAAAATCGCTACCATCCTGTCGAAGCCAAACGCGATTCCACCATGAGGAGGGGCACCAAACTCAAATGCGCCCATCAGGAAGCCAAATTGGGCCTCGGCCTCTTCTTTGGTGAATCCCAGGACTTTGAACATCTGCGCCTGGAGACTGCGGTCATGGATACGGATGGACCCTCCACCGATCTCATTGCCATTAAGGGTCAAATCGTAAGCATCTGCATAAACAGATCCCGGTTCTGTCTCCAGAAGATTTAGTTGGTCGGGTTTTGGAGAAGTAAAGGGGTGGTGCATCGCATGGTAACGTTTACTGTCCTCATCCCACTCCAACAGTGGAAAGTCGACAACCCATAGCGGCTGGAATACTTCAGGATTACGCAACCCAAGACGGTTGCCCAACTCCTTGCGTAATTCACCCAATTGGCCCTGGGTTTTCTCCCTGTCACCTGATAAGATCAGCAACAAGTCACCTTCTTTCCCCCCTGCACGCTCCATCCACGCCCGGAAGTCCTCCTGCTCGTAGAATTTTTTGACAGAAGAACCGAATCCGCTGGCTTCCCACTTTACCCAGACCAACCCTTTTGCTCCGATCTGTGGCCGCCTTACCCAATCGGTCAACTTATCGAGGTCCTTGCGGCTATATTTTGCCGCTCCACCTTCAATGCAAATCCCACCTATGTATTCCTGGGAGTTAAATACGGAAAACTCACGGTGCCGGGCTATATCGGTCAATTCATTCAATTCCATCCCAAAACGGATGTCTGGCTTGTCAGAGCCATAGCGAGCGATGGCATCGACATATGACATACGGGGAAAATCGCTCAATTCGATGCCTTTAATTTCTCTAAAGAGATGCTTGATCAAACCCTCAAAAGTGTTCAGGATGTCGTCGCGCTCAACAAAAGCCATTTCACAGTCAATCTGAGTGAATTCCGGTTGGCGGTCACCCCTCAGGTCTTCGTCGCGGAAACAACGAACAATCTGGAAATACTTATCGTATCCGGCCACCATCAATATCTGTTTGAAAGTCTGCGGTGATTGAGGGAGGGCGTAAAATTGACCGGGATTCATTCGGGAAGGAACGACAAAGTCACGTGCTCCTTCGGGAGTTGACTTGATCAGGTAAGGTGTTTCAATTTCCAGAAAGCCCTGGCTGTTCAAGTATTCACGGGTGGCAAACCCCATCTTGTGACGCAGGATAAGGTTGTCCTGCAAAGGTTTCCGACGCAAGTCCAGGTAACGGTACTGCATTCTTAGAGGGTCCAGCCCATCTGTCTCCTCCGCGATCATAAAAGGAGGAGTCTTTGATGGATTCAGCACTTCAATGGTTTCAGGAACAATTTCGATGTCACCGGTAGGTAGCTTTGAATTTTTTGACTCCCGCTCCACTACCTTACCAGTCACCTTCAACACAAACTCCCGTCCAACTTTTGTAGCCTGGTCATAGAGATCCTTTTCATCGGAAGATACATTGATCTGGGTGATGCCATAGCGATCCCTCAAATCGATGAATACAAAGTGTCCTAGATCTCTTACCTTCCGGACCCAACCGGCAAGGGTAACGGATTGACCTGCATGCTCCAGGCGTAACTCACCGCAAGTGTGTGATCGATGCATGGTAATTATTCATTAAATTTCCGGCTTCAAAGATAGTGATATTGTAAAGGGCAAGGGAAAGAATTACCAGTGGAGCGAACTCCAGGAGCAACTAGCCGAACTCCAGGAGCAATTGTCCGAACAATCATCGAAGCACAACCAGCTTTTCAAATTTGCTAACCTTTTCACCTGTTGACTCGTCTTTGAGCAGCACTTGGTATACATAGGCACCACGGCCGATGGCGTCGCCGTAGTCATCAAGGCCATCCCATTCCAGATCACAATAAAGATTACCGTCTGCATAGGCTGCGCCTGCCAGGCTTTTGACCAGTCGCCCGGACACGGTAAAAATTTTTACCTCGACACTGATAGGGCGACCATCCAGGTTGTGCTCAACATAAAATTTGGTATGGGTGGAAAAAGGATTTGGATAGTTGAGAACATGGCCAAGGGCAATCGCTGAATTGTCAGCGACAATAAAATTCACCTCCTTGCTAGTGGAATTGTTTGCTACATCCCAAACCTTAACTTTCAAATTGTGGGGTCCATCTGCCAATTGGGAAAAGGGGAATTCGATCCGACCCTCCTGGTAGCTGTCCTTCAGGGCAGTGTAGAAATCATTCAAGACAATTACATCTGTCTCATCATCGTCTAAAATGGCCGTAAGTTCATGACCAATACCGGTTCCAACTGTGTTCAGGCCATTTTCATCGAAGATATTGGCAATCATAATTGGGTCTTGCCCCACCATGCCGCCATCTACAAACTTTTCATCATTCATAAAGACCTCCATTTCAGGAGCTTTCTCATCAATGATGGCTGATCCTTCAACTCCGCCGATGACGACATTGTCCCAGCAACCTGCGCCATCCAGGGAATTATTCTCAACATATAAACTGATCTTCCCAAAACCGTTGTCATAAGAAATGTCAACTGGCACTACGAACTGGAACGAAAAGGCTCCATTCCGCACGGTTGCCTCGCCATTGAATATTCGGTTTTTCTGCCAGAAGAAAGAGAAAGGGGATCGGCGTGTTGTAAACCGATTGGGCTTGTCGTAGACGGTGGCGAACATCGAACCATTGTACCCGGGTACCAAATCACCATTCTGATCCCTGACCACCCCCTCGATGGCCACCAAAGAAAGGGCACTTAACGTATCCGGAACAGAATCTACAACTGCAACCCCGTTGATTTTAGTAACTTCTGTAGAAAGTGTTGGGAAAGCCAGGGGCATGGCCGGATCTCCCATCAGGGAAAAGTTCCTGTTATTGATCCCGTTCAGCCAACTGTCATTTTTGGTCCGGCGAAATATCTCACCCATTGTTAAGGGCTGGTTGTTCACATCCCGGTCAAATACATGGTCGTAAAAGCGCTGGTTCAGATAGAAGTTTTGACCGGAATACACCACACGAACTGTGGTGAACATCGCAATGGCTCCCCCATCCTCCAGGAGAAACATTTTCTCAGCACCCGCTTGGCGGGCAGGGTCATCCCAGCGGCCAAATTCGCAAGTAGCGGTGATATAGGCTGCTAGCCGGTTGCCGTTTTCAAGGTTGTTGATATCTGAAATGTCGAGAATACTGGCATTGGACCAACCAATTTCACCACCGTGACCAGTGTAATTGACCAGCAAGGCTCCATCGTTCAGGCCCCGGATCAAAGCATCCTTACCATCTGGAAAACGAGACCCGGAAGCCGTATTCTCCATCAGATAATTATCCATGTAGATCTTATCGATGTTCATACAAGGTTGCTGACCCTGAATGTCACTGGTATAACTGTCTGCCTGGCTGACGTGAATTTGACCGTCTTCGTCTTTGTGATCAGCAACCAAAAGCACACGATTTCTCCAGGTACCAAATCCTGAAGCATCATCAATATAATCGATTATCTTTGATACGACGATCCCGGCTTCTTCGGGTGTATTCACCGGCATCCTGCCTATCGCCACATCCAGCCCATGTGTCTGAATCATATCATCTCCTTCAGCCATAAAAAGGATATCATAAGATCCCCCTTCAAAGCCGGCATTCTCACCCCAGAAACCTTCCCCATCATCCAGAAATCCGAAATAATCATCGCTGACATAGGATTCAGTAGGCCGTTGAGATTTCCGGCTCTGGTAAGTAGGAAGGAAATTGGTCTGATTGGTTGAGATCCGGTTTTTGTAATCATAGCTTCCATCACCCATCAGTAAAACATAACGGGGAAGGACGGAACCGTTGGCCATACCCCGGTCATAGAACATTTTAATAAAGTCGCGAATTGCTGTCGGATCTTGGGAACCACAGGAAAACTCCTCGTAGATATCATAAATATTTACCACGTGGACACTCCTGTCGTAATAACCCCGGTGAAAGTTCGCCAGTGTATTGGCGGCAGAATTAAAGTCGGGATGGGTAATAATAATGTACTCTGCCTGACTCAAGCCATGCAGATCCTGGTTAGCAATAATTTCCAATTTGACAGGACTGCGGTGCGCATTGTCGCTGAAGGCATAGAATTTTTTGACCGAATCACAAGCAACACCAAAAGACAGAGATCCACCGCTGTTAACGCCTGTAATCTCGCGGGGTTTTACCCGGTCGGTTACATCCCAGATTCGGTAAGAACCTGCACCGCTGATATTGTAGCTGAACACCTTCCCGGGTCCAACCCCTTCTCTCGCGTAGAAAGTAAACCCTGGCTCACCGGTAACACTCAAAGTCCGGTGATAGCGAACTTCGATATAATCCATGTATCCGATAGAACCTGTGGACGGCTTGCTGTAAGTGAATTCTAAATTGAGGCTCCCGTCACCCAGTTGGCTCGCAGGGAGATTAAATGTCGTATACCCAGTGCGATAGTAGTAATTTCCGTAGATCGAGGTATTGGTGGTAGGAATACCAACCGTTGTAACCGTGCTGCCACTCTCCCGGATAACAAAACTTTGGGGAACATTGGAGCGACCACCCAGACGGGCAGTAACTGATACATCGGAACCAGAGCGAAGCCCGATCAATGGAAAATCATAACTCCTGGTGGTCGTGAGGTCAAAAGTCTCTCCCAACCAAACCCGTCCCGACCCCAGAGGGTTGTAGTCATCCCTTTCATAATAGTTTAGTGCATCTGTATAGGAAGGGGTATAATTTGTAGCTGAAATAGAGGGGACATCCGAAATCCTTTGCCCCAATGCTCCCCCATAACTGAGGTAGTAATAAGTAATATCCGAATAAAGATTGAGCTGATGGGTCCATAGTTCCAGGGAATCATTGTAATTCCACTGATGAGGTCCATGGCCAAAAAAGAGGAGATAATCCTCCGGATCAAAAGAGCCATCTCCTTCCCCGGACACCCAGATCGGATTTTCTACCAGATCATCGTAGGGATGTGAACCTGCAATCTGGGGTAAGACGCCACCACCATTGCCATAGATACGAAGCGTACGCGGATCCACATCAGAAGGGTTAATACCGAGACTGAGAAGGTCATCTCGATCAATTTTGTAAATTCCATCTCCAGAGATCCCGATCTTAACCCAAGTACCGCTTGCCAACTGAGAGTTGGGAGCATAAGTTCGTGCTGAAGCACCCGAAACAAGACGTGCACTACGGTCAATGCTCCTGCCAAGGGTCCAGGAGACAGACCTCGCTTTACGGATGCGATCACCATTGGAGTTAACCTGTACCGGATAGATGCGTACATGCTGGACATATTTTCCAGTCCGCCTTTCGATATTTCCCAACACAACATTGCGGGCCGGGTACCAGGTTCCCTGAATGGATAGTCCACTCTCAGCCACGCTCTTTCGGAACTGATCTGTAGAAACCTCAACCGCACCATCTGTCCGGATATCCTCGATGGTCAGCCGCTCGTTCTCGCCAATAGGAACTACAATATCTTTGAAGGGAAGGTTGACAATATCATTGTCAAGTGCAGCCCCCTCAAAACCGGGAGTTTCAACCAAAACTTCAATATTGGACCGAAGACTGGCTTGGGGTCCGTCTACATACCTGGGCTGAAAAAAACCATTGGTTCCGTCAAATGAGAATGTAGATTGAGCCTGGGAATGCCGTACATTCTGCTGTCCTTTTAGCAAGCCTGCTCCCCACAGTGAAATGGTTAGCACTGCCAGGCTAAGGATATTGATAGTCTTCCGCATATTCGAATTCCTTGAGATCATTTCGAAACTACTGCACCGATAGCTAAAAAAGTAGGTAGTTATTTGCCCCTCGCAATTAGTTTGCTCATGCTACCTGCAAATATACCCGTTTCGACTCACAAAACTGTCAAGCATGAG
>JBFGVE010000006.1:0-51233 GCA_041565275.1 Bacteroidia bacterium
TCTTTTTGCCTGCGCATATCTTTTGTTCAAGGATCGAAAACACCCTGGCGTTGAGTTCCGGGGTGACGAATATGTGCTGAAGCGCTGCCATCACCGGAGGAAGTTCGTCACGGCTCCTAGTCGGCAGCTTCACCTCACTGATCGGTACCTGGCCCAGCTTCAATACTATAATAAAAATACCTGCCCCCGCGGCGAGCGGAAAGCGTCACGGACAACGCCAAACTCATCCATGAAGATCCACCCCCTACAATCAAACTATCTTATCTTTCCGTCCATTTTATTGTTGCAAGTCCAGTAGAAGGTGTTTCAAAAACTATTTCATAGAGGCTAAGTAGATTGGCAAGCCAACCTTGCTGGTGCAACAGTTTCGGATCAGGGAGCCAGGCGGTGAATATTCCAGTTCATTCCACTACGAGTATATTTTACTCGGTCATGCAAGCGGCTTGCTCTTCCCTGCCAGTATTCTACACTTTCCGGATAGAGACGGTATCCTCCCCAATGCTCAGGGCGCACCACTTCCCCACGCTCGAATTCTGTCTCAAACTCATCCACTTTCAATTCCAGAAATTTGCGGTCATCAATTACCTGGCTCTGCGGTGAA
Organism: Bacteroidia bacterium; assembly: GCA_041565275.1. Classification (GTDB taxonomy): domain Bacteria; phylum Bacteroidota; class Bacteroidia; order J057; family JADKCL01; genus CAWUKT01. The sequence continues at coordinate 602 of JBFGVE010000006.1, forward strand.
GCCCAAGCTCCAATCCGGCTGCTCCGGGGACGACTTCTGAAATAAGCGTCTGACTCCTCCGCACTCACTTTCCTAACCTTTCCCATAACCCTGACCTGGCGCTCCAACTCAGGCCAGAAGAAAGCCAGGGCTGCATGTGGGTTCTCGGCCAAGTCAGCACCTTTGTGTGATAGATAATTGGTGAAGAATGCAAATCCTCGATCATCCAAACCGCGCAACAATACAATACGTACAGAAGGATGTCCGCTGGCATTGGCCGTAGCCAGTGACATTGCGTTGGGTTCAGGGACCTCGGCTTTGATCGCTTCCTCCATCCACTGCTTGAACTGAACGATCGGGTCCCCTGAAACAGATGACTCGTTCAATTCCCCCATGATATAATCTTTTCGTATTTCCCGTACTCGTTCGCTGACTTCACTCATTGTTTTTTAATTTCGTTCTATGAAACCCGTTATTGTTTACATCACCTGTAAGGATGAAGTTGAGGCTTTAAGGATCGCGAAAGTGATCGTATCTGAGAAACTCGCAGCCTGTGCAAATGTTATCCCCGCAATGAAGTCCGTTTATTTTTGGAAGGAAGAGATGCAGATCGATCAGGAGGCAATATTAATCCTAAAAAGTCATGAAGCACTTTATCAGGACTTGGAGGCCAAAGTAAAGGAGATCCATAGCTATGAAACACCTGCTATTCTATGCTTACCCTTGATCGCTGGAAATCGTGATTATTTGGAATGGATGGCTGGAGAAATGATTGGGATATGGGTAGGGTAAATTACTGCAAAACCGCCAAGCTCTTTTCCACTTCAGTCAGCCACTCAACATACAGTTGGTTTTCCAAATCGCAAACAGGTTTGGTCAGCTTTTGCAACTCTTCAGGGTAGTTGGCTAACTCAGCTTCCATTTCCGCGAGGTGGCCTTCTTCTTCGTTGATTATCCCTTGTACGGAAAGGCGCAATTCGGGCTGTCGATCGAGGTGTTCCTGGTAAACAGGGTACAACTCATCAGCACGGAGCTCTATAGCGTAGGTAACGAGGAGGTAAACGAGATTGTGAAGTTCACGCCCCATTATGTTATGCTTGCGCCCCAGGCGGGAAGCCTTTAAGTCCAGACGATAAAGATATTGGTGAGATTGAATGGGAGCCAATAAATACCCGGTTTCGTAAGTCGGTAGTCCTTCGGGCCATAGTTTTCGAGCCATGTGTTTGAGAAAAAAACCGTGACGAGCTTCTTCTGCCGCATGCTTCAGGCTCATGTAATTTGCAAGTGGCCCACTTTGAGTTCGAGCAATTTTGGTAGCCCCCACATGCTCCATGTAACTCAGGGTATTCAACCAAGTGGCATGTAACCGGGTATCGGCACATACCAGGTCGAGGACTCTCCGCAGTTTGGCGGCTGTTCCTGTCGTTGTAATTGGCATCATTGGAGCAAAGTTAATGGGTTTTGATACAAACTCTATTCCAGATGAATTGTTAATTGAGTTGGAGCATTATTTCGAACCACTATAATAGAGAGGATATCTTGGGATACAAAAGTCTTCGGGAATGCGTCAGAGACCTGGAAAAAAATGGTCACTTGGTCCGAATCAAACAGGAAATGGACCCCAATCTTGAAATGGCGGAGGTACAGCGGAGGGTGTACGAATCAGGGGGGCCGGCAATTCTGTTTGAGAACGTAAAAGGTACCCCTTTCCCCGCAGTATCCAATCTTTTCGGGACTGTGGAGCGAAGCCGGTTTATGTTTCGGGACACCCTATCCCGGATCCGAAAAGTGATGGAACTCAAAGCCAACCCGGCTACATTTTTTAAGAATCCTTTCAAATACTTTGATCTGCCTGTTTCAGGTATTCATGCCCTCCCCGGCAAATTCTGGGGCGTTGCGCCGGCCATGAAGTCCCAAACCACCATTGACCAATTGCCCTGGATCAAATCCTGGCCAATGGATGGAGGACCATTTATAACACTGCCCCAGGTTTATTCCGAAGACCCGCTCAAGCCTGGTCCCATGAGATCAAATGTAGGCATGTACCGGGTACAATTAGCTGGGAATGAATACCAGACCAATGGTCAGATCGGCATCCATTATCAGATCAAGCGTGGGATAGGCATCCATCATACCAATGCCCTGGCGAAAGGAGAGCCACTAAAAGTCAGTGTATTTGTTGGCGGACCTCCCGCTCACTCCTTTGGTGCGGTGATGCCCTTACCGGAAGGACTGGCCGAGGTAATGTTCATGGGAATGCTTGGGGGAAGGCGTTGGAAGTACAAGAAAAAAGATGGTTTTACCATTTCGGCTCTGGCCGATTTTTGCATCGTAGGTACGATTGAGGCGGATACCTTGCCAGAAGGTCCATTTGGGGATCACCTTGGTTATTATTCCCTTACCCATGAGTTTCCAGTGATGAAAGTACATGCAGTATACCATCGAAAAGATGCCATCTGGCCTTTTACCGTCGTGGGGCGTCCACCTCAGGAAGACACCAGTTTTGGACACCTGATACATGAAATCACAGAACCCGTAGTACCTTCTGAGATCAATGGTCTCCATGCGATGAATGCGGTCGATGCGGCTGGCGTCCACCCACTGTTGCTGGCAATTGGCTCCGAACGCTTCGTGCCCTACCAAAAACGAAAGCCTCAAGAGATCTTAACAGTCGCCAATGCAGTGCTTGGCTTCAACCAGGCTTCCTTAGCTAAGTATCTGGTCATTGTTGCGAAAGAAGACCAGCCCAACCTAGATATCAACGATATCCCCGCCTTTTTTAGCCATGTCCTGCAACGCATCGACTGGAGGCGTGACCTCCATTTCCAAACCCGGACCACCATTGATACCCTTGATTATTCTGGTACATCCATCAATGAGGGTTCCAAAGTGGTGATGGCCGCTGCCGGCGAACCAATTCGGGAATTGGGAAAAGTCCTCCCTGTAGGTCTGCGACTTCCGGAAGGGTTTCGCAATCCTAAGATCGTACAACCGGGAATCATGGCATTGGAGGGGCCGGCATTTAGCCACCAGAAAACTGCTGCCATAGAAATTGCAAGGCTAACGCATTTGATGGGAGACCAGGAATTTCCAGATACATTGCCCTTGATCCTATTGGTCGATGATGCTGACTTTGTAGCGGCTAAGCTAAATAATTGGTTGTGGGTCACTTTCACACGGTCAAATCCTTCTCATGACATTTACGGGATTGGGGAAAAGATCACATACAAGCATTGGGGATGTACAGGTGCATTGCTGATCGATGCGCGGATCAAGCCGCACCATGCTCCCCCACTGGTTGAAGATCCTGCTGTGTCTAAACGGGTAGATGCTTTGGCCGTGAAAGGTGAGCCCTTGTGGGGCATTATTTAGAAGGTGGATTTCATTTTTTTAATTCATCATCATTATTTATATTTACAGAGAGGTATTTAGTTCTTGTAGCAATTCAACACAATTATCGTAAAGTCATGAGCAAAGATGTTATTCGAGATAAGAAGTCCGTACGCAGTGACGGTATACTGGGAGATTCAGGGTTCGATCATACCAAATCTTCAGCTCCTCCTCCAAGCCTACAGTTGACCGCGAGCGGTTCGTCTCTTCAATTAACCGGAGACTCAAAGCGTGATAGCTTAATGGCAGGTTTCGCGGAGACCACTGGTCAGGATCTCTCCGATACGAAGATAGAATTCAATAACACAACAGATACATCTGCCAACGGTGCGATCGCGATGCATACTCCCGGTAAAATTGTGACCTCTGAGAGTCCGTCTCAATTCTTCAGCGATTCCGGTACCGGAGCGCATGAGTTGGCGCACGAAGCTGATGTACGCATGAACGGTGTTCCTGAGGCAACCGGTACAACCGAAGCCGGCAATCCTGTTGCTGATTCCCGTGAGCACGTTGCTGACTCCATGGGTGCGACAGCAGCAAAGGTGGGTTCGAAGCTCGTGTAACAACACACACGTGGTCTTCTATGGAACCGTAATCCGGTCCATAATATACGACAGAGGCAAGCTCCAAGGGCTTGCCTCTGTCTTGTAGAGCCAATCCTAATTGGTGCTCCCCTCTCTTAGAAAAGGGCAACCCTTTGGAGAAGGGCTCTTTTGGGGAATGGTTTAAAACAAAGTATCCGAACCTTCCAATAATTCAGGTCCTTCGTTGTGGGGAGAATTGACTCTGCTACTTACTCGGTCCGCGACCAGCAATTCATCCTCGCAGGGGCGGATCAATTGCTGGACGTTTTCCACTGGACAGTCAATATTGAGCCACTTTGCTCTCAAATCCGGGGGTATGATAACTGGCATTCGATTGTGAATCGGGGCTATCAGAGCATTGGGAGCAGTCGTTACAATGGTAAAAGTGCGTAGCTCCCTACCCTCGGCGTCTTTCCAGACTTCCCAAAGTCCGGCAAAAGTCATGATCCTGCCACTAATGAGGCGAATGTACATCGGTTGCCTTCCAGTTGCAGTCTGCTGCCATTCATAAAAACCCGTGGCTGGAATGAGACAACGGCGCCTTCTAAAAGCAGTTCGGAAAGATGGCTTTTCAACCAAGGTCTCTCCCCTTGCATTGATCATTTTATAACCAATTTTGGGGTCTTTCGCCCAGGAAGGAATCAGACCCCAACGGTGAAGCCTGAGTTGTCCAGGAGACTCGCTGGATATGATGGGGACCCACTGGCTGGGAGCAATGTTATACCGTGGTTCGAACTCAAAGTCCGGCATGGGAAGATCGAGTTCGTTGACCAACTGATCAATGTTGTAAGTAATAGTGTATCGTCCGCACATAGCATGGCAGGTGAGAGTTATGAATTGGATCGGAGGAAACGGCGCATACCTTCGGCTGCCCGTCGAGAAGCCCCGGTGTTCCCAAGTCGCTGTCGAAGTTCCTGGTAGCTTTGGTTCATTTCACGAACACTGTCAGGATCCATCAGTTTCCGGAGTTCTGAAACTAGGTTCCCGGTATTCAGTTCTTGCTGAATAAGTTCCCGAACCACCTCCCGGCCCATGATGAGGTTGACAAGAGAAATGTATTTTACCTTAATGAGCCGGCGAGCCAACCACGCCGATAAGTTACCAGTTGCATAACAAACAATTTCCGGTACCTGAAACAGTGCTACTTCCAGGGTAGCTGTACCAGAAGTAACAAGAGCATAATCTGCCGCGGCAAGCAGGTCATAGGTACGGCCATGGAGGACAGCGGGAGGCTCCTGAACAGCTTGAATTAAGGCCTTGCGGGAAGATCTCCCGGAACCCTGCAGAACATGCTTGTCAAGCAATCCCTGGTAAAACTCCTGATCCTGGGTAGGAGCACCAGCAATAAGGAACCGTGCATCCGGAAATTGGTCTACTACTGCCAGCATTCGAGGAAGTATTCGACCGATCTCTTGCTTACGGCTCCCCGGTAACAAAGCGACGAGTTGGCTTTTCCCCTTCAAGAATTGGGAACGAATTTCTTTCCCGGCATAATCACTCTTAGCTAATTCATCCAACAACGGGTGCCCGACAAATTCGACTTCGATTCCTTCTTCTTTATAGAAATCCTTTTCAAAAGGGAGTATTACAAACATTCGGTCTACGTTCCTACGGATCTTTTTCACCCGGGACTTCTTCCATGCCCATACTTGCGGAGAAATGTAGTAGAGCACCTTGATCTTATGCCTTTTACAAAATTTAGCAATGCGAAGATTGAAGCCAGGATAATCAATGAGGATTACTGCATCCGGTTTGAATTCTAGAATATCAGCCTCCACATCTTTGAAGAGCTTACGGATCATCCCCAGGTTTTGGATCACCTGGACAAAGCCCATAAAATTGGTCTCTCTAATGTGACGTACCAACTTGACTCCCAGAGATTCCAATCTATCACCTCCTACTCCGCGGCATTCTACATTGGGTTCCAAGGCTTTAATCTCAGCCAGCAAATTACTTCCATGCAAGTCTCCTGAGGGCTCTCCTGCTATCAGATACAATCTCATCACTGCAATTTAAATAAATCCGGAAGCAACTTCGATCAAGTCTTGAAAGTCTGCCCGGAAAGAAAAGGAATATTCCCGTGCAGAGTATTCTATCCAATCACAAACTTGTCAAGCATTCTATCCAATCACAAGCTTGTCAATATCCCCCTATCCGACAAAACAATTCCAAATTGGTTGTATAACATAAACCGGGAGTTGGTATATCAGTGTATAAAGGCTTAGATTTATAAAAAGTTAAGTTTGCCAAAGAATGAATAGGATTCTTTTTCTTGCGCTCTTCTTGGGAATGGCTATTTTTTCTGAAGCCTCCGGACAGAAGTATTGGCTTTTCTTCAAAGACAAAGGCCCAGAAAAGATTTATTACCAAGAGCACCCCGAAGGGCTACTGTCTGAGCGTTCCCTGGCAAAGCGAACGGAGAGAAATATCCCCTTGGATGAACTTGATATTCCTGTAAGCAAAACTTATCTGAACCAACTACGTTCAGCCGGGATCATTCCTCAAAAGGCTTCTAAGTGGCTGAATGCAGTCTCAGTGGAGACAGATTTGAGCATATTTGAATTGCAGGCAATTTGTGGGGGAATTGCCGATATACGCCCGGTAGGCACTTTTGTACTTACCCGGGATGAAGAAACATCACCTATCTATTCTTCTTTTGATCGGTCCGGGTCCATTTCCTCCCTTGACCACATACAAACGTCTGTTACCTCTCTTGACTATGGACAAACCGAATTTCAGGTTACCCAGTTGAATACTGAATGTCTTCATGATAGGGGCTTCACAGGAACTGGGGTTCTGATGGCTATATTTGATGCTGGCTTCAGGGCCATGGATACCATCTCTGCTTTTGATTCACTTTGGTTTAATAACCGCATTGTAAGTGTTTGGGATTTTGTAAACAATGATACCACCGTATTTGATGAAAATTCCCACGGAATGCAGGTAGCTTCATGTATCGCGGGCTTTGATCCCGGACAATATATTGGTACAAGCCCTGGGGTTTCCCTTCTCCTGGCAAGGACGGAGACCGTCTTTGAAGAGGTACACCAGGAAGAAGACAACTGGTTGGCAGCGATGGAATGGGCAGACTCTTTAGGGGTAGATATCATCCATAGCTCACTTGGATACAGCACATTTGATGCTGGAGAAGCTAGCTATACCTACCAGGATATGGATGGCAATACCACCATTATCACCAAAGCTGCGGATATAGCTGCTGGTAAAGGGATATTGGTTGTTACCAGTGCCGGCAACGAAGGCAATGGATCCTGGAATTACATCACTGCCCCTTGTGATGCTGATAGTATTCTCTGTGTGGGTGCCGTCGATTTCTTTGAAGAAAGGGCCGGCTTCTCTTCAGTTGGTCCTACTTCAGACGGTCGCATCAAACCGGATGTAATGGCACTGGGAGCAGGCGTCTCGGTCATCGGTACCAGTGGTAATACCACTTTCGGCAGCGGAACCAGCTTTTCCGCTCCACTGATCGCAGGTATGGTCGCTTGCTTGGTTGAAGCCCATCCCCAGCGTACCAATATGGAAGTGATCAGTGCTGTCCTCCAAAGCGGGGATCGATTTGCCAATCCGGATACTGCATTTGGCAATGGTATTCCTGACGCTTGTAAGGCCGACTCCATCCTAAGTGTTTTGGATTCTACTTCTACCGCCTCTGGCATACCCCTTTCCCCAGAGAAGTACTTTAAAATCTACCCAAATCCTGTTACCGATGAGTTGGTCGTGGAGTCCATCTCCTTGAAAGAAAGTATTTCCAAATTAAAGGTACTTTCCTTCTCTGGTCAAGAAATCATGGTAGCCCAGCTCACTGCGAGAGTTGATGATATTCATCGACTCAATACTGGGCACTTGGCCGAAGGAATGTATATATTGGAACTGGAAACAAAGAGTGGAAAGCACTTCCTCTATAAATTCCTGAAGCAATAGTTAGCACCTCGTTTCAAGATGTCCTTTTTGAAATCAATTGGAGACGGAATGAGCGCATACAGGGAGGCTCATAGAACTATTTTCAGGCATAAATTGGGCAAATACCTCATTTTACCTGGTATCATTTCCGTTGTCTATGTTGCCCTTTATTTTCTCCTGTTTGGCTATCTTTCCGGCAAAGTAGACACTGATCCTGCTAATTACCCTTGGTGGTTAGAATGGCTGGGTGAAATGCTTGACTGGTTCCTGAAAGCTATTTACTGGGTGGTCATCGTCTGGCTGTTTCTGGTAACTTACAAGTTCATTCTTCAAACCATACTATCGCCATTTTTGGCTCACATCAGTGATGTCACCGAAGCAAAACTAAGAAGCCGAAAAGCACCCGAAATTGGCTGGAAAGAGGGTGCTGCAGATATCATCCGGGCATTGAAACTGTCTGTTCGCAATCTAGTGTATGAGATTCTGCTTTGTTTTATTGCAAGCTTCATCCCGGTCGTTGGCGTCATTCTGGTCTTCTGCATCTCTTCCTACTATACAGGATTTGGATACATGGACTATACCCTGGAAAGGAAGCGGTATTCTACCCGTGAGAGTATCCAGTTCATGCAAAACCACAAGGGACTAACCCTTGGATTAGGAATTCCTGTCTTCTTGGTAATCTCGATTCCAGTGCTCGGCTGGTTCGTTGCCCCTACTTATGCCACCGTAGCTTCCACCATTGCCGTCATGGATCTCACCGATACTCTTCAAGACCCTCACTCCCCTCGGCCAGAACCCTTTGAGACAGTTTGATAAACATCTATGTCTCAGAAAAATCCACAGCCTGAACAGGAAGCTTCCCGAAGATTGGAGATGATGCTCCTTTCAAAGGACAGAGATTCTGTTCTATTGGGATTACAATTAACCCAAAATCCTGAATTACAATTTAGCCAACTCACGCTTCTGCTGGCACTTCATCTCTTTCATGCCGATGCCCGGGTTCGCGACCAAGCCAAACTGGCTGTCAGAAGATCGGCCAGTCGAGAACTGTGGGACCATGTCAACACAAATTGGCAGGATACCCACCGTAAGGGAAGGGCCAGGATCTTTTACAATGCCGTTCGGTCATTGGGGAAATTTCCCGGTCTTGACAGCGATAGGTTTTTGACAATGGCAGTTCGGCTAACGATGAAGTTTCCAGAAGGAGTAGCACATCAATACCCTGATGCATTTGCCGAATGGTGCCGTCAGCGGACCTTTGGAGGAGACAGCCTTCACTTGAACGGCTACCATATTCCGTCCCTCCCCGCTTCCATTGGCCAGTTCCAACACATCAAATACTTGTCCCTGGGGAATTGTTCGTTGGAACGGTTACACCCTGCTCTCGGCCGACTGGAGCAATTGGAAAGCCTGATCCTAAGCGACAACGAACTGACCGAATTGCCTGATTATCTGGAAGGTATGAAAAGGTTGCTAGATCTCAGGTGGGATGGTAATCCAATTGAATGTTTCCCCAAAGTCCTGAGTAGGATACCGGGAATCCGCAAGATGGACCTGAACCTGAATACGCTTAAAGATTTGGAGGGCCTGGAAAAATGTACTCAAGTAGGATGGCTCCAATTGAAAAAAGCCAATATGGAAACAATACCGAAAGAGGTCGTAGCACTTCGGCGTTTACAAAGCCTCGTGATGAGTGAAGCCGGATTGAAACAACTCCCGGATTCCTTGTCCAGTTTGAGTATATTGGAGGAGTTAGACCTTTCCGGCAACGATTTTGCTACCTTCCCTACGGTGATATTACAATTGCGCAAGCTACGGTCACTTGCCCTAGGCAAGATAGACTCTTCGGATCCTCCCGAACGACTCTATCCTTTATGGAACCTGCAGAGGCTTACCATAGGCTGCGGATTCCCTGAGTGGCCGGGAAGCTGGTGTGATCTTCCTCGGTTGATGGTCCTTTGCCTAAAAGATGGCCAACTTGAGCGCCTCCCTGATGCATTTTCCCGCTTACGTCAACTCAGTAGTCTGGACATGGAAAACAATAAACTTTCCACCTTCCCTGAAGTACTTTTAGACATGCCCAATTTGATGAAGCTGGAACTTCACAACAACCTCTTGACCTCAATCCCAGAGGAGATCTCCCAAATGAAATCCCTCTCAGTCCTTGACCTGTCTCATAATCCATTAACCTATCTCCCTGAAGGAATCTTCAAGCTGACGCGGCTGTCGTATCTCAAACTTGGCAATACCCAGCTTTCTCACGAACTTCAAGTCAGACTCAAAAAAGAATTTCCCAAAACAGTTATCCGGTTCCAATGAAATCATTCGAACAGCCAAATATATCCCCTTCTGACCAGTTAGTACAATCACGACGTTTATTCATCTTTTCGAACACATGATAAAGGAACAACAGCCATTCAACTATATTTATTATGGAACCCGCTGCGACAGTGAGGAGATCGTTGGATTTTTGGAACACATTATCTCGGCGAATGAAAAAGCAGAAGTGGGTGGCCGTCCTAAGACCCCTGTTTGTATCTGGGGTCACCACGGGATCGGAAAAACCCAATTGGTTAAACAATTGGCTGAGGATAAAGGATACCAATATACCTACATTGCTCCTGCTCAGTTCGAAGAAATGGGTGACTTGGTTGGTATGCCCAAGATTGACGAGTCTACCGATGGAATACGCACTACAACATTTATCGCTCCTGAGTGGGTTCCGCGGGAAGAAGGACCGGGCATCTTACTCATCGACGATGTAAACCGGGCCGACGATCGTATTATCCGAGGGATCATGCAATTGTTGCAAAATTACGAATTGGTTTCCTGGAAACTCCCGGCAAATTGGCATGTTATTCTGACAGCCAATCCCGATGGTGGCGATTATTCGGTTACACCCATGGACTTTGCCATGATTACGCGGATGATGCACATCACTATGGTCTTCGACCATGTCAAATGGGCTATGTGGGCAGAGCGCAACCATGTGGACCCACGAGGTATCAACTTTGTGCTGACCTATCCGGAAACGGTCACAGGAGAGCGAACCACCCCCCGTACTCTGACTCAGTTTTTCGAATCCATTCGTGACATTGAGGACTTGGAAAGTAACCTGGGACTGGTAAAAATGCTGGGAGACTCCTGTCTGGACGAAATGACAGTCACAGCCTTTATTTCCTTCGTCAGCAACCAAATGTCTCGCCTCATCTCTCCCCAGGAAATCTTGGAAGCAACTGATTTTAAAAGTGAAGTTGCAGATCCCCTTAGAGAACAGGTAGAAGGCGAAACCCGCCGGGTAGACATCCTGGCAGTAATCTGTACACGTTTGGTAAATTACTTGATCGTCAAGGATGTGAACCTGGAGGGAGGATCAATGGAGAACATGAAGCAGTTCATGAGTCTGGAGTTCCTGCCCAATGAATTGCGTCTGCAAATGGCCAAAGACCTAGTTGCCAGCGGAAATGATACCAATAAAAAACTGGTGCACATCAAGGAGGTTGCAACTGTTTTACTGTCCAGTGGCGGCTCCTGGTTCGAAAGTTGATATTTTGCTCTTCATCCTTGGATAATGTCTTATTGAATTTGATCTCTGAAAGATGCCAGACTTCCAGCCAACACCTGTATCAAAATCCGCTTTTATGATTCTGGATGAGGTTACTGCAGCGACTTGTGCCCTCGTAGTCAACGAACCTTTTTTTGGCCATTTCTTCTCCGGGATATTGAAGGAGGTCAGCACCCAGGTACGCACCATGGGAATAGGACCCTCAGGGAACCAAGTAAAATTGTACATCAATCCTGAGTTCTGGACAGGTACCCTCCAGACAATGAAGCTCCGGAAGGGACTTATCAAGCATGAGATCTTACACCTTGTCTTCAAGCATATTTTCAGGAAGAGTCATGTCACCCGCAAAGACATTTACAACATTGCCTGTGATCTGGTAGTGAATCAATACATTCGAACTGACCACCTGCCTGAAGACCGGATCTACCTGGGTATGTTTCCCGATATGGGACTGGAACCCAACAGAGAAGCTGAGTACTACTACCACGAATTGATGGCTTTGCATAATGTCATGATGGCAGAGCCCTTGGGACTTGACGGTCCTGAGAGTCAACCGGGAGGTGAAGGGGTAGTTACCGACAGAGGGGAAAGAGAAAGAAACGGGAGCAAGAGTTGGGAAAATCTGAAAGACTTACTCCAGGAGGACAATGGATGGACCCGGCAGCATGAGTTGTGGAATGAGATCGATGCAATGCCGAAGCCTATGCAAGAGGTATTGTCAGACTCAGTGGACCGTGCGATCATGAACAGCATTGAACGTAGCAAAGTCAAGGGGTGGGGTGACTTGCCCGGTGCACTCCGTCAGTACCTGGAGAAGTTCGAAGAAAACAAACGGCCGGAAGTAAATTGGAAAAGGGTCTTGCGAATGTTTTCCGAAAACAGCAGCCGGACCCTGCTTAAAAATACTGTTCGTCGTCCATCCAAGCGCTATGGTACTACCCCGGGGATCAAAATCCGGCGCAGGCAAAAATTGCTACTGGCCGTCGATACCTCTTTTTCAGTTACGCCCCACGAATTGGGAGTCTTCTTCAATGAGATTTACCATATATGGAAAAGAGGAGCCGATATTATGATCGTGGAATGCGATTCTGAAATTGCCGCTGCCTACCCTTACCGGGGAGTAATCCCTGAAAATGTCAAGGGGCGGGGAGGTACAGATCTCAACCCTCCTCTCAGGTATGGAAACGAACGCTATATACCAGACGCTTTGATCTATTTTACAGATGGCTGCGCACCCGCACCTTCCGTGAGGCCCAGATACCCCGTTCTCTGGGTCATTTCCGGCCAAGGGATTGAGATAGATACCGAGGCCTACCAGGGATTACCTGGTTACAAGGTGAGGCTACCCGATCTTTGAGAAGTAATTGTCAAAATCCCTTTTGCTGAGGAATCCGCCTTCATACAGGTTGCGTGCAAAAATATGAGCATCCTCGTAGATAGTCCTGTCCTGAATGATGTCTTTCCGGGTCTCCCGGATCGCCATCATCTGACTGAAACGGCTATGCAAAAAATAGATCTGAAGTGGAAAGGCCCACTTTTCCATCGCATCGTAAAAATCCCGCAGGTAAGGATTGTCATTGATCCTCTCAAATTGAGGTTCCCAGTTATAATGCCTGGATAGTTGATGTACAAGAGTGGTTTTACCTACACCTATGTTCCCGGCAACCGCAATGTGAAGACCCATAATGGAGTTATACTCAGGATGAATATTAAAACTAACCCGTAAAATGGGTTAATTTCAGAAAGGAAAATCCATACCTGAGTCGTCGCCTAACTTATCGTTCATTTTTGAAGGCATGGTAATGGTGTTATGATTCAGGCTGGAAGAATCAATACCCAAATTTGCTAATTGACTATCCATGCCATATTCATTCAGATTGGTAAATTTAGCAAACTTGTTGATAAACTGCAGGCGACAATCCCCGACAGGCCCATTCCTTTGCTTGGCAATGATCACCTCTGCCACACCTTGGGTACTAGTCCCATCCTCATAAGTGGTCAACCCGTAATATTCAGGACGGTACAGAAACATCACCATATCAGCATCCTGCTCGATTGATCCTGACTCACGCAAGTCAGAGAGCATAGGTTTCTTATCTCCTCCTCTGGTTTCTACGGCCCGACTCAACTGGGACAGAGCAATGATCGGACAGTCAATTTCCTTAGCCAATTCCTTGAGAGATCTTGATATTCCAGCGATCTCCTGCTCACGGCTACCTGCCTTGGCACTACCGGTCATCAGCTGCAGATAGTCAATCACGATCATACCAATGTTTCTCTCCGCTTTGAGTCGCCTCCCCTTAGCCCGCAAATCCATAATCGAAAGACCTGGGGTGTCATCTATATAAATGGGGGCTTTGCTGAGTGCACCTATTTTTTCTGTTAATTGCTTCCATTCATAGGGTTCTAACCGACCCGTACGCACCTTCTGAGCATCAATTTCTGCCTCCGCGCAAAGCAAGCGTTGAACCAGTTGAGTTGCTGCCATCTCCAAAGAAAAAAAGGCAACCGGAACTCCGAACTGGACGGCTGCATTTCGACAAATACTCAAAGTAAAAGCCGTTTTTCCCATAGCAGGACGAGCTGCCACAATAACAAGGTCAGAGGGCTGGAATCCAGAGGTCATTGCATCCATATTCTGAAATCCTGAGGAAACACCCGTAACTCCGCCTTCTTTCCCTTGGAGAGTTTCCAACCTTTTCAGGGTAGAATGTACCAAATCTGACATCGGTAGATAGTTACGCCTCAAATTCGTCTCCGAAAGTTCAAAAAGGCTCTTTTCAGTTTCATCCAAAAGGTCAAAGACATCAGTGGTCTGATCATAAGCCAACTGTACCGTCTTGTCTCCAATCTTGATCATTTCCCTCATCAAGTATTTTTGTGCAATGACCCTGGCGTGGTACTCGATGTTAGCTGCAGATGCAACTTTTGAAGTTAACTCAGTCAGGTAAAAGGCTCCCCCCACCATCTCCAGGGTTCCCTGCTGGCTTAACCAGTTGCGCACAGTCAGCAAATCTATCGGTTCGGAATTCTGAAACAGTTCATTTACTGCTTCAAATATGGCTTGGTGTGCCTCTTTGTAAAACATCTCCGGGCGTACGACATCCACCACCTTGTTGAGTGCATCCTTTTCAAGCAAAAGCGCCCCCAGTACAGCTTGTTCCATATCCAGAGCTTGAGGAGGAATGCGGCCAGGTAAGCCAGCAAAGGAGTAGCTTTCTTTTTTGCCCTTGTAGGAACCTTCTTTAAAAGAAGAACTATCAGATTTATATTTGTTGCTCATTCAGGGAACCCTCTCAGTCTTGTCAATTGGAGTTGCACATGCCCCATTAGCTTGTCAAGGAATTACAAAGGTAGGCATAACCAATCTACTGCCAAGTCTGGTACCTATCTCAAAAAGATCTCCAGAAAATCCAGCAAACCGTTGAAAATAAATTAACTACGGCTTTTCTGATTTCCTTTTTCCATTCAATTATGCAAAACTAATCTTCACAAGTCCCTATAATTCAGGCACTAAATATTTTTCTCAACCTGTCCTGGTCAGAAGATGTGATTTCAGCATTCAATTAAGGACGTATCATTTCGTGCAATTGCCCTTGTTCCATTCTTTGAAAGCGAAACGATTACGCACAATATTTTTGTAAGTAAGCGTAGCTATTGCTATGTAAATAATTATTTTTGTATTGATACATCATATTAAGAATACCAATAAAGCTTTTTTTATGACTTCCTTTTCGGGGAAAAAAACCAGAGTCCCTACATTACGCTACCTGTCCTGCTTATTGTTGGCGGCAGTCTCGGCATTGTTACTGCAATCCTGCAACAAAGAATACTTCGAGCTTGACCGGGTCAGAGACGATGTCGTCTGGAATCCTAAGGTTGCCGTTCCTTTAATTAGTTCCACCTTGGATGTCCAAGAATTGCTGGATAGATTTGATGATGACGAGATCATCGTGGTCGACCAAGCAACAGGTCTGCTGGCTATCCGTTATTTCAGCGAAATTTTTTCTTTTTCCGCTGAAGATGTGGTAATTATCAGTAATCAAAATGGAGTATTCCCGTTCCCCATTACTTCAGGTGATATCACCACTTTGACCGCCAACAATCCGTCTCCTAATAGTGCTAGCTTCAATTTTCCAATTGATCTCAGTAACATGTCAACGGTGCCCGAGCTGTTCAGCCTTACCTTGGACAACGGCAATCTGAATTTTTCAGCTACTTCTCAGGTGGGGTACAATGCAGATGTTACCATTACTATTCCCGGACTTACGCTGGCTGGCAGCCCTTACAGCAGTTCGTTTACAGTACCTGCAAATGGCACCAATACCATATCAGAGCCGCTTACCGACTATATCATGGATTTTTCTACCGGTCCTCAGGGCTTCAATGAATTGGTCATAGACATTGATGTCACTTGGCAGCCAGGCGGTTCAGCAATTCCCGGTTCTGCCATCAGTTTTGAAATGTCAATTGAAGACATTGATTATAGCTTTGCCTCTGCCGATCTCAAACAACAGAATATTAGCGGTGGAAGGGATTCTGTTCGCTTCCGCATCTTCGAGAACGCTGAAGAAGGTGAAGTCACTTGGACCAACCCGTCCTTTACCGCCATTTTCACCAACTCTTATGGTGCTGATGTTGCCGTAGACATGCAGGTTTTCGAAGTTGAAAATACAGTTCAGAACCTTGCGATAACTGGTCCCTTTGACAACACCGTTCAAATTCTCTCTAATCCAACTCTATTGGTTCCCGAAATTACCGAAGTCATCATGGACAGCAGCAATAGCAATGTGGTTACAGTGCTAGACATTGAGCCTGATATTCTTATCTACGATGCTTCCCTTATTACAAATCCCAGTGGAGGTTCTAATATCAACTGGCTGGCTGACACCAGTCGTATTAGGCTGGAGATGGAGGCTATTCTTCCTCTCGATGGAACTGCTTCTGGATTTGCAATCTCCGATACTACTGAGGTTGACATCTTCCCTCTAAGTGATGATATTGAAGAAATCGTATCCATTACCCTGCGTCTTGCAATCAACAATGGCTTCCCGGTGGACGGCTACGCTCAGGTTTGGTTCCTCGATTCGAATGATGTTGTTATTGATTCTCTCTTCTCCAATGCCATTACGCAGGTATTGGCCACAGGTGAGTTGACAGGAAGTGAAATTGACCAAACCAATGGCAAAGTTCAGACGATCACAGACATCACCATTGACCGTGCTAAATTGGAAAACCTGGAAGCCATGGGCTTCCGCAAGATGGCGTCCAAGGGCTGGATAGATACCAGTAATATGGGCCAAACTTCAGTTAGGGTCCTGCAGGGATATACTATGGACCTGTTCCTAGGGATGAATATCGAAGCCAAGGTAAATCTTGGGAATCTCTAACTAATTATACGTTTACCACACCCAATACAGATAATAAGATATGTTTTTCAAAAAATATACTGCGCTGTTCCTGTTGATGCTTTTGTCAACAGTGGGATTTGCACAAACAGATTTGACCCTATACAATATGACTTGGACACCCCAGGCCATGTATCAAAACCCAGCACTTACGCCCTCTTCCCGGATAAATATCGGTCTGCCATTTATCTCCTCGATCTATGGACAAGCCAGCAATACAGGTTTTGCCTGGAAGGATCTTCTCTCCCTCGATCCTTCAGGTGACTCTCTGACTCTTACGCCAGAAAACATGTTGGACAAGCTGGCCGATGTGAATTACCTGACCGGTAATTTCAGCACTGACTATCTGTCATTTGGATTTAAAACTGGTAAGGCTTACATCGCATTCAATGCCACAGAGCGTGGTATGGTTCGCTTTACTTACCCCAAGGATCTTTTGGGGTTGGCGTGGTATGGCAACGGGGATTCTCAGTACCTCGGCCAACGTGCCAACTGGGATGGTTTGGGGGTCGATGCGCAAAGTTGGCGGGAACTTGGTTTGTCTTACACTCGGGACCTTGATGATGGCAAGCTTAAGATAGGCGGCCGGTTAAAGTATCTTAATGGTACTTGGGCAGCCAGAACCTCTAAAACAGCAATCGGACTTTCTACTGACAACACCTTCTATTCACTGACTGCTGATGCTGATGGTACACTTAACCTTTCCGGATTCAACAACCAAATGGCTGGTTTGGATACCACTTCTGATGCCGCCACCATTAACCCAACCGATTATATATTTGGTAAAAACCACGGATTGGGCATTGACCTTGGTCTGGACTGGGAAGTAATCGATTCCACTTTGCGTATTTCAGCCAGTGTTGTTGACCTTGGGTTTATCCGCTGGGCAAACGATCCGATCAATATCACCGCTAATGAGGCTTCCTTTAATTTCAATGGCATTGATATCAATGATTTCCCTGATAGTCTAGCGACTTTAAATGGTGAATACTTTGACTCTCTCGGGAATGCAATCCTAGATTCGGTGGTTAATACATTTACTCCTGACAGTACGTATGAAACATTCAATGCTCCGACCATTGCCCGTTTCTATATCGGGGGTAATTACCTTATCAATGATAAGATGGATGCTGGCCTTCTCTTTAGCGGTGAAATTTACAAAGGCCGTTTCCGCCCCTCATTAACTGCTTCTTACAACCTCAAGGTCGGAAGGGTGCTACAATTATCGGCCAGTTGGTCTTATACCCAAAGGAGTTGGCTTAATCCTGGCTTTGGGTTTTCTATCAATGCCGGCCCAGTACAGCTTTATGCCGTCACTGACAATCTTGCTGCCGCATTTTTGCCTGAAGCTGTTCGCCAAGTCCATTTCCATACAGGAATTAACCTGACCATCGGGCGCGAAGCTTCCGATCGTGATGAAGATGGTATCCCTGATAAAGAAGATAAGTGTCCTGATACACCTGGCCTTGCGGAGTTCGATGGATGCCCTGATACTGATGGTGACAAGATTCCCGACATTCGTGATAAATGTCCCGAGGTACCTGGTATGGCTTTCGATGGTTGTCCTGACACCGATGGTGACGGCATTCAGGACTCTGAAGACGACTGTGTAGAAGAGCCTGGCAAAGTCGAATTCAACGGTTGTCCTGACCGTGATAATGACGGTATTATGGATAAGGAAGATTCTTGTCCCGATGAACCAGGATTGGTTGAGACCAATGGTTGTCCTGACCGTGACCGTGATGGCGTAATTGACATGGAAGACCTCTGTCCAGACAAGGCAGGCGAAGCCGAGCATAAAGGCTGTCCCGATACCGACGGTGATGGACTCTATGACAATAAAGACCGCTGCATAGATGAGTTTGGGCCTACTGACAACTTTGGCTGTCCTTATGGCGACCTTGATAGCGATGGTGTCTTTGACAAGGAGGATCGCTGCGTCGACACTCCCGGACCAAAAGAGAATCAAGGTTGTCCCTACGGCGACCTCGATGGTGATTCTGTCACCGACAATGTGGATAAGTGCCCTAACACACCCGGTCCGGTTGAGAACGATGGTTGCCCTGAACTGAACGAAGAAGAAGAAGAGATCCTTAATACCGCATTTGAGAACCTTGAGTTTGAGAGTGCCAAATCGATTATCCGCAAGAGTTCTTACGAGTCACTCGATTCTCTCGCTTCCCTCCTGAGTCGTAATCCTGATTGGAAGTTGAAAATCTCTGGCCACACTGACTCCGACGGGTCTGAAGCCAATAATATGAACCTCTCTAAGAACCGAGCCAACGCTGTGAAGGATTTCTTAAACAACCGCGGAATAGACTCTGAGCGCTTCGTCGTAGAATGGTTCGGAGAATCCAAACCGCTAGTACCGAATACTTCCAGTGCTAACAAGCAAAAGAATCGCCGGGTAGAAATGGATGTTATATTCGATTAATACAGTTTTTAATAATATTAAAATGGGTGATCTTAGAAAGATCACCCATTTTTTTTGAAGCTGTTTTTGTCCTGATATCGGAGCTAATGACTGAGAAATATGAGCTTCCGATCAAAACTCAAACTTACCAACCGCTTTCTCGCATCCCTCCCAGTTGATTTGGATATTGGATTCATCAAGAAGCAAGTCTTCTGGAGGTAATAAATCAGGATAGCCACTCCAGCCAGAAACTGGTCCATAAAAGTCGCCAGGTTTTGCAGTCGGATCCATACAGGCTCGGATGATCCCTGTCGCACCATCCTCTGGTGACTGTGCCTGGCCCATAAAATCACTATTTCCGTCCATACCACCATCAGATGCAGTAGTCACCTGTAATTGAGTTCTAGCCAGACCAGGATGGGCAAGCAAAGGAATCACATTGGTAATATTCTCAACTTCAAGCTTCTGCTTTAGACCGTAAGTGAAGTTTGCGTTAGCAAGCTTGGTCTGGTGATACCTTTTCCATCTTGGTCCACGAAATTGAAAATTCTCCATTTCGGTCCCATCACCTCCCAAGTTACCGCCTTTTCTCTCAAAATATTCTCTTTTGAGTGGGCCACCTAACCTGGCCATAGAGGTATGGTTTACAATTCGAGCCTGAGAACTTTTGCGCAAAAGCGGAAACAAATCTTTAGTAAGTTTGAAATGGGAGAGGACATTAGTCTGGATTTGTACATCATAACCATCAGACGTTGCCCGATCTCTAAGTGCCATGACTCCGGCATTATTTACAAGAACGTCTAACACATCGTATTTTTCTTTGATTTGGTTAACTGCGTTTTCCACACTGGAAAAGATTTGCAAATCACAAACGATAGGGTCAAACTTTCCATTGGGAACGGAGGCGAGCAATTTCTGATGAGATATTACGGAACGGCTGCTCTCCCGATTGAGGAGAATAACAGTTGCTCCTTTTTTGGCAATTTCCCTCGCGCAGACAAAACCAGTACCGCTCGTTGTTCCGGTAATGGCAACAATCTTATTAGTCATATCTTGACCATGATTTCTGATCACATCGTCCATGTGAAGAGTTGGATTTGGGTTCAGCATTGTATAATTCTGGTTTTTATGGTGAATATCAGCCTCACTTTGGAATATGAGAGGGTATAAAGTATTGGGTTAGAATATAAGAGGTATAAATGACAATTCTGTCCTCCTCTGACAAGATTTAATTCTCATTCCCAACGGTTTTTATGAAGAAACTATAAAACCAACAAAGGCCGGTCGCTGTTGCTAAAGGCAAACAGCGACCGGCAATATTTATTTCAAAGTAAGGCACCTAAATACCTTACAGGAAAACTCATTTGGTGATCGATTTCGTCTCCTCAAGCTGTTCTAAGATTAATTGACGCTCCCATATCTGATCTGCTTTACCGAGGTCCAATTCAGTTACCCGAATTTCGGTCCTACGATTAAGCGCATGCTCTTCCTCTGAACAATTTATACCATTCGTACAACCGTTGACAGGCTGGGACTCGCCATGTCCTTTAGACTTTATTCGATTTTCTTTTATACCTCTTTCAACGATAAAGCTAACTGAAGCATCAGAACGTTGTTTTGAGAGCTTCATGTTGAAATCATCACCACCACGTGAATCAGTAAAAGAACTCAGATCAACACTCGCCTCGGGGTTTTCCTCAAGGAAGTAGATAATCTCGAAGAGATCAGCACCTGCAATCTTAGTGATGTCAGACTTATTATAATCGTAGTAAATTACTTTCACCAGAGCTCCGATTTCATATGGGACCATGGGAATTTCCACTTGAACGGTTCTGCTGCCGGTGAACTCAGAAGGCGTTGGCAAGTCTGTTCTGGAAGAGAAGTAACCAACCTTGGAGCCGATCAATATCTGCTCAACGGAAGTATCAAGAACAGCCCAGAAACGGCCATCCATACGACTCATGGTAGACTTAACTTCCTCATGCCTGTCGGTATCAACCGCTCTTACGGTGACTTGGCCAAGTGGCGCACCACTCTCTCGGAAAAAAGTGCGGCCTTCAGCAAGGAGATAATCGCCTTTTTCCAAACTGGCATTGATCACAAAATCCTCTGGGTCAGTCTTCCCAACAGTGGTCAGAGAGGTTAATTGAGGAATATATCCTTCTTTCATAATGACAACAGTATACTCCGTGCTCTCTTCCAATTCCTGAAAGTAATTGCCTGCTTTATCGGCTTTTAGATTTTGTTCCTGATAAGATATCACTCTTATTTTGGCCCCACGAAGAGGTTCACCTGTGACCGCATCTTTGACATTACCTGACAAAGTATAAACAACTTCTCTTTCCATTTCAAAGTTGATCTTCATGTCGTCAAAGACACTAACATCGCGAGTATCAAGCTTCTGACGAAGCTGAACAAAATCTTTTTTATTAAAAATACAAAAATACTCATCGCCCCAAATTCCCGGAACCCTGAACTTTCCATCCTTGTCAGTTGAAACCTCCTGTTCATGACCACCGGCATCAATAACAGATACTTTCACATTTTCAAGAAGCTGTCTTGTTCGGGAGTCTGTGACTGTACCCTCAATGTACATTTGGTACTCAAAGGTAAAGATGTCATCATTTCCATTGCGGTTAGAGCTAAAGTATCCATTGGTCTGTCCTTTAGCAAGAAATACTCCAAAATCGTCTTTGGAGGAATTAAGCGGGAAGCCAGCATTGACAGGATTCTCCCAGCGATCACCTGTTACAGAGGCTGAAAAAATATCCAATCCTCCCATACCAGGATGGCCGTCGGAAGAAAAAAGCAGTGCACCTGCAAGGTGCAGATAAGGGAACTTTTCATCCCCTTGCGTATTGATAGACGAACCTAGATTGCTAGGTGTCCCCCAATTATTTCCATCAAACTTACTCATGTACAGGTCGGTTCCACCGAACCCACCTGGAATATCGGATACAAATACCAATGTCCTTCCATCCGCAGAAAGGGCGGGATGACCACAGGAGTAGGCATCGTTATTGAAAAGCAGCTTTTCTATTTCTTTCCACTTTTTGCCTACACGCTTCGCCTGGAAGATATTCAGGTTGTTAACCCCTTTTTGGTCTCTTCCTTCCTCGCCTTCAAAATAGCTACTCCGGGTGAAGAACATGGTGTTTCCATCTTTGCTCAATACAGCAGGACCTTCGTGAAATTTTGTGTTGATCTTTCCTTTAATAGGCTCGATTTTGTAGCCTTTTTTGTTGTTTGAATTCCTGACACTATAGAGGTCATAAAAGAGTTTCTCATTATCGCGCATATTTACAAGCCGAGATATAAATCCGCGCTTACGGGCTGAAGTATAAACAATTCCATGCCTAGTAACAACGGGTGAAAATTCACTTTCATCCACATTAAAATCAGCTTCTAAAATGGAATATCGAGATGAATCCCTTTGCATCTCCAAGGCTAAATCACAAGCCTCGATTAATTTTGCAGCACGCTTTGGATTTTCACCCGTTTGCATGTAGGCCTCAAACCAATTTCTGGCAGAAATATATTTACCATTGGTCATGAGTGCTTTGCCATAGTGGAATTTATTGACCGGTGCAGAACCCGCAGTTTTAACCAACTCGGAATACCACTCTTCAGACTTCTGAAATTCACCGATATTTTTGTATGAATCAGCCAACCGTTCCATGGAACGCAAATCCCTCTCTTTCTTCAAGCCTTTTTTATAATGCTTGATTGCCATTGGGTAGGCAAACACCTCGTAGAATTTGTCTCCCTTCTTCAAATGAATATTTTGAGCTTTCAGGAAAGACGCCTGCCCAAGAAATAAAACCAGAATCAAGGGGTAAAAAATTACTTTCATGACTATAAACTTATAGTGCAGCCTATTTTCGAGAAAAAATGATATTAGAACCAGCGGGGTGAAACCATACTTTTTCGAAGGAAATTCAAATCCACTCCCAGCAAGAACTC
The DNA here is from genome assembly GCA_041565275.1 of Bacteroidia bacterium. Classification (GTDB taxonomy): domain Bacteria; phylum Bacteroidota; class Bacteroidia; order J057; family JADKCL01; genus CAWUKT01. Next base: position 23,822 of record JBFGVE010000006.1, read on the forward strand.
GTGGGATCCAGAGGTAAAGTCTGCAAGGTCAGAAATCGGATAATCATATGCGTATCCAATTCGGAACCACGAACTTGCCTGCCATTGGATCATACCCACAAAGGCATCATCAAGACGCCAAGATGCACCCAACCACAGTTTATTGTTCAACAGAAGTTGGGCATTTATATCCAAGCCCCAAGGGGTATTGGGTTGATATTTCAGCAATGCTGAGGGCTTGAACCGGACAGGAGATTTTTCATTTCCAGTAATAAACCCTGTGCTGACAAAATAGTGCCTTGATTCAGAAGCTCCCTCAATTACATCACTCCCGTTAAGGTCATTTTCGAGAATATCTGGTGAAGACAACCCCATGAAGAAGTGATCGGAATTGAAGAATATACCTGCACCGAAATTAGGCAACCAAAAATTCAATCCTGAAGAGAAACTGGGATCGGTTCCACCACCCGTAATCGAAGAGCCAGTAGATACCTCATTTAATCCAGTGTTGTAATTCTCAACGGCACCGTTAAGACCAAAAGCCAGCCTTGCAGTTTTCCCAAGGGGTATACGATATGCGTATGAAAGACTAACGTGTGTATTGCGGGTTACACCTATCTTATCATTGTAAAAAGAAAACCCGAACCCATGACGTTCACTTCGGCTGGGAGCATGAAGGGTAAAAGCCTGAGTGGTAGGAGCTCCGCTAATATTCACCCATTGCTTCCGGTATATAAGGTTAGCTGTCGTATATCCCCAGGATCCAGCGTAAGCAGGATTGAGCGCCAGGTGATTGAACATATACTGACTGTAATGGGAATCTTGTTGGGCCTGAAGACTAGATCCTAAACCCATAATGCACAAAAGAATGTATATATTTTTCATGGTTATGTTTCTTTTGGATTGGTTATCGATTGATAATCAAGTAGCCATTAAGAGGTTTGGAATTATCTCCCAACCCTAAATCTAAGATATAGAAATATGTCCCGTCAGGAAGATCTTTGCTGTTATAAGTACCGTCAAAATTATTTTGGTAGGGTGATCCTCTAAAAACGACCTCACCCCATCGGCTCATTACCGTCAGTTGGTTATTGGGGAATTGATCTATTCGCAGAATTTCAAATCGATCATTGATATCATCTCCATTGGGGGAGAAGCCTTCCGGGACTTCATCTTCGGTTATTTTTACAATTAAATTTACAATGTTGCTTGTCAAGAAGATACACTGCTGATCATCGAAAACTTCAACAAAGTAGTATCCGCTTTGAGTTGGAGTATAAGTGTCTGCTGTTGCTCCTGACAGTGCGATTCCCTCGTAATACCATTGATAATTGGTTCCGGAAGTAGATGTGAGAATAGAATTGTCAAAGGTCACAACCGGAGTTGCAGGGTTTGGGAAAGTATCGACCAACAGCACATTACTCATTCCCGTACAGCCATCAGTGCTGACAACTTGTACAAAATGAGTTCCAAATCCTGCGCTGAAGGTCGGATTGGTGGATCCGTCAGCCCAAACATAACTAGCGAATCCTGTTCCCGCATCCAAGAGAATGTTTGAAGAAGAACAGATAGTTGTGTCATTTCCGAGTTCAACACTAGGTGTATCAAAATTGCCCACCTGAATTGTATCCCGCGAAGAGCACCCATTACTGTCAAGTACCTCTATCCAGTAGTCTCCTTGGGTAAATACCGTATATGAAGGTGTGCCTGAAATGGAATCGGCCCAGAGAATATATTCCCAATCATCAGTAACGGTCAAAACCAAAGAATCACCGTCACAGAGGGATGTATCCCCAGGTAGCATCACCTGGGTCACGGGAAAGAGTACAACAGTAATGGTATCACTTACCCCCTGGCAGCCAAAGGTGTCGATAACATTCACATAATAGTCACCTTGACTGGAAACGTTGATATCGGCGGAAGTCTCTCCTGCAGGAGACCAACTGTAAGCAAGCCAGTCAGGATCAAAAGCATCAAGAGTAACTGTAGAACCACTGCAAATCTCTGTAGGACCTGAAAGACCGATCACAGGGCGAGGAATAAATTCCAATTGTAAACTAACAGTGTCGGAAGAAAGGCAGTTGCTGGAGTCAATTACTTCTACCCAAAATGAACCGGATGTGTCAACTGATAAATCCTGATCAGTTGATCCATCTGACCAAAGATATGATTGATAACCAAAACCCGCATCAAGGATATAGTTTGAATCTACACACTCGATTCGGTCAAGTCCCAAGTCCACATTGGATGCGATATCCGTTACCACAACGACGTTAGAGTTGGCGGTGCGACAAGATCCAAAATCAGCAACACAATAAAAAGTATCTCCACTTGTGACATCGACACTGGTTCCAGTACCGATGTATACTCCTCCAGAAGTGTACCACCTGTAAGATTGAGCACCCGCCGAAACAACAGAAAGATTAGAAGTATCCCCCGTACAGATTGTATCAGGATTAGCAGATGCTGTAATCACCGTTCCAAGCCGGTCGAATTCAGTACTCATAGTGGTGGTTGGATCACTAGATGCTCCAGCAAAATTTCGGAACCACACCTTCATAGAGGGGTAGAAACCGCAGGTATCATTCTGCAGTCCAGGTAATGAACCTATTCCTATGTCACCATTGCCAAATGCATTATCTCCACAACTACCTGGACAAGGACCTGTTGGAGTACAACTATTGAGAAAATTCACAACACCGGCACTGTACCAACCGGGAGAAGCATTACTATCTCCAGGAATTTCAAGATCAAAAGAGTAGAACCCAGGAGTGGAACCAGTCGTCATAACAGGGCCAACACCATCTACAATCCCGGTAGAATCAACCGTCTTAAAACGGATATCAGCAGAACCAGCAGAATAAATCCTCCAGCGAACAGTACGATGAATAAGCGGAAAGTTATAGCGACGAGAAGCCATAGATTGTCCTCCATTGAAAGCTAATGTCCCAAAATCATCATTTCCTATGGAATACATAACTGAGTCAATGTTGGAAACGATGTTGGTAGCTGCAGGATTACCGTAATACATTGTCAAAGTAGTTGCCGAAAACGGGAGAATTACAGGCAACCGTACCCAAATGTCCGTAGAATCCGTATTGATCCCACTTTGAATCCAATAGTTAAGCGGAGTACAGCAGTCAGCACCGGCAATGCGAATGTCCGAACCATCCATATTCATCTTCCCAGCACTGATCAAATCCTGTGTATTCAAGGTGATCTTAACCTGAAAATCTTGTAGTTGATTGTTAATATTGGTTACGGTAACCGGAACAACGTATTGCCAATCTCCAAAACACGTATTCTGGGCATTGAGTGTTCCAAATAAAGGGCTAACCAAGACGAGGAGACTGAATAAAGCTTTTTTCATATTCTATTACAATCAAGGCGCAAATTATGGAGTGAAGTTAAGGTTTTCTTAAGGGCCAAATACGCCTAGGTTTAAAAAACCTTGGTGGAACGTAGTACCGTTCACTTCTGAAGATTTTCACATACCAACCGCTTTAGGGTCTCTAAATTTCTATTCCCTTCTCAACCAAATACCGTTCATTAAGAACAGCGCTTCCTAAACTTTTTTATCTAACTCTGTATAACTGTCCTCACAATAACGATTGCCTTACCAGACAGCCAATATTAGCTTTCTAGGAATAAAGTTGCAAGACAACTATGGAAAACAATGATTTTTTTTTCACTTTACCCAAGTAATTATTTGGTATCTCTTTCACTGTCAGAACTTTGAACCGAAAAAAAAAGAGGGAAAAAGATAACATTATATTTTGGAAAAATTTGAATAACTGAGAACTTGTCTCCAAGTTCTTAAATACCTCATAAAAAGACCTCAGCCAACATGACAATGGAGAAAAATCCCTAATTTTCATTTAAAATAACATTTCATGTCTCGTACTATTGTCTACACCGATAAGGCTCCAAGAGCCATCGGACCCTACTCACAGGCAGTCATTATCCATGGCATTGCTTATCTCAGCGGTCAGATAGCTATTGATCCCACCACCCAACAGCCCGTACGCGGAAGTCTGAAGGAGCAAGCCGAATTGGTGATGTCCAATTTATCCGCTGTGCTAGAAGCTGCGGGATCTAGTTTTTCCCAAGTTATCAAGACCAATATTTTTCTTGCTCCCGGCGAAGATTTTAATGCTGTCAATGAGGTGTATAGTAACTATTTCGCTGGTGATTACCCTGCAAGAGAGACAATATGGGTGAACGCCCTGCCCAAGGATCTAAAGGTGGAAATATCCATGATAGCGCTCGTAGCCTAATTTTGAAAAGGCACTGGACATCTTAATTCTCGTTATCCTCTAAAATGATCCGTCAGCTGGCATCCGACCTCACTGAGGTACTCCTCAGATCAATCTGTTCCACAAGGTTTATCTACGGAAGTCTAGGTGGGTTGGTATTTCTGGGAATTTTCTATTTCGGCTATGGGAATCTTGATCCGGAAACATTTAAATACCGGGATGATGGGGTCATTACCTTAAGTCATGCCCGAAATTTTGTCGACTACGGTCATATTGGGGTTGATCCTTCAGGAAAGCGCCTGGAGGGATTCTCTTCCCCTGTTCAATTCTGGATTTATGCTGCGGTATATGGACTGACAGGTATTGGATGGGATACTTTCGCAGATATTCAAACCCTGCTTTGTACCTTTTTATTAGGCTTTATCTTCCTTCAATTCTTTGAAAAAAACTGGATCATGGGATTGATGGGCGGTTTCTTTGCGGCCTGGTTCATGCAATTTCACCATTCTTTCTATCTGTGGCATGCTTCCGGTATGGAAAACCCATGGACCCACGTACTATTTATGGGATCTGCTTTACTCCTGTTCCGGGCCTTCCGGGGAGATCATATTCAATTTAGATGGGCAGGTGTTCTCTTTTTGGCAAGCATTTCACGCCTTGACAGCATCTTCCACCTTGCTCCTATGGCCCTTACCTGGGCATTAATGTGGTATTCAGAATACCGTACCTGGCGCTCCTTTCACCTCATTGGCTTGGCCTTCACCTTTTGGGGAATCTACCAATTTTGGCGGTGGTATTACTTTGGAACTCTCCTTCCCAACTCGGGGCTGGCCCAAGGAATTGATGTCCAGCAAAATATTTCATATCTGTGGGGTAAGAATCTTGATCACCTGATCGAATCACTGAGATGGGCACGTATAATCGCTAATAGCCATGGTGTTTGGTTCCTTTTGCCCCTTCTCTTTTTTCTCCCTTTCACCAAAGTGAACCGTGACAGTCAATTCTTCCTGATCATTACCGGCGTCATGACTGCGACAGTTTTCCTCAACCCTGCAATCTTTGGTATGACACGCTTGGATCCCGGGCGCAGCACCACCTTCCTTGTTCCTTTTATATCACTCCTTTTAACTTGGCAATTCAGCCAGCTTCAGCTCTTTAAACAAAAAAATCTCGTATTGTCTATTCTGGTTCCTGTTACCCTTTTCATTTTCATTATCTATGTACCTGCTTGGGCCGGCAAGCCTCATCCACTCTGTTGTTCCGCCGTGATCAACGAGGAAATCATTCTAGAAGGGGAAAAATTTGCCAGGGAGAACAAACTTCATCGACTCAATGTTGCTGCCCCTGATCTCGGAAAACTCAGTTATACTAAGCTGTTCAACCTCACTGATTTAGGATATCTTGGTTCACCTATTATGGCCCACTTCCGGGATCGGCCCGCTCAACAGGTTGAATATTTCTTTAACTATGCCTTACCGGATTTAGTAGAGGTGCACGGTCCCTGGTGTGAAACCTACCGCCAGCTCCTCTCTGACCCACGGTTCCGGGAAATGTATGAACCAATTCGAGAGAGCAAAAATGGATTGCCTGAAGCTTTATTGCGAAAATGGCCCTTGGTGAGAACAGGAATATATGTTCGGAAGGCCTTGATAACTGAAAATTATTCCCTGGAATGGCAACTCATTCAACAATTGCAACAAGACTTAAACCCAGACCATTTATGGCAATACCAAAAAAGATTAATGCACAAATCCAATCTGGAATTCTCAGTTTTAATCCTTCGGACAGCTTACCGATTTTTACCTGAATTCGAATCAAATGACCAACTGGAAGCAGTGATTCAGATATTTGAAGGTTCTCCAATTGAACAGTATGGCAAAGCGATCCTAATGAGTAGGCATTGGAGGAATTGGGAAACAGAAGCCATTAACTACCTGGAAGAGCGATTGCCCATTCTTGTGGGTAGCAGGGTTGCTCAATAATCTGCGCTGTGGTCATGCACATTAAGGCGTTTTTTTCCAACGTTAAATGTTCCAGTCCAGCTATCCGCACTCACGAGTAAAAACCAGTGAGGTCTGGATCATGGAAGTAGAAAAATTCCGTAAGTTTACCGCATGCAAGATCTGGTATTCGATATTATTGAGAAAGAAAAGAGGCGGCAATTGGAAGGAATTGAACTAATTGCCTCCGAAAATTTTGTATCTGACCGGGTTTTGAAGGCCGTCGGTTCTATTCTGACCAATAAGTATGCAGAAGGTCTGCCAGGCAGACGCTATTACGGGGGTTGTGAATTTGTTGATGAGGTAGAAGAGCTTGCCCGGGAACGTGCCAAGAAATTGTTTGGTGCCGAGTGGGTAAATGTACAACCTCACTCCGGAGCCCAGGCCAACACAGCAGTTATGCTTGCCTGTCTCAAACCTGGTGATACTATTCTTGGCTTTGACCTTTCTCATGGTGGACACCTCAGCCACGGTAGTCCTGTCAACTACTCAGGAAAGACTTACCGTGCCACTTTTTACGGTGTAGAAGAAGGTACTAACACTATCAACTATGATCGGGTACGGGAAACGGCCCTGCGGGAGAAACCCAAAATGCTGATCTGTGGTGCGAGTGCTTATACCCGTGATTGGGATTACAAAACGCTACGTGAGATTGCCGATGAGGTCGGTGCAATACTCTTGGGTGACATTGCACATCCGGCTGGTTTGATCGCCACCAAATTCCTAAACGATCCTATGCCTCACTGTCATGTTGTTACCACTACGACCCACAAGACCCTTCGCGGTCCCAGAGGTGGTATGATCATGGCAGGTAAGAATAAAGGTAACCCAATGGGTATCACTAACAAAAAAGGTATAATCCGCAAGTTGGGTAGTATTCTTGACTCGGGAGTCTTTCCAGGTACCCAAGGAGGGCCACTAATGCACGTGATTGCTGGCAAAGCAGTTGCCTTTGGTGAGGCTCTCCAGCCTGAATACTCCGCTTACTGCGGGCAAGTTATACGCAATGCCCAAACTCTGGCCAACCACCTTCTTCAAAAGGGGTATCACCTCATTTCCGGGGGAACTGACAACCATTTGGTTTTGATTGATCTTCGGAACAAAGGAATTACAGGTAAAATCGCTGAAGAATCTCTGGAAAGAGCAGGGATCACATGCAACAAAAATATGGTTCCCTTTGACACAGAAAGCCCGTTCATCACGAGTGGCATCCGGCTCGGGACCCCAGCTATAACCACCCGGGGTTTCAAGGAAAGAGATATGGCTTTTATAGCTAACAATATCGATGAAGTGCTGTCTCGTCCGACAGATTCAGATTTACAGCGCTCTATTGCCGAAGAAATCCGGAAGAAGATGGAAAGCTTTCCCCTCTACGCAGAAATCGTGCAAGCTTGAATCTTTATCGGACTAATTCCCGTTAATTGTAACTGGCGTTTGGCAATTAATCTTAATTAGGACAAACTTGTATGAAGAAGTTGATTCTCTTCTCGTTACTGGCTACGTTAGGCATGTTCAGTACCATTTTTTCTCAAAAGATTACTTACGAACAATCCTTCGATGTAGGGTATTCTATTGCAGGAATTGGTTATCCATCTGAGATAATCCCAAATATCAATGGTGGCTTTGCGTATATGGAGTATTGGCCTCAGGGCCAAGGGAAGAAGTTTGCTAACTATTACCTACAGAGTTATAACAAGGATTGGAAGGAGGAATGGTTCCAGCCCATTACCCAACAAAATGCTGCCCGAATGGGGAAAATCATCCAATTGGCCCGATTCGACAATAATATAGCCGTGATTGGCTATCAGTTCTCCCCTACCGCCAAGCGAGACCAAGTAAAGATGCAGTTGTTCTCACCTGAGGGTCAGCCTGTGGGTGGTCTGAACATTGTTTCGTCTTATTCAAGGAAGGAAAAAAAGGATTTCATTGATCAGTTTGCATTTTCACCTGATAAAAGTAAGATGTTGTGGCTTGGACATAACCCTACCTCTATTGCCAGTAAGAGGACCGTTATGGCAGCAGTTTGGGATGGAAATGGGGAAAAAACCTGGGGGCGGACTTTGTCCATTCCTCATCTAGTAGACGGTAAGTACCTGATCAAGCAAGTAGCTGTGGACATGCGAGGGCATGCATATTTCCTGCTCGTCTGTGAAGAAGTAACCAATTCAGCTAAGGATACAATTCACCGCCCAATCATCGTTCGTTACAATCATAGGGAGAACAAGTATACTGAATACCAGTTGAACTTTCCCAATGCCTCTTTGCCTGAGAGTTCCATCTACATTACCAATAAAGGTGAACTGGCCTTCCTCGGCATTCTGTCAGATGGTATCCACAATGGGTTTCTCAATGGTTCCAGGCGCTATGATGCAGCCCTTAGTTGGGACAAAATCGTTTACCAACTGTTTGACCTAGAGCGGGAATTGGAGCTAATTAACGATTATTCAATGGAGTTCCCACAAAATTGGTTGGATCGGTATCAAAAAAGGCAAGCTAATTTCAGTAAGACTGAAATAGTGGAGTCTGATGGTAAGCTTTACTGGATCATGGAAGAACATTTCACCCAAAATCACAACAATCAACCCCAGTTCCTGTACAAGGATGTCGCTACAATAGCAATCGAAAAGGAATCAGGTGAAGCCATTTGGGCTAATTTTTTCGAGAAAAACCAGCGAGATTACAACAGTGGGAGGTTGCTTTCCTACTGTAGAGGGATTTCAAAAGGGAAGTTAAACTTTGTTTACCTGAATGAGCGTGGTGCTCAAGGAAAAATTATGTGTTCCAGCTTTGACCTGCTGAATGGGTCTACCAGCCACATAAAACTAGCATCAAATGACAGGGCTACTTATCTATTTTATCCAAGCAGAAGCTCTATGATTTCCAGCGATAAAATGCTTTTGATGGGAGTAGGAAATCCGGTTGGCAACGACTATAAATTGATAGAAATAACTTTTGAGTGATTGGAATCCGGATAATAATCTAAGATGGGCTTGTTTTCATGGCGTGAAACAAAGAAGAAAAACAAGGATGGTGAGATGTCCTTTCTGGATCATCTCGAGGCTTTACGCTGGCATATTATCCGAAGTATTGTGGCTGTTCTTATCTTTTCAATCTTCCTTTTTTCTTATCGGGTTGAAATTATTGGCGGGGTATTCATGTCTCCCTTCGACAAGAATTTTGTCACTTACCGGGTTCTCTGTAATTATTTTGGACAACTGTGTAACAATAATATCCGGATTCAAGAGGTTGAATTAGAGTCTCCTGATAGCCTCACATTAGAAGGCTACATGTGGCTACCCACGGATGAAGGAGAGGGTAATAACGTCCAAGATAACCCTCCTGAACCGGGAGATTTTGTTCCAGACAATGGCGAAAGCGACCTGAACGATACTTGCCAAAGATTGAATGTTCTAGATCCAGGTCTAAATGAAAATCAGCCATTGCAAGACGGGGGTGATGAGGTGGAGGCAACCGCTGCTCAAGTTAACCTTGATTCATTGGATAGCTCTCAGAATTACCCCAGCACCGATGGAACTGACTCCATCCTTATTCCGCTGTATGATACAGAGCAGACTAACATCTCTGCTCCAATTGCTGATCCCTTCCTCACCAATCCCAACTTAAATGGACCTAAGACGCAGCGGCAGCCAGTCCGAATTCAATTTTCCGTTGAACAATTCCTAAGCAACGGTAAATTTAACGGCCTCTCGGTCCAGACCCAAAAGGGTAGTTTTGTTAAATTCCAGGCTACATCTCCTTACGAGCAATTCATGAAGGCTCTCCTCTATGCCTTCTTCGGCGGACTTATATGCGCTTTTCCCTATGTCATCTGGGAAATATGGCGCTTTGTACAGCCTGCTCTAAACAGGAAAGAAAGAGGGCTTGTCCGCTGGAATGTCTTTTACTCCAGCCTCTTATTTTTCATGGGGGTACTATTTGGTTATTTTATCATTCTTCCATTCTCCATTACTTTTCTCAGTAGTTTCATATTGTTTGACGAAGCTGAAAATATCTGGCGAATCGGTGATGTTGTGAATTTTATATTGGTTTTGCTATTCGGAAGCGGATTCCTTTTTCAGTTGCCGGTAGGAATTTATTATGCTTCCAAGATCGGTTTTGTCACCCCCAAATGGCTACGAAAATACCGAAAGCATGCGGTGGTGGTACTTCTCGCTATCGCAGCGATTATTACGCCACCCGACCCCGCTAGCCAGATTTTGATCTTCCTACCACTGATTGGCCTATATGAAATCGGAATTGGTATCAGTGCCCGGGTACTCCGTAAGAATCAGAAGCGGGAGGCCGATAGAAAAGTAAAAGATGATGAATGGCGCAGAGGGAAAGAGGAAGAGTATAAACAACGCTTAAAAGAGCAAGAAAAGATAGAACCTGGAGCAGCTGTACAACCTGCTGGTCAAGAGGAGGTGAATTTTGGCACTGTAGAGGATGATAAGAAGGGGTATAGTGATGAAGAGGAAAAAGATACTGATGGCAAAAACAGCGAAGATGACGATTTCGATCTGCGTCCCCCGGAAGGAGCGATCGGAAGAGATAACTGAAAGCAGATCCAATCGGATATGACCGGATTTCTACATCTCTGGAATAGACAAAATTGAAGATAAAATTTTGAAATCAAGATAACATGTCAGACAACAAGCTCATCGCGATTGGTTGTGACCACGCTGGCTTTAAATACAAAAAGGCCATCAAGTCACATTTGGAGACCAAAGGGTACAAAATCCAGGACTTCGGGACTCACTCTCTTGACTCTGTAGATTATCCGGACTTTGTTCATCCACTTGCCCAAGCAGTAAACGATGGTTCCATATCTCTGGGCATCCTGATCTGCGGCTCTGGCAATGGGGTCTGTATGACAGCCAACAAATACTCTCATGTCAGAGCTGCCTTGGCCTGGAAAGATGACTTGGCGGTCCTGGCGAGGTCCCATAATGATGCCAATATCCTCTGCTTACCACAACGCTTTGTTGAGTTGGAGGCTGCAATTCAAATGACCGAATTGTTCATTTCATCTGACTTTGAGGGTGGCCGACACCAGCGACGGATCAATAAAATTCCAAACATCCCTGATCGATGTTAAGAAAAACGCTATTAAAAATGACTTAAGTCGGGCAATAGTGGTAAAAAATGAATTACGGACGAAGAGGGCTGAACATTTGTTCTATTTTTTGCTTTAAATTTAGATTTAAACATCTATAATCTCGGATCACAACGAAGGCAAGATATGAATACCAACCTCTTCTCTACAGATCGCTTTTTGAACCGTCACATTGGGCCACACGGAACTGAACGTAGTGCGATGCTTGACACAATAGGTGTTGAGTCACTGGATGAATTGATTGACCAAACCGACCCGCCTTCCATCCGAAATGACCGGCCCTTGAAAAATCCTGAAGCTCTCACCGAGTACCAATACACCATAACGTTGAGACAAATGTCTCAGCAGAATCAGATCTATACCAATTTCCTTGGTCAAGGGTATTATGGAACGGAGATTCCTCCAGTTATCCAGCGTAATATTCTTGAAAATCCTGGTTGGTATACTCAGTATACACCTTATCAGGCAGAGATCGCACAAGGCAGGTTGGAAGCATTGCTGAATTTCCAGACTATGGTCAGTGATCTAACGGGTATGGAATTGGCAAATGCATCTCTTTTGGATGAAGCAACCGCTGCCGCAGAAGCCATGACTATGATCTTTGCAGACAAGAACAAACGCAACAAAGGAGAACCGATCAATAAATTTTTAGTTTCTGACCAAATTTTTCCGCAGACCCTCGAACTGTTGTATACCAGAGCCCAGCCGCTCAACATTGAAGTGGTTGTAACTGACTCCATGGAACCGGACGAAAGAACCTTTGGTATCCTACTCCAATACCCCGGTCAAAAGGGAGAAATCCTTGATCTTAGTTCGCAGATAGCCAAGGCCAAAAAAGTTGGTTCCTACGTTGTGATGGCCAGTGACCTGCTGGCGCTTTGTATTCTTAAAGCTCCAGGTGAGTTGGGTGCTGACATCGTTGTTGGCAACACCCAGCGATTTGGGGTGCCGATGGGTTTTGGTGGTCCTCATGCTGGCTTTTTTGCCTGCGTCGATAAATTCAAGCGTCAAATTCCCGGAAGAATTATTGGAGTGTCTAGGGACAAAAAAGGAAATCCTGGTTTGCGGATGGCATTGCAAACACGTGAGCAACATATCAAACGAGAGAGAGCGACTTCGAATATCTGTACTGCCCAGGCATTACTTGCTATAATGGCTGGGATGTATGCAGTCTACCATGGACCAGAGGGTCTAAAGGAGATTGCACTGCGGGTCCATGCTTTAGCAAAGTCAGCCGCCCGAGAGTTGGAAGCTTTGGGGTTCAAACAAACAAATAAATACTATTTTGATACCCTCCATATCGAAATCGGAGATTCGGATATAAATATGCTGAGGAGTAACCTAGAAGCAAAAAAAGTTAATATCCGCTATATCAGCGACTTTGAAGTTGGTATCTCAGTAGATGAAACCACTACTTTTGAAGAATTGGATATCTTGTTGACTGCTTTTGCAGCGGCCAACAACAAATCCTATTCTGGCGGAAGCTTATTGTCTAAAATCAACGATCTAAACCTGAACTATCCGGATTCCATCGCACGTAATACTCCCTATCTTCAGCATAAAATATTCAATTCATACCGGAGCGAATCGGAAATGATGCGCTACACCAAACGCCTGGAGAACCGGGATCTGTCTCTCACTTCTTCCATGATCCCTTTGGGATCATGCACTATGAAATTGAATGCCGCTGTGGAATTGATGCCGATCACTTGGCCTGAGTTCGCTAACATTCACCCCTTTGCCCCAATTGAGCAGGTCAAAGGATATATCGAAATAATCACAAGCCTGGAGCAGTACCTCAATGAAATAACCGGATTTACGGCAACTTCTTTGCAACCTAACTCAGGAGCCCAAGGAGAGTACGCAGGCCTAATGACAATACGTGCTTATCATCTGGACCGCAACGAAGGGCATCGCAATGTTGTGTTAATACCTTCTTCTGCTCATGGTACCAATCCCGCTTCAGCTGTGATGGCGGGCATGGAAGTGGTCGTCACCCCTTGTGATGAACTCGGGAATATCGAAATAGAAACACTCCGTGAGATGGCTATTCAGTACAAGGAAAAATTAGCCGCTTTGATGGTCACTTACCCTTCTACCCATGGGGTGTTTGAAGCTGCTATCCGTGAAATTTGTGAGATCATCCACGACAATGGAGGTCTTGTCTATATGGACGGTGCTAATATGAATGCTCAAGTAGGACTAACATCACCTGCCAATATCGGGGCAGATGTATGCCACCTTAACCTCCACAAAACCTTTGCCATCCCACATGGTGGAGGTGGACCTGGAATGGGTCCCATCTGCGTAAACGATAAACTGGCTCCTTTTCTTCCCGGACACATTTATGCTCAGGTTGGTGGTGATAAAGCAATCTCTGCAGTTTCAGCTGCTCCTTGGGGTAGTGCGCTTATTCTCCTCATCAGCTATGGGTATATCCGATTGCTGGGGCCAAATGGAATGACCGACTCTACCAAAGTGGCTATTCTTAATGCGAATTATCTTAAAACACGACTGGAAAAAGACTATGATGTGCTCTATATTGGGGAAAAAGGCCGGGTTGCACATGAATTCATCATTGACTTGAGAGCCTTTAAAAAAGCTGGAATAGAAGCTGCAAGCATTGCAAAACGTCTCATTGATTACGGTTTTCATGCACCCACAGTGAGTTTTCCTGTAGCCGGAACTATGATGATTGAGCCCACCGAAAGTGAATCCAAAGCGGAACTTGACCGATTTGCCGATGCTATGATAAGTATTCGCCGAGAGATTCAGAATGTCGTCAGTGGACTGGCTGACCCTCATGACAATGTCATCCAAAATGCTCCTCATACAATGGCTGATGTCATCAATGATAATTGGGACCATAAATATAGTCGTGAAGCTGCTGCCTTCCCACTTCCTTACTTGCGTAAGGATAAGTTCTGGCCACCAGTAGGTAGGATCGACAATTCATATGGAGATAGAAATCTGGTGTGTACCTGTCCACCAATTGAAATGTATGCTGATTGATTTTGTTGACTAAAATCCGCTCGATAACCTCTCAGATGGCAATGGCCGTTATGAAATATTGCTGGGCTCCTTTGAGAGGGGTACATGGAGTCTGGCTAATGATGGTAGGATTCTCACTACAATTGATGACATAACCCAACAAGAAAAACATATAGACATTGAGAAATTAACCCCCAACATGTTAATACTCTATAATTCTACGGGGCCGAATCCTCTAAGAATGGAATTGGTACCAGATAGCTGATCTTCTCTCTACCATGCATTCAAAGGATCAGATTACAGGAGAGATTTAACTACCTTTGCACCTTGAAACTCTGGATAAGTAGCTGAATTCCTCATAAAATGATGCTCAATAAACTAAAGTCATTTGAACATAATCCTCCACAGATCGTCTTTGAGTGGAATGATAGTGAAACGGAAGCTCATGGGTGGGTCGTGATCAATTCATTGCGTGGTGGTGCGGCCGGAGGTGGCACCCGGATGCGCGAAGGGCTAAACAAACACGAAGTCGTTTCTCTTGCAAAGACCATGGAGATCAAATTCTCCGTTTGCGGTCCTCAAATAGGGGGTGCCAAATCCGGGATCAACTTTAACCCACAAGATCCACGTAAAGGTGGCGTACTGCGCCGTTGGTTCGCTGCCATTTTGCCTTTGCTGAAGAGCTATTATGGCACAGGGGGTGACCTTAACGTTGATGAGGTCAAGGAAGTTCTCCCAATCACGAAATCCCTGGGCCTCTTACACTGTCAAGAAGGAATAACAGTCGGCCATTACAAGCCCAGTGCCTTGAAAAAGCAGGAAATGATTGACCGTCTGCAACGTGGAGTTAGCAAGATTCTCAATGACCCCATTTATGATCCGGCTGGTTCACAGACCTGGGTAGTGGCCGATATGATTACAGGATGGGGTGTCGTCGAAGCCGTAAGGCACTATTACGACATTTTTAGAAAAGGCTGGAAAGGAAAAAGGGTTATCGTGCAAGGCTTTGGAAATGTGGGTGGTGCAGCCGCCTACTATATATCTCAGGCAGGTCTGTCCATTGTTGGTATCATTGATCGTAATGGTGGGCTTATTAAACCAGAAGGATTTACACACAAAGAAATTAAAGAATTATTTTTTACCCGAAATGGCAGTACCCTTTCTGCACCTGACATGATTCCCTACGAGGAATTGAATGAAAAAATCTGGTCTGTAGATGCAGAAATTTTTCTACCATGTGCCAGGAGCCGGATCATCGATCGTTCCCAACTGGATGAAATGGTGAGAACAGGAATGGAAGTGATATCCCCTGGAGCCAATGTCCCCTTTGCAGATGGAGAAATATTCTTGGGGCCGACCTCGATCCATGCCGATAACACCCTGGCCGTTATTCCAGATTTTATAGCAAATTGTGGGATGGCACGCGCCTTTGCCTATTTCATGGGATCTGCTGGTCCTCTGGCCGATGATGCAATATTTCAGGATACCTCTGTTACAATCAAAAAAGCTCTCCAGCATATCTACCAGCGAAATCCAAGTGGTAAAGGACTTTGGCAGACAGGTTTAGAGATAGCATTGGACAAACTAGATAAGGCCACCTAAATGTTCCCTGTCTGGACTGTCTAATTTGTAGGTAGTTTACTACCTTGCGAGTCATTGAATTGATTTTTAGGAACGGCATTGAAGTAAAGGCCGTCGATCTTAATAGTGCAGCATGGAGACAATCATTCTCATAATTTTTATTCTTGGCTACGTAGCCATTGCATTTGAGCATCCGTTGAAGATTAATAAAGCAGCATCCGCCCTCATCACTGGTGTGATCTGCTGGAGTATCTACATCCTTGCTGCAAATGAGTTGGTGCCTGGACTCGATACTTACTCAGAATATCTCGCCAATGCTGATCATGGCGACCCTACCCATTTCGTTCTCCATGAACTAGGCTACCATGTCGATGAGATTGCTCAGATCTTGTTTTTTCTTATTGGAGCGATGACTATTGTCGAGTTGGTAGACATCCATGGTGGATTCGACGTGATCACCCGAAACATTAAGACCACCAACAAAGTAAAATTGCTTTGGATGATCTCAATTCTCACCTTCTTTCTTTCTGCAGCCTTGGACAATTTAACAACTTCCATTGTAATGGTTTCGCTGCTAAGCAAGTTGATGGAAGATCGAGAAACAAAGTTACTCTTTGCTGGTGTAATCGTCATTTCAGCCAATTCAGGTGGTGCTTGGTCGCCTATCGGTGACGTTACTACAACCATGCTCTGGATAGATGACAAGATCACTGCACCTGTCATCATTGTCAACACTTTCTTGCCCTCTCTTATTAGTTTACTGGCTCCGTTGGCTATTTTAACCTTTACTCTCAAAGGTGATGTAACCTCTCCTCCTCAGCTCCATGAAAAAGAAGATATCACTTCGGAACGTGAGAAACGCTTGGTTCTGATCCTGGGAGTCGCTGGTTTGGTATTTGTACCTGTCTTCAAGATCGTAACCCATCTCCCACCATTTATGGGAATGATGTTCAGTTTAGGTCTTCTCTGGGCTGCTACAGAGTTTCTCAACAAGTCTAAACAGGATAAATTTAAAGAGAAGCTATCCCCTGCTCATGCCCTGGAAAGGATTGATACATCCAGTATGCTGTTCTTTTTGGGTATTCTCCTTGCCGTTGGCGCCCTTCAGGTATCCGGACTGCTCGGAGAACTAGCCACTTGGCTAGACAATTCAATCCCTAGTCGGGAGATCACAGTGACTGCCATTGGCCTTCTCTCATCCATAGTTGATAATGTTCCTCTTGTAGCGGGTGCCATCGAAATGTATCCTGAGTCTAAGTACCCTGAACTTACCACAGATGCCACTTTCTGGCAATACCTAGCTTACTGTGCTGGAACGGGAGGTTCCGTACTGATCATAGGTTCTGCTGCTGGTGTTGCAGTCATGGGAATTGAGAAAGTTCAATTCTTTTGGTACCTGAATCGCATCAGTTGGCTGGCATTGATCGGCTATTTTGCAGGGGCAGGAACTTTTCTGCTCATGGAAAGTCTTGGTCTAATGATCTGAAGCTGGATAAAGATAAATCCCGCATTACTGATATCGACTACTGTTCGGAAGGGTACGTTAGTTCAGCTGTACTTTCCGAATGAAATATCTCACTACGGGCAAAGAGACCTATTCCTCAGTGTCAACAGAATCGTCCCCTCCATCAATATCGTAAATGATCAAAGGGGTATTCATGTCCACCAATCTCAGATTCCCAATTTTATACTTTTCTCTAATACGCTTGGCAAGGAGTTTTTTCCTGTCTTCCATTACTCCTGCATTGAGGCTGTCAAGCCAAATCAGACCTACTGTAAGAACGGATTCATCTTTGCCCGGATCCCGATTGGCCACGTCAGAAAGGTCGCATACCCGCACCTCTCCTACCTCAAAAGAGACACATTCAGGGACAAAATCTTGGATATCCTCTCTGATCTCCAGAATAGGTAGTGACCCTTCCCTAACCGACTTTAGCTCCGCCCTTAACCTTTCAACCTCATCTTGAGCAGTCAGCCATCGACTCCTGTCTTGTTCATACTCATCAAACCTTCGGTTGATTTCCGCATGCATGGCTTGTGCGATCTGCTCACGGTCGTTAGGATTAGACTTGGATTGAAAAATGCGGAGCAGCATCTTTCCCAACCCGTACCTTGAGTCCAACTGGGACTGCCAGGATTCTATGGTATCATTGGATATATACTTTGCTCCTGCAATAGAGATCATCAAAAATGTAGTATCATCCCGTTCAATGACCTGAGTTTTTTCTACCGCAAAATCTGTATTAGGAAACTTATCATTGGTGAAAGACTGAATTCTGTAGGCTTCCCTCTGGTCTTTTATGACCCCGATAAAAATAACCACCGCAGGAATCAAAACCACCAATACAAAGATAACGACTCCGATCTTGAAATTTTTCAATAGGTTCAGAGTCACCTCTGATTTGAGCGGAAAATTGAGGAATCGGACGATGAGAAAAGTAGCCAGAGAAATAAAGACGACATTGAGAAAAAACAGGTAAAATGCGCCTGCAAAATAATGGAACTGGAAGGTAGCAAGACCATAGCCTGCCACGCAGAGCGGTGGCATCAATGCCGTAGCGATGGCTACACCTGGTATCGCGTTGGTAATTTCTCTCCTTGAACCTGCCACAATACCAGCAACACCCCCGAAAAAGCCGACCATTACATCAAGAACGGTTGGAGTTGTTCTGGAAAGGATTTCAGGGGTTTCGTTGGCCAATGGAGACAACAGGAAATAGATAAAGGCCGTTCCCAGGCTGATTGCAACTGCTATTCCAAAGTTGTAGGCGGATCGAAAAAGAATGGTCCGATCGTTCATACCAATGGCAAGCCCAATTCCCAAAATAGGGGACATTAGGGGGGAAATAAGCATCGCTCCTATAATGATAGGACCAGAATTTGTGTCCAGTCCGATACAGGCCAATCCAGCAGAAGCAATTAATATCCAAATATTATAGCCCTTGAGCTCAATCCCACTGTGGATATTGTTAATGGTTTTCCGAATGTCCGTAGAGTCTCTGATATTGATAAATTTCAATACCAACTCCTTGAAACTGTTGAATATCAGTTTCAAAATGAATACCAGTTGGCTGAAAAGGTACGGCATATCCCCTCCCTTCTCACTCTGAGGGTCAACTCCAATATCCGCAGGCTTCACGGAATTCTCTTCCTTCAGCGGCTCATTTTCCTTTCTGGGATCTTTGGTATCTTCCATTTGTGCCTTGATGAGAGGTCAATAAAAGAAAGTTTTTCTCCCAAAGGCAAGTTTTTTAGATCAGATATAGAGAAGACTGTGAATTATTCTGTCAAACCCTAATTCTCTTCGTCTTTTTCGTATGCCTTGATGATCTTCTTGACCAACTTATGACGTACAACATCGAGAACTGTTAATCTGATCATATCGATGCCCGGGATTCCTTTGAGTAAGCGGGTTGCCTGGAGTAAACCAGAGCGCTGGTTTTGGGGGAGGTCGATCTGGCTGTCATCTCCAGTGACAATAATCTTGCCTCCTTTACCTAATCGAGTCAAAAACATTTTGAATTGGTTCTCTGTAGCATTTTGAGCCTCGTCAAGGATAACATAGCAATCACTGAGGGTCCTTCCTCTCATGTAAGCCAGGGGAGCAATCTCAATTACATTTTTTTCAAGGTAGCTCTTCAGCTTTTCCCGGTGAATCATATCCTCTAGAGCATCGTACAAAGGTCTTAGGTAGGGATCTACTTTCTCTTTCAAGTCTCCCGGAAGAAAGCCAAGGGTTTCACCTGCTTCTACTGCAGGCCTGACTAAAAAGATTTTCTTGACTTGCTTTTCTTTCAGGGCCTTCACAGCGATGGCAACCCCCATATAGGTTTTGCCGGTGCCAGCTGGCCCCAAAGCAAAGATTATATCATTCTTTTGGGAAGATTCCAAGATTTTCCTCTGCCCCCCTGTCCTGGCTCTAATCACCGCACCTCGGGTACCATGCAAGATAAAATCATCCACATCCTCACCCACATTATTTCCCTCTATTTTATCTTTGTAATTGCCAGCAACCAATTCGCCAAAGCGCTCCTCTGTAATCCCACCTCGCCGTTCAATCTCCACAATGAGAGACTCCACAGTCTCTCGGGCAGCGTCCAACTCTTCCTCAGGCCCTTTCAATGTAAGCTTGAGTCCCCGAGCAATAAACCTGACAGACGGAAAACGGACTTTGAGAGAATTAAATCGTTTATTGTTAACTCCATAAAGATCTAAAGGACTTATTGCCTCCAGGGAAAAACTATGATGCGTCAATTTATTAATTCAGTTTTGTGTCCCATTGTGGATTAATAGGTTCTGCTTTCTACGAAAATACATAAATATTTGAAAAAAATGTCAATGCCCATTATCACCTTGACGACTGATCTGGGAAGCCGTGATCATTATGCAGCTTCTCTGAAAGGTGTCCTATGCTCTTTGGCACCTGGAGTTCAACTGATTGACATATCGCATGAAATTTCACATTTCAATATCTTGGAAGCAGCATTCATTTTGAATAGCTGTTTTAGTAAGTTTCCGTTGGGAACCATTCATGTGATCTCCATTGACTCTGAAGGATCCTCTCGCACTGGAACCGTGGTCATGAAGTACCAAAAACATCTATTTGTTGCTCCAGACAACGGAGTACTTAGCTTGATAAGCAGGGGAGATAATGCGGAATACATCAAAGTAGACGATTCCCTCATGCCTCCTTTGAATCAAGGAAAGGCTTTTCTTGCCCTCCGCAGGTTGGCCCCAAGTGCAGCCATGCTGGCTACAGGAAGCCCGTTAGGGGAACTCGGAGAAGTCTATAAAATCAAAGAGTTTTTCTGGGGCGAGCCAGCTTATACGGATAATTCACTCCGCGGTGTAATCCTCCACATAGACCACTTTGGAAATGCCATCACCAATATTTCCAAAGATGAATTTCTACGGTTAAAAGGTGACAGGTCTTTCCAACTCTTCATTCGCAGCCTCCGTCTTACCAGAATCGTAACATCCTATGGCGATGTCTCCAAAGGAGAAGCTCTCGCTATATTCTCAGAATCCGGCCATCTGGAAATAGCTATCCGCGAAGGTTCTGCCGGACAACTTTTGGGACTCAAGGTCCATGATATGCTTACCATTGAATATCATGGGTGACCTCACCCAGCAGATAAAGTAGATCTTCTCGGAGAAAATCGCCATTTCACAATTGATCAATCGGCAGGCTCGATGATAGCAGACATACTTTGCTTGCTACTAGCCATACGCCAGTCTGCGCCGTAGGAGTGGATTTGATCCCGCTTCAGTTCTGCCCGGTCCTTATGGGTGGTATCTACGATCACCCTTCCAACCGAGTCTACCTCACAAGCCATCTTATAAGCCGTCTCAGCAGAATGGTTAAAAACATCCATCAACAACTCTATTACATAATCATAGGTGTGGTAGTCGTCATCCAATAAGACTACATGGTACTGAGGGACCAGCACGGTCACGGCTTCTTCCCCAACCTTAATATTGGGATCAGGACTAGGGTATGGATCTGGAGAGCTGCTAGAAAATAGATTTGACATAACTCGCATTATAAATCACTATAATTTACCAAACTCTTATGTTTTGAGGAAGTTTTACTGTCTTGGTACAGTTTTCATTAATAAAAATAGTGACTTTGACTTCATAAATACCAGGCTTAGAATATCTTTTTACTGGCTCCTTTTCCTCTGAGGTTGTTCCATCACCGAAATCCCAAAGAAAGCTATCTCCCTCGTTACAAATAGCTTTCAGCTTGAACCCACGATCGGTATAAGCAGTATAATTATCCACTGAAATGTACAATTCGACATCCAAATCGCTGCAAGCCTTTTCATCAATGCGCAGCAACCAGAAGTCATCTTTCTTTTTGATCTCTCCTTTGGCTTCAAAATCATTATTCTTCACTCCGAGAGCAAAATAAGTGCCTGGCCTGTATTCAATGATATCCAGCCCTCGTTCGTTATCGCGCCCTCCGAATGTATTTGTCCAAATCACATCTCCGCGGCCACTGAGGCGAAAAACCCAAAAATCTTCTCCTCCTTTGATGTACTTATTGGCAAGATTGATGTACTTGGAATAACCTGTCATAATGTAACCACCATCGTAAGTTTCAGCAATTGAGGTAGCGTATTCGTCCATATGGTCACCAAAAATCCGCTCGTAGACCTTATTTCCATCTGCCGTCAACTTGAGAAACCAAAACTGTTTCCCTTTTTTTTCTGATTCAAAATTACCGACCAATACAACCCTCCCATCTTTGTCCTCTATGATTCTGGTAAAATAGTCTTCCAATTCTCCACTGTAGGTCCTTTGCCAGATAACTTCTCCGTATCGATCTATTCGTCCAACCCAGCCATCACCGTTCATGCGCCAGCGGGTCTCCTCGATATCCTCGGAATTGGTAAATCCACAGAATATGTAGTCTCCGTTTCTGCACCCAAAGATCGAATATGCCCAATCTGATCTCGAACCTCCAAGAACCCATGAGGATCTCTTCTCCCCTTTTTCACCAAGTTTGAGGGCCCACATATTGGCCATCTGGAGATCTGTATGAACGTCATAATTTCGGGAGTTGGATATCCCTGCTACCAAATATTCATCCCAAACCATGGATTTGGTGATGGAATAGGCTAGATCCATATCTGACCCACCATATGTTTTCAGCCAATCAATTTCACCTTCCTTGCTCAATTTGCCGATTAAATAGTCACCCTGAAAATCTTTCTGCCCCTTTTCGAGGTGCTCAAAGAAAGAGTTTGTAATTCCGACAAATATGATCCCAGAATCAGGAGTGACATAAATATCCCGCATTTCTTCACATCCACTTCCTCCTAAACGGCGCTCCCATAGCATATTTCCATTGGTATCTAATTTAGCAATCCAGATGTCTGAACAGGAATCCTTACTATCATCTGTGCCGAAATTGCCCCCGATGAAAAGATTTCCATCTGGAGATTTTACCAACCTCTTTGGATCGTCGCTGAATTCAGTACCAAAGAATTTTTGCCACCGAAGAATAGGATAGGATTGGCTTGCCAATGCTGAGAAGGCAAAGAGGATGATCGACAAACAGAAAAGGGCACGGCTTATATGCAGCATTTGTGCAAGTTACAGAAATCAAACCTCAGCCTACAGTGAGTTGTTTACAGAGAAACTGAGCCTTTTTTAGACAACTAGGTACTGATATGCCTCCCGACCAATTACCGCCCAAGTAAAGTCCCTGATCATTCAGATTGTTGACGGTTTGTTGGGCAGCCAAGGCAGTTACATCATACTGGGGAATGGACTTGGGCCAGCGAATCACCTTGTGGTAGACAGGAGCACGGTTGGCGTCGAGGAGTTCGAAGTGGTCCTGCACAACGGACGCCAAAAGAAGCTCATCTGTTCCTTCTGCTCGCTCGGGTTGCCTTGCTCCACCAATAAAAGTGGTTAGTAAAACTTCGTCGTCAGGACATCTCCCCGGAAAAACAGATGAACTGAAAATAGTACCCAAGGTATTCCGATCCTCCAACTGGTTGTTGAGAGCGCCAAATCCATCTAAAGGGTGACCAATAGCGGACCGCTTGTATGAAGTAATGATAACCGATACCGCTGGATAGTTAATTTGACTAAGATTATTGGCCAGTTCTGGATAGGATGTTTTCAGTAATTCCGCGGAAATATATGAAGGCAGAGCTAAAACTACTTTGTCAGCCCTGATGGAGCCTCCTGAATTGAAATTTAATTGCCATGCTCCTCCTTGTACTTGCTCCAAACCAGTCAGACACATTCCTGTTTGCACCTGGTCACCCATGTGAGTAGTCAGAGCGTCTGTCAGTTGCCCTAGACCTCCTTGCATAGAAAATATCCCCTTGAATTTACTTTTTGTTCGCCCTTTGAGGAAGCCCTTAAGGACTGAACCATATTCCCGTTCCCATTCCTTGATTCGGGGAAAAGCAGATTCCACCAACAACTCTTTGGCATCTCCGGCAAATATTCCAGAAATGAAGGGCCCTACCAGGTAATCGCTTACCAGCCCCCCAAAACGTCGGGTAAAAAAAGCTTCTACAGACTCATGGTGAATATCTTTAGCTGGCAATTTTCTTTCTTTCCACAATCTCCACAGGTCTTTCCATTTAAAAAACGTCCCGAACAGGAGCGCAGGAGGAGACAAAGGAATAGACTGGTATTTTCCCTCTCGAAGCACAAAACGCTTCTTTGCTTTCGGATTGGAAAAAACAACCTGGTCGTGCAGGTTGAGATCGGTAAGCAGTTGATAGAAATCACCGTTCATCCGCAGAGAATTAGGGCCAATATCCATTTGGTAAGGTCCATCCCTAATGGTCCTGATATTGCCTCCTGTACGGTTTTCAGCTTCAAAAATCTGAAAATTGACATCCTTCTTCTTGAGCAGATGTCCTAGATACAAACCTGTAATACCGGCACCAATGATCGCAATCATTCGAAATTGTACTTTCGTTTAATCAGTGAAAGCGCGGCATCAGGAACCAACCTTTGTGGATTGCGCCCATAGCGAATGACTTCGCGGACCAGAGTGGATGAAACATCACATAGATCACCACTGGAGACAAGGAAAACAGATTCCATTTCCTGATTCAGGTATTTGTTGATGGTAGCTATGGGGCGTTCATAGGCTAGATCTGCAGTATCTCGCACCCCTCTCAGAAGGAATCTTGCTCCTTCTTGGGCAGCCAAATCAACTGTGAGGGTATTGAAGGAAGTGACTCGGACCCGATCCATATGGGCAAATGTCAACCGTAGCATCTCCAAGCGATCCTCCATGGAAAAGAGGAATTTCTTAGCGCTGTTTTCACCTATGGCAACAATGACCTCATCGAAAATATTAACCCCACGACGAACAATATCGAGGTGGCCAACCGTCACTGGGTCAAATGATCCGGGAAATAAAGCTGTTCGCATGTCTAAATTTACAAAATAATTGCGCTGACAGGAGATCCGGATTTGAAAACACTTAGTACGCCAACAGATCGGCAACAGCCCCTGCGAGACGTGTACTGCCAAGGAATGAATCTTCCAGATTCTTGTGGAAAGGAACCGGAGTGTCGATGGAAGCGACCCGCTTCACGGGACCATCCAGGTACTCAAAGAGATGTTCTGCAATGTAGGCAGCAATCTCCGCACCTATTCCAAGCGTGATGGTGTCTTCATGTACGACAAGGCACTTTCCGGTCTTGCGAACGGAGGCTGCCACAGTTTCTTTGTCCCATGGGATCAGGCTCCTCAAGTCGATGATTTCGATGGAGGCATCCGGGTTGGCATCAGCAACAGCCTGAGCCCAATGAACCCCCCAGCCATAGCTGACAATCGTCATATCTTCACCGGAACGGATAGTTGCTGCTTTACCAATGGGCAGAAGATAATATGCTTCGGGAACCGAAGCTGAGATACTTCTGTAAAGGCCTTTGTGCTCGAAGAAGATCACTGGATTAGGGTCCAGAATAGAAGTAGTTAACAGGCCTTTGGCATCATATGGATTGGATGGATAAACCAATTTGAGGCCGGGAACTTTGGCGAACCAACCTTCGTTGCTTTGAGAATGGAAGGGTCCGGCTCCGGAGCCAGCTCCAGTAGGCATTCTCACTGTCATCCGAACCGGTAGGTTCCAGCGGTAGTGCGTTTTGGCGAGGTTGTTGACAATCTGGTTGAACCCACAAGAGACAAAATCTGCAAATTGCATTTCCACAACTGAAGATCGACCCCGCAAGGCCAGACCAATTCCAGATCCCAGGATCGCGGATTCACAAATCGGTGTATTGCGAACCCTGTCTGAACCGAACTGGTCTACAAAGCCATCTGTAACTTTAAATACACCGCCGTATTCGGCAATATCCTGACCCATGATGATGAGCTTATCATCCTTCTCCATGGCTTGCCGAAGGCCTTCTTTGCAGGCATCCACAAAGCGGAGCTTCCGTGTGCCTGCTGCAGGGGCACTTCCGGAAGGCTGCTCGAATGCAGCGTAGACATCCCTAAGCTCACGAACATTGTCTGCCTGGATTTCATCCAAGGCATAAACCTCCTCCAGATGATCGTTGACCAACTTTTTGTATCCAGCACGAAGGGAACCTATTGATTCTTCAGTAAGCAGGCCAATTGACTCCAGGAAAGTTTCATAATTGACGACCGGATCTTTCTTTCTCCATTCATCTAACAACTCTTGAGGCACATACTTGGCCCCCGAAGCTTCTTCATGCCCTCTAACCCGGAAAGTCATAGCTTCCAGGAGGACTGGCTTACGATCCTTCCTCATCTGAGCAGCAATTTCTTTCGTCTTGCGATGAACCTCCAGAATATTATTGCCATCTACTTGATAACCTTCGATCCCATAACCGATAGCCTTGTCAATGAATTGCTTGCAACGAAATTGTTCTCTGGAAGGGGTGGACAACCCGTACCCATTATTTTCGATCAGGAAAATGACGGGAAGGTCCCATACAGAGGCAACATTGATTGCTTCGTGAAAATCTCCTTCGGAGGCACCTCCATCTCCTGAAAATACGCAAGAGATGACCTGGTCATTGTCAAGGTTGGAGGCCAATGAAATTCCGTTGGCTACCGGTAACATGGCTCCAAGGTGAGAAATCATACCGATGATTCGGTGGTCAGGTGTTCCGAAGTGAAATGAGCGGTCTCTACCGTTTGTAAAACCCTCTCTCTTACCCTGAAACTGGGCAAAAAGCCGGGTAAGGTCGATCTTTCTGCTGGTAAAAACCCCCAGGTTTCGATGGAGAGGAAGGATATAATCTTCTTTGTGTAAGGCCATACTGACCCCTACTGCGATTCCCTCCTGTCCGATACCGGAAAACCATTTGCTGATTTTACCAGAACGAAGAAGTATGAGCATCTTTTCCTCGATCATCCGGGGGAGCAATAAACCTCGATAGAGATCC
The DNA here is from genome assembly GCA_041565275.1 of Bacteroidia bacterium. Classification (GTDB taxonomy): domain Bacteria; phylum Bacteroidota; class Bacteroidia; order J057; family JADKCL01; genus CAWUKT01. Next base: position 50,649 of record JBFGVE010000006.1, read on the forward strand.
AGAAGATCTTTGTCCGAGTAGCCACTGCGATCGTAGGAGATATTATTGAGCTTTTCTCGAACTTTGGTCTTTAACTTTGTCACAGCGATGAACTACAATTAGAGAATGTATAAAAAAGTCCTCAACTAATGAGGACACCTACGTAATCATAAAATTCAACTGTTTGAGAAAAATATCCGATCACTGCCCAGAAGACGGAGCTGGACCGTCTCCACCTGGTGCTGGGTTGAAACCGGGACTGGTGGTCGGTGTTGTTGGTATAGAAGTTGCCGCCGGAACACCTTCCAAAATATTACCAAAGGATTCACTTTCTACAATCGGCGCAGAAGAAGTACTGATACTAGCTACAAATGAGATAACGAACAGGCCACTGATCAGGTACCAAGTGAACTTTTCGATGTCCTGAGCAGCACGGCGGTTACCTATCATTGTGCTAAGGTTAGACGCTCCGAAAGTGCTGGAAAGACCACCTCCCTTGCTGTTCTGTACGACAACAACCAGAATCAATAAGACCGAGCAGACCATTGCTAATATTGCAAATAGGATATTCATCGTTTTAAATTTGATATTTGGACATCGAAATAA
>JBFGVE010000007.1:0-47253 GCA_041565275.1 Bacteroidia bacterium
CCTCTTGGCGTGTTTTGAAGAGGGTGCCATCGAGCTACTCTGCCTTGAGGGACTTGAAGAAGCTCTCTGCTACGGCGTTGTCCTAACAATTGCCCTTGCGGCTCATACTCTGGACGACCATCTATCCCCTCCCGAGCAGTTCCCTGAACTCGTTGCAGGCGTATTGTACACCACGATCAGAGTGAAAAATCAGTCCTTTGCAGAGGCTGCGGTTGCTGAGGGCCATCTTGTAGGCTGCCACGACGGTGACCCCCGCGTGCATGGGTTGACGAACCTGCGCGTCAATTTGATGCGTAAATGGGCCTTTCTCATCAATCGGGCTACCCTCGGCCCAGGCATAGTAGCCACTCTTGCCGATTTTGAGGGCCTCGCAAGTTCTGCCTCTTCCGGTGTCATCGCCTTGTTCCCGTGGCCGGGGAACCGCTTGGACTCCTCTTTCTGCATGGTGCCACGCCAGCGATAGAGCAATTCCGGACGTATCCCAAGCTCACTGGCCAGGACTGTTATGCTTTCGGTTCCGTAACTCTGGCGAACCGCTCGAATCTTGAACTCCTCGTCGTAAACTTTTCTCTTAATTGACATAGGATAAGGATAATAGATCTTTGACTAAACCTACTGTCCACACAAATGTAGCAGCTCCAGTCGGGTGGCTTTTTCCAATTATAGACATGCGAATTGGAGATCTGCTTGTTTAAACACAAAGGAATCCGTATCATCTAAAGCACAATGAATGACAATTAACCCATGAATACATCATTGGAATCTTTGATCTTAGAAGTTCAAAAACTGGAAGTTGGTTTCACAATGAATGAGTTAGGCGAACTACTCAACCGCACAAACTTTCAATCAATGGATATCGGTCACTTCATTCCTCCACCCTCCGAAGGCTATTCAAGAAATATACTTCTAATGAGGCCCCTCGAAATCGTTGTATTACGTTGGCCCGCTCACACCCAGAGTGCAGTGCATTGTCATGAAGGGTTTTGGGGTTATGTTGCAGTCGTGGAAGGCGCTCTAGACAACTTCACGTACACGTTCAAAGATGGTATCATCAAGGATTCGAAAAGCGCCCGAGGGCTTAAAGGTGCTTTGGTCCCTGAGGAAGATGGCGTTATCCATAAGTTGTGTAACCGTACAGAAGAAGAAGCCATTTCCATTCACTTTTATTACCCCCCGCTCGAGAATTTAGCGAATATGCAGGTCTTTGACTTGGATCAAGGCAGGATCGGAATTCTCAATGAAAAGGCGCAAACTTCATCTTGGAACGAACCTGCATCACATTTTAAAGAGATCCGCGAAGGTGCTTTCTTTTACAAGTGCAGAAAAGCAAGCCACTATATCCATCTTGTTATACCCAAACCGAGCACAGCGATCGTCAATGAAATGACGCGCAAATATTTCAAGGAGCAAGCCCGGATGTATGATGATTTTGACCGCCGAGATCGAAAAAGATTACTCTACACCGAGAAGGTGAATCAGATCGTGGCAGAAACCATTAACAGAAATAACAGTAAGAAGCTATTGATGATAGCCTGTGGTACCGGGAGGAGGAGTGTGGAGATCAGGGATCAGGTACAGCACCCGATCGAAATCTTTGGAATAGATGCGTCTGAGAGCATGCTGATGGAAGCCGAAACAAGAAACATAGAAACGATTCATGGAACTTGGCCGAATGTGAAGACGACAGAAAAATTCGACCTTATCACTTGTCTCTACGCTTTTGGACACATATCTTCAAAAGAGGAGCGTATCAGGAGCTTGTCAGCGATGTTCGATGCACTCAACCCCAGTGGAAGCATCATGATAGACGTTTTTAATGTAAATGACGAAAATGAATGGGGACCTGAGGTAGTCAGATTATTTGAAGACCTCGGATTACACAGCTATGGTTACGAAAAAGGGGATGTATTCTACTCCCGATCGGGTGGGATGGAAATTGCTTTTCTGCACTTTTCCGATGAACATGAGTTATGCGAGGAAATAGAACAGGTAGGATTCCATATCAGCTCAGTTCAGCACATTGGATACGTTGTTAGTACCGGCCAAATACTCGATCATAAACATGGTAATTTGCTGATCACAGCTGAAAAAAGGAGTAGCGTGCCATGATCGAACCTGATCAGACAAATGTTCATCTGCAACCATGCAAAGTCCTTCTCAGGATTTGAAACAAGGAGATTAGCTAAACTCACAGCAATGGCCTGTTTTTGGGGAGAATTATTCATGGATTATTTTTCCGTATGCGGTCTTCGTCTTAGAAACCCTTTCTTCCGACCTGAATTATAAATAAATTTGGTGCTGCTTGTTCTTGTAAAGAGGAAAAATTATCCGTCCTGCATCTGATCCAAAAGCACTCAACAATGTCTATGAAACTCCCCACAAGAGCTGAGAATTACAGCAGTTGGTACAACGAATTGGTAAAACGGGCAGAATTGGCCCAGCACAGCGCTACTAAGGGTTCTATGGTCATCAAGCCCTATGGTTTTTCCATTTGGGAGTCCATGCAATCTGATCTGGACCGTCGCTTCAAAGAAACCGGTCATGTCAATGCTTATTTTCCCTTATTGATCCCGAAATCGTTCTTATCCAAGGAAGCAGACCACGTAGAAGGATTTGCCATGGAATGTGCCGTGGTAACGCATCACCGTCTCATGCCAGACCCGGAAGGTGGCGTCATGGTTGATCCAGAGGCCAAATTGGAAGAAGAGTATATCATACGGCCAACCTCGGAAACGATCATCTGGAATACTTACCGCGATTGGATCCAGTCTTACAGGGACCTTCCTCTTCTGATCAATCAGTGGTGCAATGTAATGCGCTGGGAATTGCGAACACGATTGTTCCTGCGAACTTCAGAATTTCTGTGGCAGGAAGGGCACACCGCCCATGCCACCAAGGCCGAAGCGGAGGAGGAAACGTTAAAGATCCTCGACATCTATGCAGATTTTGCGGAGAATTTTCTGGGAATTCCCGTAATAAAGGGACTTAAACCGGAGCATGAAAAGTTTCCCGGTGCTGTGGATACTTACTGTATTGAAGCGTTGATGCAAGATGGCAAGGCATTACAGGCTGGTACCAGTCACTTCCTCGGCCAAAATTTTGCAAAGGCATTTGATGTGACCTTCCTTGGCAAAGATAACAGGTCCGAATTCGTATGGGCTACTTCCTGGGGGGTGTCCACCCGCTTGGTGGGCGCACTCATCATGGCCCATTCGGACGATTCAGGATTGATCCTACCCCCCTCCGTCGCTCCAATTCAGGTGGTGATCATTCCACTGGGAAATAAACCCGAAGAAAAAGAAAGGGTGATGAATGCGGCTGCAAAACTGAGGTTAAATCTCAAAGAAAAAGGTATCCGGGTCAAACTGGACGACGATGACAACAGGCGGCCGGGATGGAAGTTTGCACAGTATGAGTTGCAAGGTGTTCCGCTCAGGGTTGTGATAGGCCCCCGTGATCTGGACAGGGATCTGTTGGAGATTACACGTAGGGATACCAAAGAGAAATCAAGTATGCCACTTAATGGCGCCCCCGAAAATATTAAAAGCTTGTTGGAGAAGGTCCAGGAGAGCATCTACAGGAAGGCAAAAGACTTTCGCACTCAAAATAGCCATTCAGCTGATACCTACGAGGAATTTAAGCAAATCATCCATGAAAAAGGTGGTTTTGTCTATTCGCATTGGGATGGTACCACTGAGACAGCCGAAAAGATCAAAGAGGAAACGAAAGCTACCATCAGGTGCATCCCTCTGGATGACAATGCAGAGGAGGGCAGATGTATTTACTCTGGAAAACCATCCCCTCGGCGGGTTGTCTTTGCCAAGGCATACTGAGCATTAATGATCGTCAAATGGCTCGCTGGCCGAAATGATCGTATTCGAGGTAGGCAAGTAAAACGGTGAGACTTACAGGACACCACTTGAATCCTACCACTTAGTCGCAGTCATTTTCTTTAGGCGGTAAATTTTAGCAACTTCGAAAGAATATCATAATACAATTGAGAGCGAAATGGAATCTGATTTAATTGCCCTATTAACATCATACGGAGTCAAATGAAAACACAGTTTGGAATTGTTACTTTGCTTCTGTTGTCTTATTTCTTTTTTTTGCCTTCGGAGGTTGAAGCCACTCACATCATGGGCTACGATGTTAGCTACCAATGTGTTAACAACTGCACCATCCGTGTCGAGCAACGTGCCTACCGTGACTGCAGTGGTTCGGCTATAGTCAGCCCTAATTCTTTTCAGTTTATTTCTCAGACCCCAGGTTGTGGCACTCCTACACCTATTTTGGGCACTTGGTCAGTAGAACAAGTGCAGGAAGTGACCCCGATCTGTAGCTCAATTCAAACTCAATGTACCCAAACTGGTGCGGCGATCAACGGTGTAGAGGAATATTATTGGTTCAGGGACTACAATATTTGTGGGTTGGGTAACTGCATTTTTTCTCTGGAATGGACAGTCTGCTGTCGAAATTCGGCCATTACCAACACCACCACTGATGACATTTGGGTGGGCGCAACTACATTGAACACAGGACTTACAACGTGTAATAATTCTCCTTTTTTCACCAATCCTCCTGTTCCCTATATCTGCCAGGGCCAAACATTCACCTTTAGCCAGGGTGCAACAGATCCTGAAGGTGATTCGTTGGCATATTCTCTGGGAACCTGCTTTGGCACTGATGGTAACAGTCCAGTTGCCTATAATTCAGGTTACTCCGCGCAGCAGCCACTAGGACCTACCTGGAACGTGTCTATCAACCCTGTCACTGGTGATATCACTGCGACTCCCAATCCATCGGGTGGAAATATCGAAGTGGCCGTACTATGTGTATATGTGGAAGAATGGCGGAATGGCCAGTTGATCAATACAATTGCCCGTGATATCCAGATGACAGTCATTCCATGCCCTGGAAATTCAATCCCATTTTCCAATGGAATTACAAACCTAAACGGTGGAATTCAGACAGGTACCTGGGACATTGTGGTATGTGCAGGTACTCCAGTCTCATTTGATGTCCCTACCCAAGATCCAGATGCGGGCCAAAACCATACTTTATTCTGGAACGGTAACCTTTCCGGCAGCGGTGCAACATTTGGATCAGGCACTCAGATTGACACAGTTAATGGGAATCAGCCCACTGGTACCTTTAACTGGACTCCTCAGGCTTCAGGAGTCTATGTAGAAACCTTTACTATTCGGGATGATGCCTGCCCGATTACAGGTCAAAACCAATACTCTGTAATAATTGATGTACAGGATGGGTTGCCTGATGCATCTTTCACGGCCACGCCATCGGGTTGTACAAATGTAATTTTGAATGCCAACCCAGGTACGGCTGGAACTGGACCCTACACATATCAGTGGTACGGTGATGGCAATCTGAATTTAAATCCAAACAATACGAGCCAAACGTTTCCACATACCTATCCTTCCCCGGGTACTTATGTTGTCAACCTGATCGTTACCAATAACTTCGGTTGTCAAAGTTTTTTTTCCGACACTGTGGTCATTCCTTCTGGCCCTACTGCTGATGCTGGTCCCGACATCTCGATCTGTTCAGGTTATTCCACTCCTGTAGGTTCCAGCAGCATCTCAGGCCAGTCATACTTTTGGTTTCCGGCTACTGGTTTAAGTAACCCCAACATTTCAAATCCCGTATTCAGCTATGTCAACAACACAGGGTCACCGGTGACCCTGAGTTTCACCGCATCGGCGACCTCAGGTTTCTGTACAGCTTATGATTACGTAGAAGTCACCGTCTTCCCAACCCCTACCGTAAATGTTACCAGCACGAACCAGGTCTGTGAAGGTGGACAAACAACCCTTACTGCCTCGGGTGGTACTTCATACCTTTGGAGCACAGGCGAAACCACACAGTCAATCACGGTAAACCCTTCCACAACTACCACCTATACTGTCACCGCCATTGACAATGGATGTGCCAGCCAGCCATTGTCTTATACAGTTACTCCAATTCCTGGTCCTTCTGCGTTTATTACGGGAGTTGACTCGGTGTGTCCTGGTAGTGATGCTACTCTTTCGGTTACGGGTGGCAGTTCCTGGCAGTGGAGTACTGGTTCTACCAGCCAGACCATTACATTGAATGATCTGAACATTGACTCCACTGTAACCGTAGTTCCTTTTGATCAAGGTTGTCCGGGTGCTCCGGTAAGTTACACTGTTTATCAGCATGAAAAACCGGCTGGAGACTTCCTCTTCAACACTGCTTGTATCAATGATCCTACTTCCTTTACCGATCAATCTTCGATTGGTGATGGCAGTGTGATTGCGTGGCGATGGGACTTTGACGATCCCAATACCGGAACAGATAACATCTCTAACATGCAGAACCCCGTACATACTTTTTCTGAAGCAGGTACCTACAATGTACAATTGGTTATCACTTCCTCGAATGGCTGCCGGGACACTGCTGTGCGTGCAGTAACTGTCAATCCTCTCCCTTTTGTGGACTTTGATTTCGACAATGTTTGTGACGGTGTTGAAGCCAGCTTTACCGATCTGTCCTCTTCTGCGGCTGGCATCTCTTCCTGGTCCTGGAACTTCGCCGGACAGGGTACTTCCACAGTGCAGAATCCGGCTTTCCAGTTCAATGGAACCGGTGCGTTCAACGTTATTCTGACAGTTACGGATGTCAACGGTTGTCTGAACACCCGTGAGAAGACCATCCTTATCCATCCGGATCCAACGCCTGAATTCAGTTGGGAACCAGGTTGCTTTAATTCGATCGCAAACTTTACTTCTGCTTCCTTCCTGAACGACCCCCTTGGAACCACTCTAGATCTCCATACCTGGGATTTTGGTGACCCAAACTCAGGGGCAGACAACACATCAAACGATGTAACCCCCAGCCATACCTACAGTTCACCAGGTACTTACAATGTAACCCTGACAGTGACTTCTTCACAAGGATGTGAGACCAGCCTGACCCGTTCGATATCCCTGTCTCCTGTTCCTCCGCTGCAAGTACAAAACGATACTGTCTGTAGCGGATTTGGTGGTACGTTGCTCGTGACAGGCGGTATTCAGCCCAACACAACCGTTACATGGTTCCTTACTCCCAACAGTACAAATCCCATTCACACCGGGAATTTCTACGCTACCCCACCTGCCGTTCAAACCACTACTTACTATGTAGCTATGGAAGACGCCACTGGGTGCCTGTCACCATTGCAGCCTGTTCGCCTAGTCGTGAATGCCGCGCCTTCCGTGCAGTGGGCCTTCTCAGATACTGAAGTTGAAATTCCCAATGCAATCGTAGAGTTTAACATTCTCCAACAACTTCATGGGCCAATCGTATCCTGGTTCTGGGAATTTGGGGATGGGGCCACTTCTGATCAGGTTGAGCCTGTCCACCAGTACACTGAAGAAGGAGAATTTGATGTTTCACTGACGGTAGTGGATGATTTCGGTTGTACCAGTTCTTATTCCCTGCCAAGTGCTATTCGCGTAACGAAGCATGTTGCTGTTTATGTACCAAATGCCTTTACACCAAACGGTGATGGATTGAACGATGAATTCTTTGTGGTATCTCGCCTGGTCACCGATCTAACGATAGATATCTACGATCGCTGGGGCAACTTAATGTTCCGCAGTGACAACCCGAACTTTCGTTGGAGTGGTGTTGATCTTGATGGTCAGCCTCTGCCTGAAGGTGTTTATACTTGGATGATCAATGCAGTTGAGTTCACTGGGGAACGCATTAAAAAGGCTGGTTCAATCACCCTATATCGATGAATATGTCAAGGGAAGTACCAAAACGTATTCTCCCACAAAATAGTAGTAGGCCCTCCAAAAAGGAACACTGCTAGTTGTTCCAGTAATCAAGGTCACGGGTACGCTTATCCTTGGTTCGGGTTTGGATATACTTGAGCAATTGATAGATTGCCATTGGATCAAAGAGGGTAGCAGTAGGGGCCACATTCTTGTGCAGCTGTTCGTTGTAGTACATTTGTCGGGCCACCATTACCCTTTCCCCTTCATCAACAGACATATTCTGAACCAAGAAGTCCAAAACATTGGGGTCAAGGTTGTTACGGGCATTGACATTTTCGATATTTTCGGGAAGATCAGTTTCAAGAATAGCCGTCTTAAGTTCCATTTGGGTGTTGTATGGGAAAATCTGAACCAAGGGCAAGGTGATCGAATCCTCCTCTAGATAATTGATCACATAAATGAAGTTGGAGGTCACATTGCCTTGATATTTTTTCAGGTAGTCTGCAACCACAAATTCTGTTGGCTTAAATCCTATAGATGAGAAATAAATAGTATCGGTAAGGTAAACAGGGAGGCTGTAAAAACCCTCCATTTTCGCATACCCTCCTCTACGGGAATCTTTAATGCTGATCTTTGCAAAGGGAACCGGGTTTTGCCCGTTTTTACTGACGATCAGGCCAGATAATTGGAATACCTTTCTTGGTAATTGGCCGAATGACTGTTGGGTAAACAGGAAGATGCCGCATAAAAGGGTAGTAATCTTGAACAACTTCATTGGCGAAATTTAATGAAACCTCATCTCTTCAACGTACTGTTTTCGATTTTCTTTAATATTAAACTGTGAAATACCTCCGGAAGTTTCTGTTCCCCATCGGCTTTTTATATGGATTGATTACTTCTTTGCGGAACCTGACCTACCAATGGCGCTTCCTCAAGGTGCATCGTGTCTCTGTACCCGTAATATCCGTTGGAAACATTTCTGTAGGCGGTACAGGGAAGACACCTATGGCAGAGTATTTGATCAGCAAGCTGGAGGAGATGGGATCCCATCCGGCATATTTAAGTCGTGGCTATGGCCGTAGTACGAGAGGCTTTCTCTGGGTTGATCCTCGGGCAAAGCGGGGGATTTCTTTTGGGGATGAAGCTTTTCAGGTTGCTTCCAAATTTCCACATTTACCGGTAGCAGTGTGTGAAAACCGGGTTGAAGGCGTCCGGCAAATGCTTTTGGAACGGCCGCGATCTTTTGATGTACTGGTATTGGATGATGCATTTCAACACTTGAGGATCCATAGGGATTTGAATCTGGTCATGATCGATTTCAACCGCCCACCTTGGAGAGACCTGATGCTCCCGGCTGGCGATCTTCGTGAACCTCTGTCTGGGCTGAAACGCACAGACTTTTATGTATTTACCAAGTTCAATGATCTCAGACATGCGATAGAACTGGCCTCCCGGTTTACTTCTGGTACCCCTTCCGCTTTTTTCGAATTGCAACTTCACTGTCCGGTTCCCTTTTTTAAAGGCGAAGCACCGGAGGCCCCTTCCAGCATCTATGCCTTTTCAGGATTGGGCAATAACCAATTTTTCTTCAGTCAACTTAAGAGACTATACCAGACTGAGATACATTCTTTTGCTTTTCCAGACCACCACCTCTATCAATCCAGTGACCTTCAAAAAATTGCTGACCATGTGCAAAGGCATCCGGAAAATTCGACTAATTTCGGTGATGCGTTAATTCTGACCTCCGAGAAAGACTACTACCGGCTGCGGGGTCAAACTTGGTTGCGTGCCTTTGAAGAGCTTCCATTGTTTTACCTTCCTGCCCGAATGGTACCACTGGATGGTGAGACAGCATTGGAGGAACATTTAACTCGAGTGGTCAACAGAAATCAGATGATCAACAAAAAACCCAATTATGGAGAAACAGATTAAAGATATCGCAGAAGCCGTTGCATTTATCCGTGGACAATTCGACTTCGAACCTGAAGTGGGGATTGTGCTGGGAACGGGCCTTGGCGGTCTCGTCAATGAGATGGATATCAAAAAAGAGATTGCATATAATTTTATCCCTCACTTCCCACTTAGTACAGTTGAAAGCCACTTCGGTAAATTGATCCTTGGCACCGTCGGTAGTAAGAATGTAGTCGCTATGCAAGGCCGCTTTCACTACTATGAAGGATACAGCATGGCAGAAATCACTTTTCCTATTCGTGTGCTCAAAGAATTGGGAATCAATTCCCTCTTTATTTCAAATGCTGCGGGTGGGATGAACCTATCCTATAAGAAAGGTGATTTGATGATCATCGATGACCACATCAATTTACAGCCAACCAATCCTCTTGTAGGACCGAACCTTGATTCATTCGGACCTCGTTTTCCCGACATGAGCCGTCCCTATGATCCCGTCATGATCGACCGTGCTCGGCAAATCGCCAAGGAAGAAGGTATCACCGCCCATGTAGGTGTGTACGTAGCAGTAACCGGGCCCAGCCTTGAAACCAGGGCCGAATATCGTTATCTCAAGTCCATAGGTGCTGATGTGGTTGGAATGTCTACAGTTCCTGAAGTTATCGTGGCAGTACACATGGGGCTACGCACCTTTGCCATTTCAGTTGTTACCGATGAGTGCGACCCCGATAATTTAACGGAAGTCGACGTTGCGGATATCATTGCCACCGCAGTTGCCGCAGAACCCAAGTTGACCAGGATCCTGAGCCGCATGATTACAGAAGCCTAAATATTGAATAAAACAAGCACAGAGGGATGGGAAAAAAGATTGCGCCTGACAAGCCGGGGCCTGATATTTTTTGCCGGCCTTCTGTTTGCATTTCAGGGGTTGCAGGCCCAGATCGAGGATGGTGAAGATGAAGCAGAGTCACCCTTCACGGTACAGGATTCTATCGGTAAAGACTCTCTCGAGGTTCAGAAGGAAGTTCGGATCCTTACTGAATGGTTTGACCTTGGAGCTATGGAAGCAGGTTGGAATGCGCGAAAAGGGGTTCATTTTGACCTCGATAATCTGATGTATTTTGACCACTTGGAAAGAACAGACGGCTTTTATGTCTCTTTAGGGCAGATCGGCAAACCTTACCGCAGGTACCATTATGGTGTCGATGCCGGTTTCCTTAGAGAAGGGAATTTCATTAATCCTTACACAGGCGAAGAGGATGTCTACATGATGGATCAGGAAAGGGAAGTTCGGTATTATGATACCAGGACTCCTTTTATCAATATCAACTATGGACAGGGAAAGTCAGACCTTTCCGGGCTAAAGGTTGAGGTTGCTCAAAATATTAATCCCTGGTGGAATATATCCGTGTTATTCAGACGAGAGCAGTGTGCAGGAACCTATTCAGAGTTTGCTACCAGCCATCACAACATATATGTAGCCACCAATCTCCGTTCCCGAAATGAACGCTACCACCTATTTTTAAATGGTTTTTTTCAAGAGTTGCTAAATGAAGTGAACGGAGGAGTGGCCCAGATTGATTCGATCCCAAACCTGTTCAACAAAAGGAGCCAGCCCATTTCCCTTTCCGATGCAGATCTGGTCAAGCGGCAAAACTCAGTCTATCTCAAGCATTATTATTCTCTTGTCAAATCAGATAGCCTAGAGAAGCCTCACAAATTACTGGTCTACAATTCAGTGATGCGAGACTTTTTTATCAATCAGTACGCAGATACCATTATTTCTTCAACGGTTCAGCAGTATAGCTTTCCTGTCTATCTCACTCTTGATGACAGTGCAGATTACCTTTACGAAAGGTATCAGCACGGTCGGTGGTCGGTGGCTGGGGGAGTAACATACCGGTTTCACAAGCAGGGTTTTACCACGGGTCATCAGTTCCAGGTCCTCAATGAGACCGTCAACTTTGACAAGAACAATAACGGCTACTTGCTGAATAAAGTTATCCAGGAGTACAAAGGGAGTATGGATATTGAGCCAGGGGCAATTGCTGTGCATGCTGACCTGGAATTTCAGGTCGCAGCGTCGAATTATTTTACCCCTGAAAACCTGTTGAATGGCAATGTCTCCATCAGTTTTCCCGAAGCGGTTTCTGATTATACCTATAAGATTGCGAAGGAGAAGAATCCGGGTGATCCCAAACCGGATTCTGTAGAAGTGGAGCAATTGCGGCGTCCTTTCATTGGCTTTATGTCAGTAATGAATTACGACCGTAACCCGAGTATTCAGCAATCTTTCGGTGCTGGATGGGAGGGAAACAGTTTCAATGCAAGCAGAGACTTTGGAAACCGCCGGTTGGAGTTGTTTAAGGTTGGAATTGGATGGCGTGGAAAGAGTAGGAAAACCAACTATGGGGGCTTGCCAGGTTCGGAGGTGCGATTGACGGGGTTCAGGTCTCGCCAATATGGAATGATCTTCCCCAACCAGGAGATGGTTCTGGAGCAGACTCCCGACAATGCGTACCTGGAATTTTTGGGTGGAGAATTAGATATGCGACTTCGCATGGGAAAATGGGTGCTGGAAACCAACACCACCTTGCAATCTCCGACCGCAGTCGGAGATGAGACCCTTTTCGATTATTATCTTACCACACACCCCAATTTTTATACCAGAGCAAAGATTTACTGGGAGGCCCACGACCTCAAGGTTGCCAGAGCCATCAGGGGAGGCCTTGAATATCATTATTTTTCAGCTTTTAACGCTCCTGTCTTTGATGGTCCTTCCCAAATGTTCTTTCCCCAAACACGGCTGGAGCAGACTGGATACCATAGACTGGATGCCTTCTTCTTGACTCAGATAAAGAAGGCCCAGCTCTTTTTCCGTATTTATAACACCTTGGAAGGGGTATTTGACAGCGGATACTACACAACCCTTTTTTATCCTATGTGGGACCGCAACTTTATGGTCGGTGTGAATTGGAGCTTTTACGATTGAGAAGGTATCTTTTTTTCTTATCTTTGCGCGGATTTTAGAACGATATACTTAAGTAAAGTAAATAAGGAAATGGCAATTACTGCAAAGCAAGTTAACGAGCTGCGTAAGGCGACGGGTGCCGGAATGATGGACTGTAAGAAAGCTCTGGTCGAATCTGACGGAGACATGGAGAGGGCCGTTGAGATCTTACGAAAAAAGGGACAAAAAGTATCTGCAAAGCGTTCTGACCGCGATGCCAATGAAGGATATATTTTTGCATGCGGTGACAGCAATGCTGCGACGATCATTGAACTCAACTGCGAAACCGACTTTGTGGCACGTAACGAAGATTTTACGGGGCTGGGTGAAGGTTTGGTCAAGGCAGCTTTTGAACAAAACCCTGCTGACCTCGAAGGTTTGCTGGGAATGGATTTTGGTGGCGAAACTGTTGAGTCAACCCTGACGAGTGCAATGGGCAAGATGGGAGAAAAGATTACCATCTCCAAGTACGTTCGTGAAGAGGGTGAAGCTGTTGTGACCTATATCCATACTGGAGGACGTGTAGGTGTAATCGTAGCTTTTGACGGTGCCGATGGTGTTGACATTGATGAGGTCGGAAAAGACGTTGCCATGCAGATCGCTGCCATGCGCCCTTTAGCCATCGACAAAGACGGAGTTGATCCTAAGATTGTAGAGCAGGAGCTGAAAATCGGACGGGAGCAGGCCCTTGAGCAGGGCAAACCCGAAAAGATGGTTGACAAAATTGCAGAAGGTAAGTTGAACAAGTTCTTCAAAGACAATACCCTATTGAACCAGGACTATGTCAAGGACAGTTCCAAGAGTGTTGGGCAGTACCTGAAGGAAAAAGGACCTGACTTGAAAGTAAAGGCATTCCACCGCATTCAACTTGGATCCAACTAACGTGAATATCCCTGGAAGGAGAGGTTAACCTCTCCTTTTTTATATCTATATGTTTTCTTTTCAAGCTGTAAATCATTGTGAAGTATAAGAAAGTCCTTTTGAAATTGAGTGGCGAAGCTTTGCTGGGTCAAAACCAGTTCGGTATCGAGACGGAGAAATTGCTGGAGTATGCTCATCAGATCCAGGAGATCAGTAGCATGGGATGCGAGGTTGCGGTGGTAGTCGGTGGGGGAAATATCTTTCGTGGTGTTCAACTTGAAGGTGAAGGGATGGATCGGGCCCATGCGGATTATATGGGGATGTTAGCAACGATCATCAACGCAATGGCTTTGCAGAGTGTCCTGGAAGGGATCGGTGCCAAGACCAGGGTGATGTCTGCCATTGAAATCAATTCTGTTTGTGAACCTTATATCCGGCGCCGTGCAGTCCGGCATATGGAGAAAGGCAGGATCGTCATCCTCGGTGCAGGAACCGGGAATCCATTCTTTACCACAGATACGGCCGCGGCACTTCGCTCCATAGAGTTAAAGGCTGACGTCGTACTCAAAGGGACAAGGGTCGACGGGGTTTTCAACGCCGACCCGGAAAAGAATGCGGATGCTGTAAAGTTTGACGAAATATCCTTCAAAGACGTCCTTGGCAACCGATTGAATGTGATGGACATGACCGCCTTTACCTTGTGTCAGGAGAATAAATTACCTATTATTGTTTTTAACATTAACACCCCGGGAAACCTGAAACGAATCGTTTCCGGGGAAGCAATAGGCACCTTGGTCACTTAATCATTAATACAATAAATTAAAGATTTTACGCTATGGATGAAGATGTTGCTTTTATCCTTGAAGCTGCCGGAGAAGGTATGGAAAGCTCCATTGCCCACTTGGAAAAGGAGTTGGTGAAGATCCGTGCCGGAAAAGCTAATGCCGTCATGCTGAATGGTGTCCGCGTAGAATACTATGGGGCACAAACTCCAATCAATCAGGTCGCAGCCATTGTAGCTGAAGATTCCAGGACTTTAAGGGTAACGCCATTTGACAAATCGGCGCTCTCTGCCATCGAGCGGGGAATTGTTGCTGCCAATTTGGGATTAAACCCTCAAAACGATGGGATTATCATCCGTATTTCCATCCCTCAGTTGTCGGGAGAACGCCGTCAGCAATTGGTTAAGCAAGCGCGTGCAGAAGGAGAAACTGCCAAAATTTCCATTCGAAGTGTAAGGCGCGACCACAACGACCAGTTGAAAAAGCTGAAAGAAGATGGTGTCTCTGAAGATCAAATCAAAAGAGGAGAAGAGGAAATACAGAAAATGACAGCAAAGTACTCTGACAGGATTGATGAAGTGATCAAGAAGAAAGAGGAAGAGATTACGACTATTTGATTTCCACACGTAAAAAACACAAGCGGTTCTTATCAGGTTCGCGCTTGTCTTTGATTGATAAAAGGGTTGCACTTTAAGGAAAAATCGGCATGACATGTGATCCAAGAACTTTTCCCGACGTAGATCCTGAAGTTTTCTCAGGAATCAGGGCAGAGTTGGCGAAGATTGACCTGGACTTGCCAGAAGAACATGAAGGGACGATCACCAGCCAGGCATACGGCGTTACTGCTGCCTACCGATTGGATAAGCCCACTAACGTACTGCATGTTCAGATCACGAAGAAGCCCTTTTTTGTACCTTGTACTTACATCTATGGAAAGCTGGAAGAAGCATTTGCAAGGGTGAAGAATGTATCTTGATCATTGTAGAAGCAAATCAAATTACCTCTTGCCGGTAATTCTGCTTTTTGCATTTACTGTTCAAGTAATTGTGATCTTTTCATTTTCTGGCACCCGCGATTCAGGGGATAGTATTCAGCACTATCTGATCGCCCACTATGCATTCAAGCATCCGGAACTTTTCCTTGATCATTGGGGGAAACCTTTGTTTACCCTTATTGCCTCTATTCCAGCTATTTTCGGCTTTGCCGGAATTAAATTCTTCAATTGTCTGATGGTCCTTTGGTCCCTCAGGAATGTATACTTGATCTCCGGCCAGCTCTTCCACAAAAACAGTTGGATCCCGCTATTGTTACTGGCTTTTATGCCGGAATTGATGCGCTTGCAGTTCTCTGGGCTGACCGAACCTCTATTCGCTGCATGGCTCTCGGCTTCTGTATTGCTGGTCTTGCGGGGTAAAATATACCAGGGTTTTGTAATGGTATCTTTTTTACCTTTTATCCGGACCGAAGGGTTTCTGTTGTTGCCTGTGTTTGCCATTTATTTTCTGGATACACAGGTGAAATTGAACGGCAACCTTCGGAGACTGATTTCTAACAAGAAAGTATGCTTAAAGATGATCGCCGCCCTGGCTTTGTTGACAGTAGGGACAGTTGTGTATTCTCTGGTTGGCGGGATCATCAAAGGTGATCTAGCCTGGGTATTCACCGGGAATCCTTACAAACACATCAAGAATTACGGACAGGGAAATTGGACTCATTTTCCGAGAAATTTCGTTTTTATTACAGGAGTTCCAATTTATGGACTTTGGATCTTGGGAATATTGCTGGGAGGAGTTGCCATATTCTGGAAGAAGGGTTCCCTGAATTCGCATGTATCATGGAGGCTGATCTACGGTCTTTTTTCGGTTTACTTCGGAGCCCATGTAGTTTTTTGGGCTACCGGTACTGCCCATTCCATGGGGTTGATGCGGGTAATGGTCTCTCTTACTCCCCTTGCTGCCCTCATCGCAGCCCGTGCGCTTTTCTTTCTCCTGAGCTGGTTCCCCAAGGGCATTTACCAAAATATATTTTTAACTCTGGTCTGTGCTTATGTAGCTGCATTCCCTTTTCTCCCTAATCCGGCATCTCTCAAAGTTAGGGATTTTCAATTGTCACCCGATCAGGTGATGCTGGATCAAAATGCTGATTTAGTTGATGGTTTGGAAGCCAACGATCTCAAGGTCTACTATGCACATCCATACGTTCCCATCGCATTTGGCTTTGATCCCTTTCTGTATCCCCGGCATATGAGTAAACTCAGCCAGAGCAATATTCCACCAGGTACTATGTTTGTGTGGGACAACTGGTTTTCGGTGGTAGAGGCTGGAGTGCCAGAGCTATTTTGGGAAGAAAACCCCAAAAGGTTTCTTTTGAGGCGAGAGGTGAGGGCGAATAATTCCGAAGGAAAGGAGATAAAAATCAAATTCTATGTGTCCCTCTGAGTTGGATTTCCCCTAATTTTACTCTATGAAATACGTGGTCATCGTAGGTATGGGTGGATTTGCCCGTGAGATCTTGTGGTTACTCCAGGAGATCAACTCAGAGCAAGCAACTGACGAGCCTGGGAATTCAGGTTATCAGGTATTAGGCTTTGTCTCAGAAAGTAGTGAGGAGGAGTTGAAAAGAGATTTGGGCGGTTTTAAGGTGGTTGGAGATGACAAATGGGTTTTTGAAAACCTTGAGCGAACCGTTCTTTTTGTACCGGCAATAGGCGATCCTGAAAAACGCCGTAAAATTGCTGAGAAATACCTGCAAGCTGGATTTCGGGCTTTGACCCTCGTACATCCTTCCGTCAATATGGCTGATGACGTCATGCTTGGGCAGGGGGTGATCTTATTTGCCGGAGCTATTTTGACTACGAATATCAAGGTCGGGGACTTTGTCACCGTCAATTTAAATGCCACCGTCGGACATGATTGTTCAATCGGAAGCTACAGCACAATCCATCCCGGGGTGAATGTAAGTGGGAGTGTCACATTGGGAGAAGAGGTTGAGCTCGGAACGGGGTCGGCATTGCTGCAAGGCGTGACAATAGGTGACAGAGCAGTGGTTGGAGCCGGGGCAGTGGTTACCAAAGACTTGGTAGGAGATATGACCTA
Organism: Bacteroidia bacterium; assembly: GCA_041565275.1. Classification (GTDB taxonomy): domain Bacteria; phylum Bacteroidota; class Bacteroidia; order J057; family JADKCL01; genus CAWUKT01. The sequence continues at coordinate 17,396 of JBFGVE010000007.1, forward strand.
TGTGGGAATACCAGCCCAACCGATTGGTTAAAGGTGCCGAAACTGGCAATATCCCCCTGCATAGAATGTTTTTTTGTATATTGCTGCGATATACGCAGAAAGAATATGAAAGGAAAACTGATAGTCTTATTGACCGTAGGACTCTTTCTTGTTACCGGAATGGCCAGAGCACAAATACTGGTGGGGCCAGCTCTAAAAGGTGGGTCCACTTACGGTGCCAATTCCGTGGTAGACGATACAAGCCAATATTACCTTCAGAATTCTCCTGGACTTTATGTTGGTGGTGGATTGGACATTTTATATAAGTTCAACGACAATATCCGTCTGCAGGCTGGGGTCCAGTACACACAAAAGAACTTTAACCTAGCCCCTCCAAACCCGGTTGATGGTCTCTCATTCACAGAAATACCCCGTAAAACTACCGTGATCTCGGTACCACTTGCAATTCATTATCGTATTCCTCTAAGCGAGGGCAAGACCTTTTTCAATATTATTGCAGGCCACAGTTTAGATTTTACTTTTGAGGATTCCATCCTTAACCGAACTCCCTTAGCCCCTATAGATTCTGGCGGCAGCTACGTTCGCCATGAGCTGACCAATCTCAAAAAAATCCTCCCAACCGTTATTTTAGGTGCTGGTTTGGATTTTGAGATGAACAACGGATCAGTGCTCAACACCAGTTTTATTTGGGGACTGAGCACTGGGGAGATCGTCAAGGGAGAGTTGGCTGAATGGGAAGTGCTCCATGGACCCTTTAATCCTATTGAACAGGAATACCCCGAAGAATTTCCGGAGTACTATTATGAGTTCTCATTGAGGGGCAGCTATGTGGCCTTGAAGCTGAGCTATTGGTTTAACCTCGGCAAATCCGGCAAGGATTGAGTTTAAGAATAGAAATCCTCTTAAGATAACGGTAGCAAATCCTGATTGAGGGTTCAGAACTCGATCTCGGTCTTGCTCTCTATCCGGAACACCTGGAGCTTTCTGCTTCAGGTATTTTGTTTTTCAAACATGCTGAGTTGGATGCCGTGGTTAAAGGAGAGCCTGTGGAAAGGGCTCAGGCCGTGCAGCCGAATACCTTCCCGGTGCTCTTTGGTGGGATATCCTTTGTTTCTTTTCCAGTTGTAAAAGGGCCAGAATTCATGGAGATCTTCCATGATATCATCCCGGCAGGTCTTTGCGAGAATGGAGGCTGCAGCAATGTTGAGAAAGCGGCTGTCTCCCTTTACCATACAAGCATGTGGAATAGAGTGGGCTTTGAAACGGTTGCCATCGACCAGTAAAAATTCCGGTGTTCGGTTTAGTCCTGCAACTGCCTCGTGCATGGCTTCAAAGGAAGCCTGGAGAATATTGACCTGGTCGATCCGTTCGTGTGAGCAGATCCCTACAGACCAGGCAATTGCCTGGTCACAGATCACTTCTCTAAGTTCGAGTCTCGTTTGGTGACTGAGTTGTTTGCTGTCTGTCAGCTTGGGATGGCTGAAATCTTCGGGAAGGATAACTGCCGCAGCTACGACAGGCCCGGCCAGGCATCCTCGTCCAGCTTCGTCCAGGCCAGCCTCCAGCAATCCCGGCTGAAACTGAACCACCAATGGGGATTTTTCTTCTTTCGCGGCTTTGAGTTCACTTCCAGCCTTCCATTTTGCCTTGGTTAATTCTTTTTTAGTTTTTGACTTTACCATCTCTGCAAGTTTATTAGGAAACCGCTTATCTGCAAGTGCAGTATTCAACGGCTTTTCCTAATTTGTCCTGATGCGTAAAACTTCCGAACATGAAAACCCCTGGACCATACTTTCTTCCAAAGAAATATATAACAATCCTTGGATCCGCTTGGTAGAACATCAGGTGTTGAATCCCTCAGGAGGAGAGGGAATCTACGGAGTTATTCACTTTCATCATTTGGCGATTGGGGTGGTGCCATACGAAGATGGACATATCTGGATGGTGGGCCAATACCGCTTTCCGTTGGAAGCCTATTCTTGGGAACTCCCGGAGGGAGGCGGTCCGTTGGGGATGGATGCTTTGGAATCGGCAAAGCGAGAGCTACGCGAAGAAACAGGTTTGGAAGCGGCTAAATACGAAGTGCTCTTTGAGATGGATTTGAGTAATTCCGTCTCCAATGAGCAGGCTATCGTCTACCTGGCAACTGGTTTGACCCCGGGGGAAGCGGACCCTGAAGACACTGAGGATCTGGTGGTGTGCAAAATCAGTCTGGAAGAGGCATTTGCAATGGTGGAACGGAGGGAAATCAGAGACTCATTGACCGTGACTGCAGTCTACAAGATGATGCTAATGCAAAATACAGGAAGGATTTTAGAATGAGATTTCTGTACTAGCACCTCACCAATACATTCCAAACCTTATCGGCGGAGCGGTCCCAGGAGAAGGTGCGTTCTCGTTCGTTGCCCTTGTGGACAAGTTGTTTTACAAGGTCTTCTTCTGCATACAACCGTTGCATTGCATTTGCTATAGCTGTAATATCGTAAGGATCCACGATCAAGGCTGCCTCCCCGGCGACTTCTGGCATCGAACTGATATTGGAGGTAATTACTGGCGTATTGCATCTCATAGCTTCCAAAATGGGAAGTCCGAATCCCTCGAAGTAGGGAACATAGACGAGGCCTGCAGATGCGTTGTTGATACGGTTGACGTCTACGTCAGAGACAAATCCTGTAAAATGGATCTGATCTTTGAAAGGGGATTGCGTATAACTGTGGATAACCTTCTCAAAGTTCCATGCCTTCCGGCCGACAATGAGAAGCTGGTGACCTGAACCGGTTTCAGATTTGAATCGGTCAAATGCAGAAATAAGATGGTCCAGATTTTTGCGGGGTTGAATGGCACTGACACAATGGAAGTAGGGCTTTCCGTTGGCAAATTGTTCCTGGATACTTACAAATTCTGTAGAAGATAGAGGGTGGAAATGGTCGGCACAGGCATTGTAAACAACATCAATCTTGCTGCTCGAAATCTGGTAACAGTTTAAGATATCTTGTTTGGTATATTCAGACACAGCAATGATTCGAGCTGCTTTCTTTGCAAATTTTGGGAAATACCGCTGGTAGTGCCAAGCTTCTACTTTTTTGACATCCTCCGGGAAGTGCTCGAAGGCCAGGTCGTGGAATACGGGAACCTGAGGCATAGAGGAGCGAAGGGACAGGTAGCCGTCCGGAGAAAAAAATACATCGGGTTTCAGTTGCTTTAATTTCCGTGCAACACTCAACTCAAAGTAATAGATGAACAGAAGGGGATGCCGGGCCTGGGGGAAGAGTATATAAGGGGTAACATTGGGTCCAAAGATGTACTGTTCACTAAAAGGACGGTCAAAGAAGAAAGAAAAGCGGGTATCGGGATGTGTTCTCACCAGGCGTTTCAGGATCTCTACAGCAAACCGCCCGATCCCTTCAACTCCTTCAGGCAGGAGCAACCGGGTATTCACTGCGATATGTTTCACGTCGTTATTCAACGTTTTGTTTCAATCGTACTACCCGCAATGCGAATGTCAGCCCCACCAAAACCATGGCTGCGATCCCTGTTGTGAGATACCACTTTAGATCCGTGAGGGAAAGAGCATAGTATGCACCTCCGAACAAGGTTGCCATGGCAAGCAGTTTGCCTAGTTGAAGAAAGGGGATTCGGACCTTCATCCGGAATTGTATATAGTAGAGGTAGCTGAGTGAAAGGAAAGCATAACTTACCACTGTAGTCCAGGCGGAGGCGATGGCTTTGAATTCTGGAATAAAGATAAAGTTCAGGGATACATTGATCAGGATAGAACCCGCAATCATCCAACTGACAAACCGTTCATGGTTGGTGGAGGTAAGCAGAGTGCTGTAGATGGCGAAGAACCCGTTGATGACTACAGCGATGAACAGGATATGCAGACAGGAGTCCATCACCATCAATTCGGCCTCGGTGCTGCTCTTGAAGAGCCAGAGCAATTTTTCTCCATATAGGAATACAAATCCTCCAGTAAAGATCATAGGGACCGCAGCCAGAGGTTGGCCAAATGCAAGCAGTCGGCTGAGCTTCTTTTCTTCACCGATGTGACGGGCAAATTTGGCAAAAAAGATAGGGAGGACTGTCCAGAGGTACATCATAACGGCATCGACCCAGCGGTAGGCTCCGGCATAAAGGCTGGTTTGGAGGGCGCCTTCGTCCGGCCCGAGCAAGCGCTCCAGCATCACCTGGTCCACTTTGTCATTGATAGAGTAGAGGACGGTTATGATCGCAAAGGGGAAACTGCGTTTGAGAAGATCACGGGCCTGCCGCCCGTTCCACCGAGGGGCTATGAATCCAATCTGGCGGGTCAAAAGGATGTACAGAATGATCATTGTCACAGCAACGGAGAGGATATTGGCAAGGATGTAGCTGTTCAGGTCTATTTCGGTGAGAAGCAGGAAAGCAACAATTCCGAGCAGGATGGCCCGGTCGAAGACCGAGGCAAAGGCGTCCAGCCGGAATTTCTGGAAAGCCTGAAAATTGGCTCGGAAGAAGAAGTTAATTTGAACGATTCCGTGGAGTAGGCAGAGCAAGAAGAGGTAGGTGATCTGATCGCTGTTGTAACCGAGTACATAACCCACACCCAGCATAAAAACAGGATAAATAATGGAGAGAACGATCTTGAGACTGAACAGGGTGGGGAAAAGACGCTTGAGCAGTTGGGGCTGACTGGCCAGGGTCTTCGTGGAATACTGGTTAATACCTAAGTCCGAGAGCGCCAAAAACAGAAAACCCAGAGAGTAGAGAGCCATGAAGGTCCCAAATGCACCGTGCCCCAACCGGTCTTGGACCACATTGTTAACAAGGATCCAGGCCGACTTTACAACCAAGTTGAGGATGACCGCCAAACCGATATTTTCAAAGAGGTTGCGCCTGGTAAACATCGCGTAGGGATTACAGGTCTTTGCGAAGGTCAAATTTCCGTCCTTCAAGGGCTAGGTCCGTGTTGGTAAATTCGATCTTTGCCTCTTCCAGCAGGGGGTTGAGATCTTTGTAGCGGGCAGAGAAATGACCAATGATCAATTTGGATACATTGCTGCGTTTGGCTGCGAGGCTGGCTTCTTTAGCGGTGCTGTGGCCGGTATCTCCTGCCCGGTTCCTCAGCTCATCCAGAAATGTAGCCTCATGGTAAAGCAAAGAGACATCTTTCAAGTAAGAGAGGTAATGTTCATTGTAGCGGGTATCAGAGCAATAAGCATAAGAAAGAGGTGGATCTGCCGGGAACAGGACTTCCTCTGCTTTGATCTTCTTCCCGTTCTCCAATTGAATGTCATTGCCCAGTTTCAGGAGTTGAAAATATTTTTTTGGGATCCCTAGCTCTCTTGCTTTGTAAAAGTTAAACTTGCGGCGTTTGTTCTTTTCCCGAAAAAGGAAGCCATTGCAGAATATCCTGTGCTGCAAGGGAATAATGGAGACTTCAAGCCGATCGGTTTGAAAAATTACATTGCCAGGTTCAAAATCTTCCAGGGCATGGAATTGTATTTCGTAGTTGAGGTGAGTGTCAGAGTGCTTATATATCAGCTCTAATATTTCTTTCAAACCTCTGGGGGCATAGATAGGAAGAGGACTTTTCCTATCGAAGATACTCAGAGAAGCCAGTAGCCCGGGAGTACCCAGAATGTGGTCACCGTGAAGGTGGGAGATAAAGAGTCCGTCGATCCGGTTGTACTTGATCCGGTACTTTTGCAATTGCATCTGCGTCCCCTCACCACAATCTATCAGGTAATACCTGTCATTGTAACTGATCACCTGTGATGATGTGAAGCGCTGAAAGGCAGGAGTCGCAGAGCTACTTCCAAGTATTCGTACCGAAAACATATACGATATTAAGCGTAAAAGTGAGAAGCTGCCAGCCTTGACAGGTCTGGCTATTGATCTTCCCCGCCTTCTTCTTCTTCCTCTTCAATATCCTTCTCGATCTCGTGCATAAACACTGCCTCTATGGCTTCCTGGCGAGTTGGAAGAATGGTCAGAACCCGGTTCAGGTGAGTGATCGAGATCAGCTTCTCGACATGCTCAGTCAGACCGCACAGGACAAAGATGCCCCCTGCTTGTTCAAACATGGAGTTGGCACGCAAAAGAGAACTCAGGCCAGAACTGTCTGCGTACTTGACAGCGCTCAGGTCCAGAATTATATTCTGCTGGCCACCGGCATTCAGCATGACAAATTTGCTCTTGAGCTCTGGTGCTACACTTGACGTCAACTTCTCTTCTTGAAGCTCAATAATGACGTACTGTTCGTGTTCTACAGTGGAGTATTTCATGTAATCCTTTATATTCCTGGTTATTCATTCAGGCCTCGTTCAGGCCCATACTGTGCAATGCTTTGAGAACATTTTCCTGGATACGCTTTTCAATGTCCTCTGTGTCTGCTTTTACAAATTTCTTGCCTGTTAGGGTTTCGTAGACTTCTATGTACCGATTGGAGATACGCTCGGTAACTTCATCGGTCATCTCCGGCACTTTCTGGCCTTCCAGACCCTGAAATCCGTTAGTCATTAACCATTCGCGGACAAACTCTTTGGAAAGGTGCTTTTGAGCTTCTCCTTTTTCCTGTCGTTCGTCGTAACCTTCTGCATAAAAATACCTGCTCGAATCGGGAGTATGAACTTCATCGATCAGCATGATCTGGTCCCCGTCGTAGTGCCCGAACTCGTATTTGGTATCTGCCAGAATCAACCCTTTTTCAAGGGCCATTATTGCCCCGCGTTTATACAATGAAAATGAATAGTGCTTCATCAACTCCCAATCTTCCCGGTCTACCAATTTACTTTTCAAGATTTCCGGTTCACTGATGTCCTCATCGTGACCAATTATGGACTTGGTTGCAGGAGTCAGGATCGGTTGCGGTAAAGGGTCGTTTTGCCGCAGCCCTTCGGGCAGATCTATACCACATATTTTGCGGCCTCCGTCCCGGTATACCCGCCAAGCATGACCACAAAGGTAGCCACGGATCACCATCTCGACCGGAATTGGTTTACAACGGTGCCCGATGGTGACATTAGGGTCCGGGGAGGAAATGAGATGATTGGGAGCAATGTCCCGGGTGGACTCAAGGAAATGCGCAGCAGTTTGATTCAAAACTTGCCCCTTGAAGGGGATGGCACGAGGAAGGATCACATCAAAAGCCGAAATACGGTCAGATGCAACCATTACCATTAACTGGTCCAGGAGATTATAATTATCCCGCACTTTACCTGCGTATTTCTCGAACCTGACCGGAAAGACCAGGTCGGTCGATCGAAGAGCTTTTGCCATTGGCCTTATTTAATAAACGATCTGCTAATTTAAGGGATGGGAGTAGAATAAACCAGACCGGAAGCTATTGATCATATTTTCTGAGGATCTTCAGCGCTGTCTCAAATTTTTTTGGGAGGGGGGCGATAAAGGTGCTGTCCTCGGTATCACCTGGTAAAGGCAGCGAAATACCCCGGGCATGGAGAAGGAAGTCTTTGTTGATAGGAGGTTCTTCCTCTTTGCGGTTGTAATTGAAATTGCGTTTGATCTCTGAAAGATACAGATTTTTCCCACCGTAGGTGATGTCTCCCACCAAAGGGAAGCCTACCGACATAAGATGAACTCTGATCTGATGGGTCCTGCCCGTTAAAGGCATACAGTCGACCAGGGTGCAGTGACGAAACTTCTCTATGGTATCTACAACTGTGAGCGACTCCTTTCCATTCTCGAAATCAATACGGGCTTTACCTTTTCCGGTAATCCCAATCGGCAGGTCGATGACCTGTTCTTCAAAAGCAGCCTTGCCATAGACCAGTGTAATGTAGTGTTTTACAACTTCTCGTCTCGCAAATATACCTGAGATCTCCCGGTACATATCGGGCCCCTTGGCCAAGATCAATATCCCCGTGGTAGCTTTGTCAAGTCGGTGGGCCAGGGTTGCCTCAGGATGATAGCTCTTGCCCATGTCCCCGATGTTCAGTACGGCTTCCCTGTCAGAAAGACTGGAGATGCCGGTCGGCTTGTTGATCACGATCACCCGATCATCTTCAAACAGGATCAGGTCTTCAAACCGGATACGCGGTTTTTTGCGTTCCCTCTTTTCCTTGTTTAACTCAAAACCCCAATCAGCCATGACTTTTCCTTCAGTTGTTTTCTGTATGTCTTGTAGTTCGGGCAATACCGTTCGACCCAAGCCCAGAACTGTGAACTGTGGTTCATTTCGCGCAGATGCATCAGTTCGTGGATGATCACGTAGTTTATCAACTCTTCTTCAAGAAAGATCAGTTGCCAGTTCAGGTTGATGTTCCTCAATCCAGAGCAACTTCCCCACTTGGACTTGTGGTCTTTGATTCGGAGCCGGTTGTAGGAAGAGCCAGTCACTTCTGCCAAATGTTCCAGTTTCCGGGTCAGGTAACGGGAGGCAAATTCGCGAAGGGCAAAGTATAGAACCTTCTTTTTGTGAGCTTTCAAATAGCGTGAGGGAGCAAAAACAGTAAAAGACTCACCTCTCTTGTATTTAAAATATGACTTTGAATCGGAAGTAAACTGGATCTCTGTGATCTCCCCTAAGATGGGGACTCTCCGGTCTGCCAATGAAACCAAGCTTTGCTTTTGATTAACAACATCTTTCTGGGTCTTGAAATTTTTCAGTATCCAGCGTTGTTTGCTGATCAGAAATTGCTTTTCAAATTCGCCAAGGACTCCCGTGCCGGTTTCGATGCACAGGGTGACGTCTTTGCTAAAGAAGAGGCGTACCCGGTTGGGTTTCCCTCTGCGCAAATGAAAGGGGATCGCTTCATTTCCGATCTTCAAGGTCTTATGTTGCTCCGCAATGATCATTTTGACTTCTGCAAAGTAAATTGAAAAACAGAACCTTCGCCTTTTTCACTTTCCACCCAGAGCCGTTCTTTGTGTGCTTCTATAAAGTGCTTACAGATCGCAAGGCCGAGACCAGTACCGCCACGCTCTCTCGACCGGCTCTTGTCTACCCGGTAAAACCGCTCGAATACCCTTGAAAGGTGTTTTTTGGAAATACCTGGACCATTGTCGATCACCTGGATCAATACCTTCTCGTTTTCATAATCCCGGATGACTATCTTGATCTCTCCTTGCGGATCTCCGTATTTGACTGCATTGTCTATCAGGTTTCTCAGTACTTGATCTATTCGATTTGAATCGGCATAAACAAGGGTGTTTTCATGTCCCTCAGCCTCAATCTGACAGGAGATGTTTCGCCCTTTGTGAGTAAGCTTATAGGAAAGAGTGTCCAGAACATCTTCTACCGCACCCAAAATGGAGAAGTCTTCCATGTTCATGCCAAGGTCGCCCGATTCAATCTGACTGATGGTCAGGATATCCTGAACTAGGCTGCTGAGCCTTTGGGCATTCTTGCGGGTTCTTTCAAGGAATTTACGATTCACCTGGGGATCTTCCAGTGCTCCTTCCAATAATGTCTCTACGAATCCCTCTATCGCAAAAATAGGGGTTTTCAATTCATGAGATACATCGCCCAGAAATTCACGGCGGTACACTTCCATTGCCTTTAACTTCTTGATCTCTTTCTTGGTGATGGTATTGATGCTTTTCAGTCGGCGGTAAAGAATGAATTCCAAGATCAGTGTCAGGACGAATATGGTGAGGGTAAACACCGCACCCATTTCCATGAACAGGTTGCTGGTATCTCCACCCGAGATCAATCTTACCCCTAGATAAATACCAGTAAATAAAAGAGAAGTGTAGAGCCCAACCAGGATAGAGGAAGGATATTTCTCGTTCATTTTCTCCCTTTGAACTTGTAACCTACACCTTGAACGGTTAGGATATAATCCTTGCCGAGTTTTTCTCTGAGTTTCCTTACATGTACATCAATGGTCCTGTCAAATACATGTATGTTGGTTCCCCAAACATTTTCCAGGAGGACTTCTCTGGAAAATACTTTACCGGGTTGCCCGGCCAAGAACAAAAGTAATTCAAATTCCTTTTTGCGAAGGGGGACGTTGGTATTTCTGTGAAAGACAAGGTACTCGTCTTTGAGAATACGAAGATCACCAATTACCATTTCCCGATCGTCATGGTCTATGGATCTCCTTTTGAGATGGGCCTTGATTTTCCTTATGAGTACCTTAGGCAGGATTGGTTTGGCAATATAATCATCGGCTCCCGCATCGAACCCGGCCAGTTGAGAATATTCTTCGGCACGAGCAGTAAGAAAAATGACAAAGGGGTGGTTGCCGCCGGGAAGGCCCCGAAGGCGGTGACAAGTTTCTACTCCATCCAAACCACTCATCATAATGTCGAGAAGCACAACATCGAATGTTACCTTCTTGGAGATTTCCAGGGCTGCTTCCCCATTTGTCACTGCGGTGACAGCGAAGTTTTCTTTCTCCAGGTTGTAGGTGAGCATCTCAAGAATATCTTCCTCATCATCTACGAGCAGTATCTTTACTTCTGCCTGTCGGGTTTCTGGCATCTTTCAGCAGTGGGGTTAATAACCAAATATCTCAGCCAACTTATTTTCTAAAGCTGGCCCTCTGAGATTTTTGGCCATGATCTTTCCATCCTGGTCAAGGAGGAAAGTTGCCGGGATGGAACTGACCCCGTAAGCAGCGGCGGGTTGACTGCCCCAGCCACCAAGGTCGCTGATATGTTTCCAGGTCAGGCCATCGGCAGCAATTGCATCCATCCATTTTTTGCGGTCATTGTCCAGGCTCACACCCAGAATTTCAAATCCCGCAGGGCTGTACTTGTTATATGCCTTGACCACATTGGGATTTTCCATCCGGCAAGGACGGCACCAACTGGCCCAGAAGTCAATCATTACAACTTTCCCGCGAAGATCTTCCAAAGCCATATTGCTACCCTCCGGAGTGCTGCCTGAGATATTAGGGGCGATGTTGCCGGGCAATAAGGCTTTAATCCTGGCAATATTGGAGGAAATAGATGCTGTAATAGGATCAGACTGGTAATCAGCAATAAATTTATCTGCGTACGTTATGTAGAGATCACTCTTCCGGCGCTCCAAGCTTGTCAAGAAGCCTTTCAGGAGGTTTTGATGACCTGCAGAACCCGGGCTGGCTTTTGCCAGGACACTGTCCATATTTTCTTTGGCTTCATTTGGCTGTACATAGGCAGCCAGGGTCGAAGCATAGAACTGTGCTTTTTCATAAAGTTGGGGAGACTTGGCAATGTCAGGATCGTTCAGGTCCAGTCCATCAAAAAAGCCCAACTGGAAATACTTCAAGTCATTTTCGTACTTGGTCTGATGATCCCGTGAACTCCCGTAAGGACGAAAGTTGTAAAGGGATGCATATTTGGATACAAGGTCTTTTCGGCTAAGGACTGAGTCCAGGGTTGCAAAATGTCGGATATTTTCAGTTTGGATCTCCTGTTGGATCCGTGGAACCTGCCCGGGATCGGTCTGCTGAAATATCTGAAGGTTTTGCTGGAGTTGCTGGATCTTCTGGTTGTGCAGGGTCACGGTGGATATCAGGTCTTGGTACCTGTCATTGATCGCTGAACCTTTCAGGCTAAAACTCTGAGCAGGGTTCTGGCAGTTGCCTTCCAGGGAAAGCTCAGTATTGTCACCCAAGAGGAAACTTTTGGACTGTCGTGGGTTTGTGCCGATGGCATAAAGTCCTGGGCCCGGAAGGGTTGTCTCAATAGAAAAAGTAGATGTGCCTTCAGTGGTAACAATCTTAGCTGCACCTATCTGCTCTGATACGGGACCCATCAATTGGTATATACGTATAGAATCTTCGGGGCAATAGCCGATATTTCCGGTGATGTGAACATAACCTGTTGTTCCGTTTGTGCTTTCCCCCTTGCCGGCACTGCAACTGACAAACAGGCCGAAGGTCAGGAAGGCCAAGGTAAACAGGACATATCTTAAAGAAGGACCAGAAGCGAAGAGCCGATTTGAAAATGGCATGATTGAATACATTCTCTTTGGGAGGCGTTTATTTTCCAATTAAGCAAATATACACTCTATCGGAGAAAATCAGAAGATGATTGTATCGGGGTGGCAAGCATAATTCCAAAAGTTGATTTTTGACTGTTTGTTTATTAGGGGCCCAAAGCTACCATCTATGCAATGGGGTGCCGGAAGAAAACCGTTGAGAAAATCATCTAGAATAAGGCATGAAATGATCAGGCTTATTACCACTCGGGAAAGCAGATAAACTGTTTCTTTACCGGTTGACTCAAGGCCGAGATATTGTACATGTCTGAAGCCTGTGGCAGAGAAACAACGGTGCCGTTTTTGTGCAGGATCTCTATCTCGTTGCCGCCGTGAGCCAGGTAAGCACTGTTCTCCACTTCTCCGGTAAAGACAAGGCAACTCACCTCTTCTTCGTTCAGGCTGTATTTGGCTTTGTACTTGTCTTTCAGCTCACTGACCAATGACTGATCAAAAGGTTTGTCCCGGAGCCGCGCTTTGAGGAGGTCACGGCGGAGGAGTTTTTCACAGAGCAATTCCAACACTTTATCCCCGGACTTGCGCCACTGCTTTACTGCCACCATGACATCATTGTCGTCCACTTCAATGTAGCGTTTGATGATCTGCGGGGTGATCTCATTATCGGTATGTCCATCCTGGGAAAAGAGAAATTCCAATGCGTCGTTGATCCAGATCTGCCTCCCCCGGGTAAGCAATTCTTTTGCCCGCCGGAGAATGTTCACGATCATATTCTCTGCTGCCAGAACAGCGCGGTGAAGATAAACCTGCCAGTACATGAATCGCCGCGCTACAATGAATTTCTCAACGGAGTAGATCCCTTTGATTTCAACTACGATCCGGTCTTCTGCCACATTCATGGTTTTGATGATGCGGCTGGCACTCACCAGTCCTTCCACTACACCTGTAAAGTAGCTGTCTCGCTTGAGGTAATCCATCCGGTCCATGTCCAGTTGAGAGGAGACGAGTTGGTGAAGGAATTTACGATGGTAGGTACCTTCAAAGATTTGGATGGCGAGGTCGATGCGGCCGGCGAATTGGCGGTTCAGTTCATCCATGATGGCCTTGGACATGCGTTCATGGTGAAGTCCGTCCAGGATGACGTTTTCAAGGGCATGGGAAAAGGGGCCGTGGCCGATGTCGTGCAAGAGTATGGCGATCAGAGTACCTTCAAATTCTTCCGGAGAAATGTCTACACCTTTGCTTTTCAGGATATCCAGAGCTTGACGGGTCAGGTGAAAGGCGCCGATACAATGGTTGAAACGGGAGTGAACCGCACCTGGATAGACAAGTGAAGAAAGGGCCAGTTGACGGATGCGGCGAAGGCGTTGGAAAGCATCCGTATCGATAAGTTCCAGGATGACACCACGCGGGATCTCAATAAATCCGTGTACCGGGTCGTTAATGATCTTGTTGAGCTTCACTGACAAAGGTACTTCGTTGGAAGAGGGACACTTCGAGGGGGTGGAGGCAGTAAGGACCTCAAACCCGGGCAATAATACTAAATTCGAGTCCATTCCCCGAGAGGATGGCTTATTATTTGATTTCAATTGATCACAATATATGGAAAACACAAAGATCCTTTGGGTGGACGACGAGATCGATCTGCTAAAACCCCACATCAAATTCCTGGAACTTAAAGGCTTTCAAGTGATGCCAGTTTCCAATGGGGAAGATGCTTTAGAGGTGGTAAAAGAGGAAAATTATGATATTATTTTTCTGGATGAGCAGATGCCGGGGATGAATGGCCTGGAGGTACTGGAAGAGATCAAAGCCATTTCCCCTCATATTCCGGTGGTGATGATCACCAAGTCCGAAGAAGAGAATATCATGGAGGGAGCGATCGGGGGCCAGATATCAGATTACCTGATCAAGCCGGTCAATCCCAGTCAGATCCTGATGACTTGCAAGAAGATCTTACAAAATAAGAAGTTGGTCGAACAAAAGGTGAACTCTGGCTACCAGCAGGATTTCCGTAAGATCGGGATGCAATTCTATGAGCCGAATGACTTTTCCGATTGGGTAGACATTTATAAAAAGCTCACCTACTGGGAAATGCAGATCGAAGAGAGTGAAGATCAGAGTATGTCTGAAATCCTCCAGGACCAAATTTCTGAGGCCAACGCAACCTTTGCCAAAGATGTGATGGACGAATATCTTGACTGGGTCAATTCTGACCTGAGCGAGGACCGTCCTATTTTGTCTCCCGAGGTCTTGCCTCAATCAGCTTTCAAAGATGTGAAGAGCAAGGAATATGAAAGTGTATTCTTTATCCTGGTAGATTGCATGCGGTATGACCAGTGGAAGGCTTTTGAACCGATGATCGCCGAGTACTATTATATCCGGCAAGAGCGCCATTACTACAGCATACTACCCACGGCGACCCAATATTGCCGGAACTCTATTTTTGCCGGGTTGCACCCGGGAGAGATCGCAAAGAAGTTTCCGAAGTATTGGAAGAATGACAATGAAGAAGGGGGTAAAAACCTCTTCGAGTCAGAATTGCTACGGGAAAACATCAAGCGGAACCAACTGGATGTTAAATTTTCATACCACAAAGTTCTCAGCAATGACAATGGTTTTGCCATCAACCAGAACTACAAGAACTTACTGAAGAACGACTTCAATGCGATCGTCTATAACTTCATTGACATGTTGTCTCATTCACGGACCGAGGTCAATATCATCCGGGAACTGGCACCGACATCTGCAGCTTACCGGACCGTTTCCCGTACCTGGCTGGAGCACTCACCTTTGCTCGACCTCCTGAAGCGTCTCTCTCAGCACAATGTGAAGGTGGTGATCACCAGCGACCATGGTACAGTGATGGTCAACCGACCGACCAAGATCGCCGGGGACCGGGAAACTACTACCAATTTGCGCTATAAGCAGGGGCGAAACCTGGGCTATAGTCCGGAAAAGTATCTCTATACGATCCACAAACCTGAAGATGCAAAACTCCCTAAGATGAACATGAGTTCTACCTATGTATTCACTACCGAAGACTATTTCTTCGCCTATCCGAATAACTACAATTACTACGTCCGTTACTTCAAAGATACTTTCCAGCACGGGGGCATCTCTATGCAGGAAATGATCATACCGATCGTCGACTTGGTCCCGAAGGGCTAGGGTCTTCAACCATTGGCGACTTCCTGCAGTTCTTGTTCGATTTCTTTTCCCACTTGGTCGTTGACCAAATCGTAGTGGGAGAAGGCACGGGTGTGGATTGCACGGCCTTGGGTAATGGATCTCAGTGTGGTAGAGTACTTATAGAGTGTTGCCAGGGGAACTTTGGCTTTGATCTTTTGGAAATTACCTTCAATTTCCATTCCCATGATGATTGCCCGGCGGTTTTGCAGATCAGTCATCACCTCTCCTGTGACGTCATCCGGGGTAAGTATTTCTACATCCATGATGGGTTCCAGCAACTGTGGCCTGGCTTGCATAAAGGCATCTTTGAAAGCCGCTGCAGAAGCTAGTTTGAAGGCCATTTCATTCGAATCTACGGCATGCATTTTTCCATCGAACAGTTCGATGCGGACATCCCGGACAGGTGATCCGGTGACTGGTCCTACAGCCATGGCTTCGGTAACACCCTTCAGTACAGAAGGAATAAAGCGACTGTCAATGGCTCCTCCTACAATACAATTCAGGAATTCGAGGGTTCCGCCTGAATCCAGTTCGACCAGTTGCCGGCTGCGGACTTTGTATTCCGCAGGGTCAGGGGCGCCTTCAATATAAGGACCCAACCTGATATGCACTTCTGCAAACTGACCGGACCCACCGGTTTGCTTCTTGTGGCGGTAGGATGCTGTTGCTGTCTTCTTAATGGTCTCACGGTAAGCGATCCTGGGCTTGATGTATTTTATCCCGATTTGATACTGTTTTTCCATCAACCATTTCATGTTGTTGAGTTGAAGTTCTCCCTGGCCGGAGATGATGGTCTGCTTCAGGTCCGGACGGTAACCCACCGTTATGGTCGGATCTGATTGGGCCAGGGCGTGCAGGGCTTCACTCATTTTATCCTCGTCGTTCTTGGTGGCTGGTACCACTGCCTGACGGATGCGGAACATGGGAAACTCAATTTTGGAAAATCCGATCGGTTCTCCCTTCTCATAGAAGCTGTCATTTACCCGGCTATCCTTGAGCTTGACCGCTATTCCAATGTCCCCCGCTTTCAACTCATTTACTGGGGTCTTTTTCTTGCCGCTGGCGGTCATGATAGAACCAAACCTTTCAGAATTTCCTGTGCGGTAATTGTACAGGTCATCGCCTGACTTTACCGAACCAGAGATTACTTTGAAGTAGTTTAGTTCTCCCAGGTGCTGCTCTGAAGACTTCTTCCAGACAAAAATGCTTGTCCTGTCACTGGGATCGGTCCTGACCCCGGTTCCATCTACAGTTTGCTCGGCCTTGTGTTCACCTGAACTCGGGCATACATTGTCGATAAAGCCCATCATACGGCCGGAACCCATATTGTTGACAGCAGAAATGACAAACATAGGTATCACATCTCCTGCGAGCATTCCGGCCCGGAGCCCTTTACGCATCTCATCCTCATCCAACTCACCTTTGTCAAAATAGAGCTCCATCAGATCGTCATCGTTCTCTGCAGCCGCTTCGACCAGGGCATTGTGCATTTCATCTGCCTTCTCTTTCACATCGGCAGGAATGGGCAATTTTTCCGGCTTGCCTCCCTCAGGACCGAACTTGTACATCGTCATTTTCAACAGGTCTACAATACTGTCAAAACCTGCCCCCTCATTGTATGGAAACTGCATAGGTACTACTGCGTCTCCGAAACGGGCTCTGGCCTGTTCCAGGGTTTTGTCGAAATCGGATTTTTCATGGTCGACCCGGTTTGCTACCAGGATCACCGGCATACCACTTTCTTTCAGGTAACGCCAGATGATCTCAGTCCCGATCTCTACTCCGTGCTGGGCATTCAGTACAAGCAGGGCTGTATCAGCCGCCCGGATACCGGCCAGCACTTCTCCCAGAAAATTATCGTTTCCGGGCGTATCAATGATGTTGATCTTGTGGTCCCGCCAAGTGGTATATGACAAAGAAGCATAGACAGAATAGCCCTTCTCGCGCTCCAGGTCTGTATGATCGGAGTGGGTATTTCCTTCTTCAACTTTTCCCCGGCGTTGAATCGCACCTCCTTCGAACATCATAGTCTCAGCGAGGGTAGTTTTCCCGGACTTTGTTCCCCCGACCAATACAATGTTTTTAATATACTCTGTATCAAATACTTTCATGATAGCTAGGCAATTAATTGAGTGATAAACCAGGGTGATTGACCACCTGCAACGGTGGTTTGCGTGTTCCCATTCAAGGGTGTGATCCCATTCAATGGCGGCTGAAGAATCAATATAGAAATTTTCCGGCTTTTGTCCAATGACAAGGTTACGACCCCCAGAGACAGAAAACCAACCCTGGTCAGTTGCCTGATAAAACGATGAGGATCGATTTACTTTGGATCATGCGTGCCCGGTATCTCCAAAAATATAATGCAAGGCTAAAGTAAGTCTTGCCCGATGTCCCTTCTGAAGTATTTTCCTTCGAAGTCGATCCTGGCCACATCTTGGTAAACATGCTCCAAGGCTTCTTCCAGGTTATCTCCAAAAGCGGTCACAGCGATCACCCGGCCACCATTGGTCAGGAGGCGCTCACCGTCGGTCTTAGTTCCGGCATGGAATACGATGGCATTTTTTACTTTTTCTTCACCGATGATCTGTTTTCCTTTCTCGTATTTTCCGGGATAGCCCCGGCTTACCAGCATTACAGTCACACAAGCGCGTGAATCTGTTTCGTACTCCACCTGGTCCAGGGTTCCGTTTGCAGTCGCTTCCAACAGATCGATCACATCACTTTTGATCCTCGGGAAGACGACTTCCGTTTCAGGGTCTCCCATACGGACATTGTACTCGATCACAGAGGGCCCGCTATCAGTGACCATCAGCCCCAGAAAGATGAACCCCTGAAATGGGATATTTTCTTGTTCAAGTCCTTTGAGGGTAGGTTTAACAATCTCTTTTTCTACGCTGGCGAAGAATGAGGCATCGGCAAATGGCACGGGCGAAGCAGCACCCATGCCTCCTGTATTCAGCCCGGTATCTCCCTCGCCGATCCGTTTGTAGTCCTTTGCTTCAGGTAATATCTTGTAGCTTTTTCCGTCGGTGAGGACAAATACTGAGACTTCTGTTCCTCTTAGGAATTCTTCGATGACGATGGTTTTTCCGGACTCGCCGAAGGATTCTCCGGAAAGCATTTCTATCACTGCCGTTTCTGCATCCTGATGGGTTTGGCAGATCAATACACCTTTTCCTGCCGCGAGTCCGCTCGCTTTTACCACTACAGGAAGGGAATGCTGCCGGACATAGGCTATAGCTTGCCTGAGTTGTCCTTCCCGGAAGGATTGGTAACCGGCAGTCGGGATGTGGTGCCTTTGCATAAAGCCTTTCGACCATTCTTTGGAGGCTTCGAGGACAGCACCGGCTTTGCCGGGGCCGACCACAGGAGTCCCGTGATTGCGGAGGTGGTCGGCAAGGCCGGCGGCAAGTGGGGCCTCGGGTCCGATGACGACGAGGTCGACGGAGTGGCTTGCTACAAAGGCAGAGACGGCCTGGAGGTCGAGCGGGTCGAGCTGGACATTGGTGCCGAGGCGGGCGGTGCCAGCATTGCCGGGGGCGATGAAGAGGGCGCTGAGCCTGGAAGAGGCTGAAATGCTGCGGGCGATGGCGTGCTCACGGCCACCGGATCCAATGAGAAGAATGTTCATGTGGCGAAGATAGGAACATTTTTTACTTCAACTTCAATGGACCGGCCACTGCACTTTGTAGGCTCCATTCTATCTTTACAGATCCCAATCAATCTCCGTCATCCCTCTGGAATTCAGATACTCATTGGCTTGAGAGAAATGCTTGCATCCATAGAAACCATTGTGGGCAGAGAGGGGTGAAGGGTGTGCCGCCTTCAGAACGTAGTGTTTGGATCCATCGATCATGTTAGCCTTTCGCTTTGCAAACCCTCCCCATAACAGGAAGACCAGTCCTTCGCGCTCCTCGTTCAGCTTGCGGATGGCGGCATCTGTGAATTCTTCCCAACCGATATTGCGGTGTGAGGCAGCTTGGTGGGCACGAACTGTAAGGATAGCATTCAACAACAACACCCCCTGGTCCGCCCATTTTTGAAGGTGCCCGTGGTCTGGGATTTTAAAGTCCACGTCACTGGCCAGTTCCTGGTAAATATTTCTGAGGGAAGGCGGAGTGGCAATGCCTTTCTGGACCGAAAAACAAAGTCCGTGGGCTTGGCCCGGCCCGTGGTAAGGATCCTGGCC
This sequence comes from Bacteroidia bacterium, assembly GCA_041565275.1. Classification (GTDB taxonomy): domain Bacteria; phylum Bacteroidota; class Bacteroidia; order J057; family JADKCL01; genus CAWUKT01. Next base: position 36,652 of record JBFGVE010000007.1, read on the forward strand.
CAGGATCACTACTTTGACCTGGTCAAAGGGAGTGCTGTCAAAAGCGTTAAAGATAAGTTTTCCAGGGGGAAAGACGACTTGTCCACTTTTCTTTTCTGCTACTAAAAATGATTTAAGAGCCGTAAAGTAAGGTTTCCGGAATTCACCGGCCAATACCTTTTTCCAGCTTTCGTGAATGGTGGGAGATATATTTCCGGATTCCTGGCTCATGGTAGAGAATGTCTTTTTCAGAATGTTGCCTGTCTCTTTCTCCTGAAGATGCGCTTTCGTAAAACTACGAATCCTACCAATAAAAGCCCACCGGCCCCTAGGCCCAGAAGCAATAGATTCATCCGCATGGCCATTTCTTTTCTCCCCGGAGGATAGCCCTGGCCGAGCCTGGTCAGCAAGGTTTTACCTTTCTCATTCATTGATGTATTGGGTAGGCATTGCGAAGTCTCCACAGTCTGGTGCCGCTTTTTGCCGAAGACGAGATACCGCTTTCCTACCTGGAAATCAAAGCCGCATTGGTCACTGGGTTTGGTATGGAAAGTAGCATTGAATTCGATGGCACGGTTCCAGGAACTGTCCACCTGGAAGGAGACATTCAGCCCGCCTTTGATGGGGTTCGTGATAATGTTGTTACAGGTTCCCAGGACAATGACGTTGGCATCTGCGATATGTGCTTCAATCGTTTTGGTTGAGTCACAATTGCAAGCATCAATGGCAGCGGGCGTGAATATCAAAGTCAGGAAGAGGCCAATGCGACCGGCCCAAGAGAAGGACCGGGGGAGTTTTGTAAATGGAGATCTCCGGCAGCGGGAGGAACCTTTGGCGGCAATTGACAGGCGTTTTTTCATAGACTCCCGATCTCCCGGATCTTTTTGTTCTGTTCGATGGTCTCGACCTTGCCATCCCGCAATCTGATAATGGTATGGGCGTAGGCTGCAATATCTTCTTCGTGGGTGACGAGGATAATGGTATTGCCTTTTTTGTGCAGGTCGGCAAACAGACCCATAATATCATAGGAAGTTGCGGTGTCAAGGTTTCCGGTAGGTTCATCGGCAAGGATGATCGAAGGCTCGTTAACCAGTGCACGGGCTACAGCGACCCGCTGGCGTTGTCCGCCGGAAAGCTCGTTGGGGCGGTGAGTAAGGCGGTCTCCCAATCCCACGTCGTTCAGTACTTTTCCTGCAATGGCCTTGCGCTCGGCCTTGCCTTTGCCTGCATAGATGAGGGGAAGTGCTACATTTTCAAGTGCTGTAGAGCGGGGCAGCAAGTTAAAAGTTTGAAAAACAAAGCCGATTTCCCTGTTCCGGACCGCTGCGAGTGCATTGTCATCCATTTGGCTTACATTGACACCATTGAGTATGTAGTTACCTGCCGAAGGTGTATCCAGGCAGCCCAGGATATTCATAAGGGTGGATTTCCCAGAACCCGAAGGCCCCATGATAGCAACGTAGTCATTTTTGCCTATGGAGAGGGTAAGCCCATCAAGTGCATTGATGGTCTCTCCACCCATTTTGTACTCACGCCGGATGTTTTCCAGTTCGATGACCTTATTTCCGATAGAATTGTTCATTATTCGTCAAGTAACTGCCTGCATTCCCAAAATTAGTGATATAAACTGAAACACTCCCCTTTGCTCGAACCATTGGTCAAGTTTTAATGGTTTGATCGGAAAAGCGGTATATTGCGTTTATTATGTTGTTGGCAGTGAGTAATTAAAGTAAAGCATGAAGGTAGTAATCATAGGATCTGCATATCCGTATCGTGGAGGATTGGCATCTTATAATGAAAGGTTTGCAAAAGAGATCCAGAGTCAGGGACACGAGGTTTCCATTTATACTTTTACTTTGCAGTATCCGGGTTTTCTCTTTCCCGGTAAAACACAATATTCGGAAGAAAGCCCTCCAGAAAATTTGAACATTGTTCGGTGCATTAATTCAGTAAATTTTTTCAATTGGGTTTCGGTAGGGAACCGAATAAAAAGATCAAAACCTGATTTGGTCATTGTTAAATACTGGATCCCTTTTATGGGGCCTTGTTTTGGAACAATCTTAAGACGAATAAAAGGCAACAGACATACCAAAGTAATCACCATTGTTGACAATATGATTCCACATGAGTCAAGGGTTGGGGATAGAGCCTTTACAAAATACTTCATTAAACCAGTTGATGCCTTCGTGGCCATGTCAGACTGTGTACTCAGTGATATTGAATCATTCGACACGGTAAAACCTAAAATACTTTCTCCTCACCCCTTATTCGATAACTTTGGAGAAAGTATCCCCAAAGAAGAAGCACTTCAGAAGCTGAAACTCTCAACGGAATACCGGTACATCTTGTTTTTTGGATTAATTAGGAAATACAAAGGACTGGATCTACTTCTGAGATCACTGAAAGACAAACGATTGCAAAATAAAAAAATTAAATTAATTGTAGCCGGAGAGTATTATTCTAACAAGAAGATATATACTGACATTATGGAGCAATTGGGGATAGAAGATGAAGTCATCCAAGCTGACAAATTCATTTCTGATTCAGAGGTAAAAGTTTACTTCAGTGCTATAGATCTGGTAGTCCTACCCTATAAATCAGCCACTCAGAGTGGCGTAGTGCAAATAGCCTACCATTTCGAAAAGCCAATGGTCGTAACCAATGTTGGCAGTTTAGCCGAAATGTGTCCCGACAATAAGGTTGGGTACGTAGTTCCGAAAGATCCCGAAAGTATAGCTGAAGCAATATTTCGTTTTTTTAATGAAGATAAAAATGATGAGTTTGTAGCCAATATTCAAGAGGAGAAAAAAAAGTACTCATGGGACCTTTTAGCCAATAACATCCTAGGGTTGTATGATAAATTGAAATAAGACTACATGAAATACATAAGTGAGGCGCCTTTTCGAATCGGGCTGGCAGGAGGGGGAACTGATGTCAGCCCCTATTCTGATCTACACGGAGGGGTTATTCTAAATTCTACCATTGACCTTTATGCGACTGCCGTAATTATCCCCAGAGAGGATGGAAGAATTGTGATCAATGCAATCAACGCCAATAAAAAGGCTGAATATACCGCCACTGAAGTTTTAGAGGATGATCCGGAATTGCGTTTACAAATTGGAGTGTATAACCATATCGTTAAGAACTATGCAGAAAAAGCGTTGTCATTCGAGTTGATCACTACCATAGACGTCCCAACAGGTTCAGGCCTCGGAACCTCATCAACTTTAGTCGTTGCTGTTATTGGCGCGTTCAAGGAATGGTTACAATTGCCCTTGGGTGAATACGACATAGCTCAAATGGCCGTCGCCATCGAACGCAAAGAATTGAAGATGGCTGGAGGAAAACAGGATCAATATGCCGCAACTTTCGGGGGTTTCAATTTTATGGAATTTCATCAGAATGACCGCGTAATTATCAACCCCCTTCGCATTAAACAGGAAATAAAGACAGAATTAAATTATCACTTGTTGCTGCTCTACACCGAAACGAAAAGAGAGTCCTCTAAAATTATTGATATTCAACAAAATAACTTTAAGCAAAATGTACAAGAAGTAATCGAAGCGTCTCATCAACTGAAACAACAAGCGATCGAGATGAAAGAACTACTCTTAAAGGGGCAGCTCTCAGGTGTCGGAGAAATACTACGCAAAAGCTGGGTGCAAAAGAAGCAACTTGCTTCTGGAATTTCCAACCCATACATCGAAAATATTTACAATGTAGCTGTCAACTCTGGTGCCCTTGGGGGAAAAATTTCCGGAGCCGGGGGGGGAGGATTCATGATATTTTACTGTCCTGGAACTAGCAGGTATGAAGTAATTGCTCGATTGAAAGAAATAAATATTAATTATCAAAGGTTCAATTTTCAGGAAACAGGACTAAGAACATGGACAAGCTATCATTAATAAAAAATAACATACGTTCTTCCATAGATTTGAAAACAGAAATGCTGGAGGAAGAAAGTATGGTAAGCGCGATTTTAAAGATTGCCGACCATATCGTGTCAGCATACCAAAATGGAAATAAAGTGATGTTTTGTGGTAACGGAGGGAGTGCAGCCGATGCTCAACATCTTGCTGCTGAACTTAGCGGGAGATATTACTACGACCGCCCGCCACTAAACGCAGAGGCGCTTCATGTGAATACCTCCTACCTGACAGCTGTAGCCAATGATTACTCTTACAGTGAAGTCTATTCAAGGCTGGTTCAGGCTCTGACAATGCGTGGAGATATTCTAATAGGATTGTCAACTTCCGGCAACTCTTCCAATGTTGTTAATGCACTGATAGAAGCCCAAAAAAGAGGATGCATTACTGTAGGGTTTTCAGGAAGAGGTGGTGGAAAAATGAAGGAGCATTGCGACATCATTATTGAAATTAATTCGGTGGATACGCCACGTGTTCAAGAGTGCCATATGCTTATTGGACATTCTATATGCGAACTGGTAGAGCGAACCTTATTTCCTCCTGAAATCCACTAGCCCACACTTCAATGTGAATAAAAGCTTCATTTTGATTCAATTTTCAGCTTTTTTGCTCATATTGGAGTGTGAGATAATTTACACATCGCTACGAAAACTGTGGCAAGTACTGCCCTGACTATTGCAATCATGGAAGCTATTATTTTGGCAGGAGGTTTAGGTACCAGGCTCAGGTCCGAGGTGAAAGATTTACCTAAATCCATGGCGTCAATCAACTCCAGGCCTTTTATGGAGTACTTATTGGATCAACTGATCAGCGAGGGAGTTACCCGGTTCATCTTCTCCGTCGGGTATAAGGCTGAATTTATCCAAAACCACTTTCAAGATAAATACAGAGACTGCGAAGTATTGTACGCTACTGAGTTTACTCAACTTGGGACCGGAGGTGCAATTAAAAATGCAATGAGGTTGGTCTCCGGCCAAAATGTAATTGTTGTAAATGGTGACTCTATCTTCATTTCTGATCTGAAAAGCCAATTAGATGTACACATAAGATCTAATGCAGATGTAACTCTGGCGCTTAAGCCAATGAAAAATGTTGAGAGATATGGTACTGTTGAATTGAATGTACACAATAGAGTTACCCGCTTCAATGAAAAGAAGCCCTTGAAGGAGGGATTGATAAACACCGGAACCTATATTTTCAATGTAGATACTTTCCAGTCACTCAATTTACCCGATAAATTTTCAATCGAAGAGGAGTTTTTCAAAACACATTTGAACCAATTAGATTTTATCGGTTTCAGTTCAAGCGGTTATTTTCTTGACATTGGAATTCCTGAAGACTTCAATAGAGCTCAATATGAGTTAGGCGTTTTTTCGAAAATTGACCTTAGCTGGACCCTGTTTTTGGATAAAGACAATCTTATTAAAAAACGGCAGAACGGTGATTCCGTGAATAACTTGGGTGAGTTAGAATTGATGCCATCTGCGATCAAAGCTGTTGCAGATCTGTCTAAAATCTTTGGAAGGATCGTGATCGTGATCAGTCAACAAGGTACAGGCCAAAAGCCAATGGAGACAAATGGCTTAGACCCGATCCATGAACATCTTCTCCAACAAGTCAAAAACAATGGTGGACAAACGGAGGCTATTTATAAGGCTCCCCAATTATTGTTAGAAAAGCCGATTACAAGGATGCCTAAAATTGGTAGGGCTCTTCAGGCTAAAGCAGACAATAAAGAAATTGAATTATCAAAATCCATCATGATAGGAAACTCTCTGAGGGATATTGAGCACGCAGAGCAGGCAGGAATGATTGCTGTGCTAATTGGTGAAGGTGTACCAAGAGAACAATACAAATACTCCATTGATTCATTGCTTGCTTTCGCTGAATTGTTAAGACGGTAACAGATATCAGGAGGGCAGGAAAGCGCTTACAATACGCTCCTTATCTTGCAGGTCTTTGAATATCTCAACTTGTCGGTAGCCAAGTGATTGTAAAAGCTGGGCTGTTTCTCCGGCCAGATCTTCATGTACCTCGCATAAAAGGGCCCCCCAGGGTTGAAGCCAACCCCTTGCTGATATTGCGATTGATCTGTAAAATAAGAGAGGGTCGCCATCAGGTACAAAAAGGGCAGATTCAGGTTCGAAGGACAGGATCCTGTCACTCATTTCGCTTCTTTCAGCGAATGGAATATAAGGGGGGTTTGACACGATCAGATCAAGACCCTTGAACTTCTCTCTCGGGGCCTTGAGAATATCGAGTAAGATAAGCTCAATAGTCACTTTGTGTAACCGGGCATTTTTTTCAGCGATTTCGAGCGCACCTCGGCTGATATCATTGGCGAGAATCTTCGCCTCCGGAAATGCTTTTGCAAGATAAACAGCCAAGCATCCTGAGCCTGTACCAATATCCAATATCTGTAATTTGGGGAGTGGAGAAGTGGACAATCTCCTGGGATCTGTTGAGACAATCCCCATGGTTTTAACTACTCTTTCTGCTAATTCTTCGGTTTCAGGACGGGGGATCAGGACCTTGGGGCTTATTTCCAGTTCCAGATCCATGAACCATGCTTTTCCTAGCGCATACTGTAGAGGTTGACCATCTGCTATTTTGTCAGTTGTATCCCTCCAGCGGTCATATTGTTCTTGTGTAAAGGAAAGAGCCTTGTCCATTTTTACTACATGGTAGGGGTACCCGGATATATCTTCGACCAGGATACGAACGATATTCTCGGATTCTCTCAAGGAATAGCTTGAGATTAATCTGGAAAGTAGTATCTTTGCAGTCCGGAAAATTTGGAGTTGTTCGTAATCGGCATTCATTTACTTTTCGGGCTAAATTAAAGGTGACGTATCATGGAAAGCAAATTTGGCATCCATGTAGAGTAGTTTACCTTGTGAATAAAATTGTTGAAAAATTCTGTGCTGCCTTGATCGGCATAGATTCTATGTCTAATTTTGCAGCTCGCTAAAAAATTTAAGGTATCTTATGCCTACTATACAGCAACTGGTACGTAATGGCCGGGTCAGCCAGAAAAAAAAGAGCAAGTCTCCGGCGCTCGAATCTTGCCCTCAAAAGCGTGGTGTGTGTACTAGAGTATACACTACTACCCCTAAGAAGCCTAATTCCGCGTTGCGGAAGGTAGCTAAGGTGAGATTGGTAAATGGCTATGAAGTCATAGCCTATATCCCCGGAGAAGGGCACAATTTGCAAGAACATTCTATTGTTCTTATCAGGGGAGGGCGTGTAAAGGACTTGCCGGGTGTTCGCTATCACATCGTCCGGGGTTCTTTGGATACTGCGGGTGTCAACGACCGCCGCCAGCGTCGCTCCAAATACGGTACCAAACGTCCTAAGGTCAAAAAGTAGTTAGAAGTAAAAGTCACTTTGATATAAAATGAGAAAAGGAAGAGCCAAGAAAAGACAAGTCCTGCCCGATCCCAAATTTGGGAACGTGATGATCTCTCGTTTCGTCAACAACATGATGATCAGCGGTAAAAAGTCTTTGGCATACAAAACCTTTTACGATGCATTGGAAATCATCGAGGAAAAAACTGGTGAGAACGGTGTTGAAGTTTTTGAGCGTGCGCTCGAGAATGTTATGCCTGTTGTTGAAGTTCGTAGCCGCAGGGTAGGTGGGGCAACTTTTCAGGTCCCTTCAGAAGTTCGGCCGAGCCGTCGTGTTTCCTTAGGGATCAAGTGGACGATCAGCTTTACGCGTCGCCGGAATGAAAAGTCAATGAAGCACAAGTTAGCCGCTGAGTTGATCGCTGCATCCAAAGGCGAAGGTGGTGCTGTTAAGAAACGTGAGGATACACACCGAATGGCTGATGCCAATAAGGCTTTTTCTCACTTCCGTTTCTGAAGTAACTCGTAATAGATTTTTAAAACAGGAAATAAGTCAATGAGCAAAGTAGATCTTAAACATACCCGCAACATAGGCATCATGGCTCATATTGACGCGGGGAAGACCACTACTACTGAGCGGATACTTTACTATACAGGTATCACCCACAAAATTGGTGAAGTACACGACGGTGCAGCCACCATGGACTGGATGGAGCAGGAGCAGGAACGTGGTATAACTATCACCTCTGCTGCAACTACTACTTATTGGAGGTTCGAAGACGAAAATTATCGTGTCAACATTATTGACACTCCAGGTCACGTTGATTTTACCGTAGAAGTAGAGCGCTCCCTACGGGTACTGGATGGAACTGTTGCTCTGTTCTGTTCTGTTGGAGGTGTTGAGCCTCAGTCTGAAACAGTTTGGCGCCAAGCAACCAAATACAGGGTGCCCCGAATAGGATTCGTTAACAAAATGGATCGTTCCGGAGCAGACTTTTTCAATGTAGTCAGTCAGGTTGATGAGCGCCTGGGTGGAAATCCAATTCCTCTTCAGGTACCTATCGGTGCTGAAGACAAATTCAGAGGCGTAGTTGATCTGATCGAAAACAAGGCGATTATCTGGAATGAAGTGGACAGCGGCATGACCTTTACAGAGGTACCTATCCCGGCTGATCTTCAGGCAGATGTTAACATGTGGCGTGAGAAATTGATCGAAGCCGTCGCTGAATATGACGATGCTCTGATGGAAAAGTTCTTTGAAGATCCTGAATCCATCTCCAGGGACGAAATGATCGCTGCCATTCGGGAAGCTACTATTGACATGGCCATTACACCTATGTTGTGTGGCTCCGCTTTCAAAAATAAAGGAGTCCAAACTCTGCTGGACGCAGTCATTCAGTTTCTTCCCTCTCCACTTGATGTCGATGCAGTCGAAGGGGTCAATCCTGATACCGGTAATGTTGAAATGCGTCCTGCTGACGTTAACGCCCCGTTCTCTTCATTGGCATTTAAGATCATGACTGACCCCTTTGTAGGCCGTTTGGCTTTCTTTCGGGTTTATTCCGGAAAACTTGATGGTGGATCTTATGTTCTGAATACACGTTCAGGTAAGAAAGAGCGCATCAGCCGTATTCTTCAGATGCATGCTAACAAACAGCAAAAGGTCGACACTGTTGAAGCCGGTGATATTGCAGCTGCGGTAGGATTCAAATCCATAAAAACAGGGGATACTCTTTGCGATCTGGACCACCCTATTGTACTGGAAGAAATGACTTTCCCAGATCCGGTAATATCTCTAGCGGTAGAGCCTAAGACTGCTGCGGATTCAGAAAAGCTTACAACCGGATTGGTTAAACTGGCCGAAGAAGATCCAACTTTCAAGGTTCGGACTGATGAAGATTCTGGTCAGACCATTATTTCAGGGATGGGAGAGCTCCACCTTGAGATCATTGTAGATCGTCTCAGGCGCGAGTTCAAAGTAGAAGTTAATCAGGGAGCCCCTCAGGTTGCTTATCGTGAGGCCATACGCGGTTCTTATGACCACCGTGAAGTTTATAAGAAACAAACTGGTGGTCGGGGTAAGTTTGCTGACATCCACGTGGAGTTCAGCCCGTCAGAAAAGGAAGACACCCAATTGGAATTCATAGATGCCATCAAAGGTGGTGTAGTTCCAAAAGATTTTATTCCTTCTGTGGAGAAAGGTATAGCTTCAGCTATGGAAGAAGGAATCCTTGCTGGTTTTCCAGTCAGTGGCGTGAAGGCCCGCCTCCACTTTGGTTCTTTTCACGCGGTTGACTCTGATGCATTGTCTTTCGAACTGTGTGCTCGTCTTGCTTGGCGAAATGCAGCAAAGAATTGTAACCCTGTTATTTTGGAGCCGATAATGGCAGTTGAAGTTGTAACTCCTGAAGAATATATGGGTTCCATTGTTGGTGATTTGAACAAGCGCCGCGGTCTTATTGAGGGCATGGATTCTCGTGGAATGGACCGCGTGGTTAAAGCAAAAGTCCCACTTTCAGAAATGTTTGGCTATGTCACCTCGCTGCGTACCAATTCTTCTGGCCGTGCTGTTTCCACCATGCAGTTTTCTCATTATGCAGATGCACCTGCTGGTATTCAAAAAGAGGTTATCGCAAAAGTAAAAGGTGTAGCTACTGCTTAGTCCTTCACTAGGTTAATTATATAGGCATGAATCAAAAAATTCGAATCAAGCTGAAATCTTACGATCACAATCTGGTTGATAAGTCTGCGGAAAAGATTGTACGCACAGTAAAAACTACTGGTGCGGTCGTAAGCGGCCCGATTCCGCTGCCAACTCACAAGAGTATTGTAACGGTAAACCGGTCTGTACACGTCAATAAGAAGGCAAGGGAGCAATTTCAAGTGTGTTCCTATAAGCGCCTGATTGACATTTTTTCTTCGACAGCCAAAACTGTTGATGTGTTAATGAAATTAGAACTGCCTTCTGGGGTAGATGTCGAAATCAAAGTCTGATAGGAGGTTATTACTATGGCTGGTATTATCGGAAAAAAAGTAGGGATGACAAGCGTTTTCGACGAGAACCGCAAAAATATTCCTTGCACACTTCTCTTAGCGGGACCTTGTGTAGTTACTCAAATTCGCGACCTGGAAACTGACGGCTACGAGGCTATTCAGTTGGGTTACGATGAAAAGAAAGAAAAGAGAACATCAAACGCTGAGAAGGGACATTTTGCCAAAGCGGGAACTACTCCAAAGAAAGTCGTTTGGGAAACTGAAAAATTTGCAAACGTTGTATATAGCGGTGGGGAACATGGCGCATATGTTGCCGCAAACAAAGGGGACCTCAAAGTGGGTGATCAACTTGAAG
>JBFGVE010000008.1:0-44004 GCA_041565275.1 Bacteroidia bacterium
TAACCAATTTCAAAGTCCGCACCAGCTACATTACCAGTAAGATAAACTCCCTCAGCGGCACATCCTGTAGAATCAGACGTTAAGGTATCAGGTGAGAAAGAAATGAAAGTCGTAGAAGGCCCAAAAATAGCAAATAAAAAAAAACTTGTATTGCTTTCGGCTCCTTGAATAGCTCCAACTACGCCACCTCCTATACATAAAGTGGTATGTATAGTGTAGTTGATTCCATCATATGTAATGCTATCAAGAGCAAAACTAGAAATATCACATGCCTTGACAGGATTATGCGAGACAATCGCAAAAGTAAAACTAACTAGTAGCGAGGCAAGTAACTTGTAAAAAACTTTCATCTCAAGCATAATTCAATTTAGTTTCGAAATATAACCTTTTTTGCCTTTTCAACAATAGCTTTCCATAAATCCAAGGATAAATCTGGATTAACCAATCAATTCAGAACCTGTTTAGGAGGTTTATTCAGGAAGAAGAAGCTTAAAAAACGTATTTCCACTGCAGGGTAAAGTTCCTTTGCTCAGAAATGAGGCCAGGCAATTGGATATATTCTTCATTGAACGCATTTTCGATGTTTAAGGAGAGCTTCATTCCATCAATGACCTCAACACCTACTATGAAGTCAACCACCGTGAACCCCCCGGGGTGTGATTTCACAAAATCAGCAGATCCAGGGATAGCAATGAATAAAAATTGGTCAACGCTCTTGATCTCACTCTTGTAGCGGTAGTTACCAGTCAAAGAGATTTTATTGTACCCAACGGTAGCACTGAAGCGGTTTACCCATGTTGATCGATACTTCAGAAAGACGGGATTGTCTGTGCGTGCCCGCGGATCATCAGGCGGAAGGTTGTAAGTAATATACATACCGAATGCTTCTGCGGTGAAGGGAGCATCTTGTGGTCCAAGAGTATTGAGGAGGTCCACCAACTTGGTAGAGTCTTCAATTCCATTCAGGTTCACCGGGTCGATCCAGGTAACTCCACCATTAATATTGAAGAAAAAGTTGTCAAAGCCTACCTCGAAGAAAGAGGTCGCTTCAATACCCATGATCCGGGCATCTGCCACATTACGGGCCTGGAAAATCGGTGGAGGAGGAGGAAAAACTGCAGTTTCAGGTGGCTTGACCCCAAATTCAACCATGTTGTTGAAGTCCATCACAAATCCTGCCAAATCAACAAATCCTGCGAGATACTTTTTCTTATTGGTTGGACTGACGAACCTCAGGCCCTGGCGGATGCCAACCTCAGCGGACCAACCCTTTTCTACCTGGATTTCTGGATTCGGATCGATCACCAATCCTCCGGCAGCAGTAGAGGTAAATCGCTCTGCAATGGAAGGAGAGCGAAAAGCCTGCCCAAAAGATGCACGGACATTGGTCCCCTTGCGGATCTCGTAATTGGCACCTGCACGTAAAATTGGGGAGGATTCTCTAATAGACCCATCGATCAGGAAGTGATCATAGCGAGCTCCGAAGGTCAGGTTCAGCTTATCTGTAGCTGCAATGTCGGCCTGGATATATGCCGCTAAGTTCCTGCTTTTGTGAGAGCCGGGATCGTCATCAAGGCTATCAATGGAGCCACCGTAGAGGCTGTCGCCATTGACAAAGCTAAGGGTTGCAGTACCCCCTGCAACCAGGGTAATACGGTCATCCCAAAATTGACGGGTGTATTGGTAATCATTGTACCAGAGAGTATTTAAACTGGATTGCTGGGTGTCATTGATGTTTGAAGACCGCATGACGCGAGAGCGAAATACGTGAACCTGGCCGTTTTTGGTCAGGTATTTGACAGAGGGGTCAACCGTAAACCTTTGGATCAGTTGACGGCGTGTGGTTTGGTCACCAGTGAGAGCTCCGGCCGAAGAATATGAATTAGAAGAACCAAACGGAGTAACTGAGGTGTCCGGGAGGTAGCTATCCCAAAACAGGAAGGTCGTACTGGAATCAACACGGTAGCTTCCATTTAACCCAATTGTCAGACCGGGGATTGATTTAGTTCGCCATTTGGTCATTGCCATCAAGCGCCCATTTATCTCCGGCGTATTGGCCCGCCACCCACTGGAACGCCAGAAATCACCAAGTAAGGTGATATCTTGCATCCCAATTTTTCTGGTGTGGAAGAGGTGAATACCATAGGTAGTGGCCATTTTGCTGCCGTCCCAATCCAACCGGGGGTCGGCAGGAGGGCCGTGCAATTGGCCTCTCAGACGGATGGAGGTCTTCGGCTTACGAGGAGCATCCGCAGTCAAAACGTTGATAACTCCTCCCAAAGCGGAGGATCCATAGAGAACAGAAGCAGCACCTTTCTGGATCTCAATCTGACTGATATTATCAGTGGGGATTAGATCAAACTGGGCAAAAGATGCATCAGGAGACAAAAGCGGAAGTCCGTCCAGCATCACCATTACCCTGGAGCCCACCCCGTAGGCATAGCCACTGGAACCACGAATATTGGGCTGACCATCTATGATATCAACACCGGAACCCATTTGCAAAGCATCTTCAATGTTGCCGGAAGCCTGAAGATCAACTTTGGAAGGGTTGATTATTTCCATCGATCCAACTACATCTTCAAGATTCTGAACGTGGCGACCAGCAGTTATCACTTGGTCACCCATGATGATACCTGTATTTTCACCGAAAACCATGTCGATGGTGTAATCTTTCTGGTTGGGCAGAGTAACTACTTTGACAACGGTATCGTTTTGCCCGAAGTACCTGAACAAGACACGGATCGTGTCAATTCTTTTGGTAGAAAAAAAGAAAGCGCCATTTTCATCAGTATTTCCTCCGTTTACAGTCCCAATCACCTGGACGGTGGCACCAACAACCTTGGTTTCACCATCTTCTTCAAAGACATGCCCACTGATAGTAACGTTCTGGGCCAGGAGACCACCATTCCATATCAGAGTCAATCCACTGAACAAAGCTCCGATAAGCAGTTTATATCCTCTCAATGGACTGAAAGTATCTTTTGGGTCTTCCTGAACTGACCATTGTTTAACTCGATCCGAGCAAAATACATACCTGCAGGATGTTCAGACGCATTGAAGCGGTAATTGTACTTTCCGATTGCATCTTTTTCGTCAGCCAACAGCGCAATCTCCCGACCTTGAAGGTCGTGGATGCTGACCCGCACATCGCTGTAGTCAACCAACCGGAAGCTGATATTGGATAAGAAAGAGGTAGGATTAGGACTCACCGTGAGACCAAGATTGGAGAGTAATGGATCTCCGGCGGATACACTTGGGGAAACACGGTAATAAATAGGGATTGAATCTACGGCCGACTGTGGACCCCCAAATGGGACAGTGACCCAGCCCTCTCCTACCACAACGATGGAATCCCAGGCTGGATAAATTGAATTTGCTTGGGTAGGAGTTCCCGTTACAACTGCACACCCACGGGTCAACTGGGCAGATGAAGTGTAATAAGTACAATTGTTTTGATTCTGGTCGCAATCCCACGACAACCAAGATGGTTCGAACAGCAATTGATTAACAATAAAACTGTCGAATTCCAACGTAAAACCAAAGATCACGGTATCTGATGGGAATACGAAATGAACAACTTCATTTACCGCAGCCCCGACGGTCATATCAGGGAGTGTATCACTTGGGTAAATGCCAGATGAAGTGTACTGAGAATCCGGGGAACAAGTCTGAGCACTTATTTGAGGGGTGTTCATCAAACAGGCAACCACGAGGAAAAGGAGAGATAGTAGATTATTTTTCATGCCAAAATATCTTTGAAAGCTGTGATTGACGAAGTAAACTTACTATCAAATATAGAACTAATTTCTGGAAAATCTAACATCCTCATAGTACGCACAGTTCCGTAAGGATCTAAACCATTCACCAATATCTGGGGTTATTATTTATAAATAAACATTAAAGCATGTTACCTGTAGGAAGGGAAGCCCCCGATTTTACACTCGTCGATTCAAAAGGAGTAGCGTTTTCTACTTCCCAACTCTTTGGCCGCAGATCCGTTGTACTGTATTTTTATCCAAAAGATTTTTCCCCGGGTTGCACCAAAGAAGCCTGTACATTCAGGGATGCCTATGAAGATTTTCTAGAATTAGGTGCTGAGGTAGTGGGAATTAGTACTGATTCGGTTGAGTCGCATGAGAAATTTGCGAAGAAGAAGGGTCTGCCTTTTATTTTGTTATCTGATCCTGAAGGAAGGGTGCACAAGCTCTACGATGTCTCTCCCACCCTGTTCGGACTTCTTCCCGGTAGGGTAACCTATGTCATTGATAACAACGGGGTGATTGTAAACGCGTTTCAATCTCAGATCAACGTCACTCGCCATGTTAATGAAGCCTTGAAAATGTTGCGATCAGTGACTTCCAAGGGGGCCAGCTGAGTTCTTGAACTTCAACAAAGAATACCGTCTTTTTTCAACTGCATGATCTGAACCTCATCGTACCCGATGACTTCCTTCAGGATGCTTTTGCCTGCATTTCCCAGGTGGGGTGGCTTTGAAAGAGGAAGTGGTTCTCCAATCCCTTGCAGAGCCAAGGACCTTACCCCCTTCCATCCCACTTTTTCAAAAAGCATTTTTCTGGCGCCGTCCTCCCCAAACACCTCCTTCATATTCTTTACCGCTCCGGCAGGAACCTTTTGCAAGTTCAATTCCGTCAGGAGTTTGTCGCGATTCCATTTTCCGATCACTCCTTGCAGAAGCAGCTTGATCTCATCCCTAAACCGGACCCGACTTGCTGCCTTCTGAAACCGGTCATCTGACACCCATTCAGAATGCCCCAAAACCTCGCACAGCCTTTTAAACTGCCAGTCATTACCAACTGCCAGGACTATGCCTTCGTTTTCCAGACAATAGAAAATAGTTCCATAAGGAACAATATTGGGATGATCAGAGCCTGTTGGCTTCGGGATATGACCAGCTACCAACCAATTGGTAGCTTGGTTAGCAAGGGAAGCAATCCCAGCCTGGTACAGAGAAGTGGAAACATGACGCCCTTTGCCAGTGTGTACCCGTTCCAGCAGCGCAAGCAATACACCTTCTTTTAAATGATGGGCGGCCAATACGTCCATCAGTGCCACCGGCATCTTGACAGGTCCACTTTCCGAACTCCCATTCATAAAGGTAAATCCAGTTTCAGCCTGAATGACGGCATCGAATCCAGCCCTGGGATCATGGGGCCCATATGCAGTAAGGCTTGCATAAATGAGCTTGGGATTGAGCATCATCAAAGTTTCGGCATCCATTCCCAACTTCTTTCCATCTCCTGGTTTATAACTGGCAAGCACAATATCCGCCTTCTCAACCAATCGGTAGACAACCTCTTTTCCCTCCTGAGACCTGAGATCCAAACCGATGGACTCTTTTCCCCAGTTGACAGCGGAAAAATAAGCAGACCGGTCCTCGGACAAATCTTCCGATGGGAGTTTCCAGGCTCGAGTGATATCACCACCTTTAAGGTGAAATTCGACCTTGATCACACGAGCACCAAGTTCTGCCAACCACATTCCCACTGCAGGCCCGGCCAGCACACTTGCAAGCTCCACTACAAGGTGACCTTTGAGGATCATAGCCAGAACTTACGGGAAATATTGAAGCCAATTCTGAAGTCGCCATCAAGCCACTTGGAAAAGGTATAGGGGAGGGCAAAAACTTCATTGATCGGGTCCGAATTGGTCAGGCAGATCTGGAAAACGTGTCCACCGGTTACGATGTCGAGCCCTATGGATGCACTGTTGGTACGATTGGGATCATTCTCGCCGGAATTAACAGTGACAGCATTGGAAGTAACGATATAGGTATACTCACCGCTTATTCCCAACCGCTTGTTGATCTTGAACTGCACCAAGGCAGATACTCCAAAAATACTATTTGCGTCCGAAGTGAGATTGACCAGATTCCTGTGGATGAAGGTTGGAGCGACTTGTACAGACAAACGCTCACTAATCTTGCGGGAGAGCATCAATTGACTGATATAACTCAACCGGTTAGCAAAAGGATCATAAAGTCTAACAGGACTATCGGGATCGTCCCTGAGAGAAACCATATTTGCCCTGCTGTAGACTGATAATGTCAGTGGCATGCCATTACCAGTTGTTTGCTTAAGAATATTGTATTTTACGAACCCATTGAATGTCTTATTCCATCCGTCCCGCGCCACTCCGATCATGAGATCATCAGTGAGGCCATAATCAAAAGCGAGGGAAATGTTAGCAGGACCATCTAGCCCGATCAGGTTGTACAGGCCTGAGCTAACCGGACCAAAACGATGAGAAATCCGGTAGGCGAGGACTTTCTTGCCGACTTGAGAACTGGTCATCAGGTTAACGGCACGGGTACCGTAAAAGGCATCCCGAATCGGCTGGTCGTCTTGAGCTTGTAATCCTGAAGCAGCAAAAAGTATAAGAAGGGTAATTAAGTGTCGTTTCATCGGAAAGGATCAAGTTCTTGCAGGTAGTCTTTGTATGTATACAAGAGAAAACAAGTAATGAAGGAGGGATCAGTTGTCGGGAGCACCTGCATCTACCCATGATTCAATGGCAATTTTTTCACATTGGCCAAGTACAAGAGGCCCTGTACTGTAGGATGGAGGCATTCCACCACCTTCCAAAACTGCCCGGGCCACTAGGCTACCATCCTCAGCTTTCAATTTCAAGGAACTGTAATTGGTCCAGTCACCATCAGGAGCTGCCTCACCGTGGCAGGACCGATCATTGCGCTCGTCAAAATCCTGGGAGCAATACTTTGTGACAATAGGAACAATATCCACGGCATAAGAAATACTGCTTGTATCGCAGAGTTCAGTCTCTTCAATGCTGGTGGAAGTACAGGCTCCCCAAAAAATAGATAAACCCAAATGGAGAAGGATGTAAGGTGGCTTAAAGATTTTCATGGAATATATCGCTGTTGATTCGGGACCGACAGATCGGGAATAAAACTAAGAAAAACCCTTATAAAGGACAAACGGCTCCTTTAAGCGTGTAGATTTTATTATATTTGTCTGAAAGTAGATTTTTATTGTGAAGTCATCTTCAAGAAAAATCATAACGCTTGAGCAGTATATCATCGAATCTGAACAGCAGTTCCCATTCGCGACCGGGGACTTTTCTCAATTGCTAAGGGACATTGGATTAGCTGCCAAGATTGTCAACAGGGAAGTCAACAAGGCAGGACTCGTTGATATTCTGGGTTTTACAGGAGATGTCAATGTGCAGGGAGAAAAAGTTCAAAAGCTCGATATGTTTGCTCACGAGACTTTCGTAGAGACCCTGTCGGTAGGTGGTAAAGTTTGTGTGATCGGGTCAGAAGAGAACGATGAGGTCATCCCTGTTGATAATCCTCAGAGCCAGGGTGCACAATATGTAGTTCTTTTTGACCCGCTTGATGGCTCATCTAACATTGATGTGAATGTCTCGATCGGTACTATTTTTTCTATTCTTGTTCGTAGAAGCCCCACCGGGCAGCCAGGTACCATGGCCGATTGCCTCCAGAAAGGTACAAAGCAGATTGCTGCGGGATATGTAATTTATGGGTCTAGTACAATGCTGGTCTACACTACTGGCAATGGAGTCAATGGTTTTACCCTGGATCCATCCATTGGTGAGTTCCTATTGTCTCATCAGGGAATAAGAGTCCCCGATACCTGTAGCATCTATTCCCTTAACGAGGGCAATTACCGCCGCTTTGAACCGGGACTAAAAGAATACCTTCGTCACATCAAGGGAAAGTACGACCCCACTGTACGTCCTTATTCTGCCCGTTACATAGGTTCTCTGGTAGCGGACTTCCACCGAAATCTTCTCCGGGGAGGAGTATTTATTTACCCAGCTTTTGTGAAGAATCCCGATGGAAAACTAAGGCTCCTTTATGAAGCAAACCCAATGGCATTTTTGATAGAGCAAGCGGGAGGGGTTGCAACCAACGGAAAAGAAAGAATACTTGAACTTGAACCAGAGACCCTTCACCAGCGTACGCCACTGTACATGGGTAATGAATTCGAAATCAATTTGATACACTATTATTTGGATAAATTCGCCATCCAAAAAGAGCTTAATTAATCTGTTAAACACCATACGGCTATGTGGAAACGTTTTGTACGCGCGATAAAAGCCCTTTTCGGGAGAGCAGTCAGCGCTATTGAAGACCCGAAACTCATCCTTGAGCAGAACATTCGAGAGATGAATGACCAGGTTCCTAAAATGAACCAAAGTATTGCTACTGTAAAGGCAAATGTGATCCTCCTGGAAAAAGAATTGAAGAGGTTACAGGTAGAACACAACGATTTAGTATCAAAAATGAAGGCTGCTATTCAGGCTGGCCGTGATGATATCGCGGCCAACTATGCTATGCGGCTTGAGTCGGTCAAGTCTCACATGGGACAAACTAAAGAGCAACATCTCATGGCAATTTCTGCCTATGAAAAGTCCCTCGAAGTGAAAAAAGCTTTCATGCGTGAGAAAGAGAAAAAGATCACTGAGGCCAAGGAAGCTCTACGCGCTCATGAACGTGCTAAGTGGCAGTCTCGAATCGCTGATACCATGGAGCAATTTGAAGTTGGTGGTGCGGATCAGACTCACGGGGAAATGATCGGTCGTCTCAACGAGCAGACTGCCCAAAGCGAGGCACGCATGGAAATAGCCCTGGAATCAGTTGATACCAGTACCTACCAAATGGAGGAAGAGGCTGAAAAGCTCCGCGCTCAAGAACTGGTCAAACAGTTCAAGATGGAAATGGGTATGAAAGGTGGAAATGAGATCAGTACTCCCGGCGCTTCAACCGCCACTGATATGAACAAGGACGCGACTACTTGATAACCGCTATCCCATGAGCAACAAGGAATTAACTGGCGAAGAAAAGCGCCAGAAGATGAAAGAGCAGTTCAAAAAAGAGCTGCGCGAACGGAAAGAGTTTCTCAACAAAGTAAAAGGACTTCGTCGTACCCAAAGCATCAACAAGGCTTTGGAGGGTATGAGGATGGAGGACGATACTGATCAGTGGATTGAAAAGCTGAACCAGGATACCGCGTTCATAGAAGCCAAGACTGAAATAGCTTTGAATACAACAATTCCCTCATCTGTAACTGCCAATGATCCCACGTTAGGACAGGACTTGACGATCTCAGAAGAAGAAATGCAGAAAATCGCTGCCGAACAAATGGTAGAAAGAATGAAGGCTGAATTGAAAGCTGAAGTTGACGGGAGAATTGCAAGTCCCGATCCTGCTCCCGAAAGAGAAATTCAGGGAAAGAATACCTCTTCTGTCGGAAGACTCATTGAAGTAGAAGTCAGCGCTGAAGGGGAAGTGACCGGTGCAGAAGAAGTGATTGAACCCTCTTCTGAGGAAGAAGGAACTGTGCGGAAAATGATGGGAGAGTCATTTGAAGAAAAGTGAATCATGCCAGGAGAATTTCCCAGAAATAGGTAAAATTAAATGGAAAGAGGGCGGGAAGTTGGAGAAGCTCCCCGCCCTTTTTCTATCTGGCAGGTGCTTGACATGAGATTTAAGTTTGAAGAACTAATGTAGGTTCTCAACTGCCCTGAACTCAGCATCGGCCCACAAGTCCTCAATATTGTAAAACAACCTCTTGGGCTTCTGGAATACGTGTACTACGACATCAACAAAATCGACCAATACCCATTCTCCTTGTTGGTAGCCCTCGGTAGAGATGGGTTTGTCTTTCAAGTCATTCCAGGCAAATTTCTCAACTGAGTTGGCGAGCGCCTGAACATGCTTATCAGATGTTCCGGAGCAGACCACATAGAAGTCAGCAACTGCACCACTTACGTTCCTGAGATCCATTAAGGTAATGTCATAACCTTTTAATTCTTGCAATCCTTTGATTACTACTTCTGATAAGATCTCTGAGGAGGTGGTCGTTTTTTGCTTCATGTAATTGGGTATCTTTCCACGAAATTAACAAATAGAACTCGTGAATACTTTATTTGTTGGTAAGAATTTATTGGAACTGAGCGAAGTAGACTCAACCAATGCCTTCGCCAGTAAGCTTCTGGATTCCCAACCAACCGAAGGAACGGTTGTCCGGACGGCATACCAAAGTGCCGGCCGCGGCCAACAATCCAATGTCTGGCTTAGTCAGGCCAATGCGAACTTAACTTTTTCCTTGATCCTTTACCCTCACTTCATTCCTCCTAAACGGTCATTTATCCTCAATAAGGTTGTGTCTTTGGCATTGCACCGCTGTATTCAGGAATTCCTCCCTTTCAAAGCAGTCTCGATCAAATGGCCTAATGATATACTGGTAGAAGGTAAAAAAGTAGCTGGGATCTTGATTGAGAACCATCTGTTTCAGCATGGTATTAAAGCTTCTGTTATTGGGATTGGTCTGAATGTTAATCAAGTTAATTTTCCCGAAGAACTGTCATCCAAAGCAAATTCTCTTTCATTGGAAGCAGGCCAACAATTTGACCTAGACTCTGTCTTCACAAACTTACTGGAGCATTTGGAAGCCTTTTATCTTCAACTGAGAAGTGGAAAAACAGAACATTTGGATTTTGGATATCTTCAAGCACTATATGGGTACGGTGAGAAGATCAGGGTTAAGTTTCTAAATCCGCCGGTTTTAACACACTCTCCTCCAGTGAAGGCTCCCGGTCCTGCCTTGAAGGAAGAAGAGGTTTTATTGGTAGGGGTCACCCCTGAAGGTTTGCTTGCACTTCAGACGGAAGGCCGCCTTCGCTATTTTTACCACAAACAAATAGAGTTCATTTTGTGAATCTTGTCATTGACATTGGAAATAGCCGGGTAAAAACTGGCATTTTTAGAAATGGAGCTTTGGAGGAGATACTCATCCACGACCACCAGGAGTTCAATCAATCACTATTGCAATGGATCATATCGGAAAATGTCGCAGCCGACATACAATACATTGGGTGTGCCACCGTAGGAAACAGGGACATACTGACTGAATTAGAGCGCTTGGCAGCCACATTGCCAAGCGCCCGATGGTTAGCTATTGATTACCGAACACCATTGCCCGTCAAAAATGCCTACCGAAGCCCTCAGACCTTGGGTATGGACCGAATCTGTGCCTGTATCGGTGCCCGCAGCCTGACCCCAAAGGGAGCAATTTTGGTGATTGATTCGGGTACTGCTATCACCTATGACTATCTCGACCCCAACAACCAGTATCTGGGCGGAGGTATTGCTCCGGGCCTCAGGTCACGGTTCCGTTCTCTGAATGATTATACAGCATCTTTGCCTTTGGTCAATCTTGAAGGTGACCTACCATTGATTGGTTACGATACTGATACGAGCATCCGTTCAGGAGTAGTAAATGGCATGGTAGCAGAGATTTCAGGGATTGTTTCCAGATACCGGGCATTGCCGAATGACCAATTGATAGTGTATTTGACAGGGGGAGATGCTGCTTATTTGGGAAATCACTTGAAAAACATCAATTTTGTAAATTCTGATTTGCTAATCCTCGGCATCCAGTCAGTTGTATCATATTACTTTGCAAATGCATAAAAGGCTTGTCCTTACCATCGCTGTCCTCTTCCTTATTGGAGGTGACCTTGCAAGTCAAATTTCACTTTCTCCTTACTCCCGTTTCGGCTTGGGGGACCTTCACAATACTACCTGTACCCGAAACTTTTCCATGGGGAATATAGGTATTGCCACCTTCGATGGCTCTACTATCAACCGCCTCAATCCCGCTGCTTATGCAGACCTGGCCATCACTACAGTGGATATGAGTGGTTTTGGAGTATATTCCAGACAAAGATCTCAGACCAATTCGGTTGCCCGCAATACGGGAGGTTTTCACAATGTCAATCTTGGTTTTAGCAACAGGTCGGGCTTTGGGATCGTATTTGGATTGGCACCCTACTCTTCCAACGGATACCAGATCGTCACTACAACTCCGGTCCAGTTAGATACGTCTACCGCAATCCAAACAACCACATATACGGCCTCAGGCGGTCTAAATCTATTTTATATCGGGACGGGAATTCGCTTCCTGAAAAATTTTCGTGCGGGCGCCAACCTGAATATTGCCTTTGGCAATACTAATTTCAATTGGCAAACGGCTTATGACCAAGCCGGTTATTCTCCCGTCAATACCGACAAGCGGGTATCCATCCGCGGTTTGATGCCTCAGTTTGGCCTGCAGTACGGAGACACGTTAATGGTCCGTAAGACTTTGGAGCAAACCAAGGTTCTTATGGCCCAGGACAAAGAATATCGAAAGACTATTTCCTTCATTGACCGAGACTTGGCTTCATTGAGCCAGGACAATGAAAATCTGCTAAAATGGAAGAAAAAACGAGATGAGAGAGTATCAGAATTGGCCGAGGAGATAAAAATTTTGGAAGGACAAGTAGCAGGACTTATGGCCGATGAACAGGCCAATAAGAAGGAAATTGGTAAACTTCAGGACAAGATTTTTCAAATTGAAAAGAAGCGGAAAAAGCTTTTACGGGAAAGCAAGGCCCGGATCCGAGAGTTGAGAGATGCGACTTATCGTATGCAAGCGAGGAAAGAGAAGCTTGAAGAAAGACGTGCCAAGATAGCTCAGGATATCAAAGAGATCGGAGAAGGAACCCGTGCCAATACATCCACGCGTAGCCGTGATTTTACCTATCGCCTGGGAGTCGTCTATGAACCCACCGTGTCTCTCACGGGCGACCGGCTGGTCCAGTTTGACAATACAAGTGTTTTCGACACATTACTCAACGATGGAGGAACTGTTAAGATCCCAGGAAAATACGGGTTGGGTCTGCACATTGGCCGTCCCAATCGCTGGTCCGTCGGACTTGATGGCAGCTTCCAGGATTGGTCTGTTTTTCAGTATTTCGATGAAGATAACATCCTGACTCGAGCTCTCAGCCTCAACCTTGGTGGTGAGGTGACTCCCGATGTCTACTCTCCCTCATTTTTAGAGCGGATTGCCTATCGTGGTGGTGTGTACTACAGAAATTCCGCAGTGACCTTCGATGGTCAAGACGTCAATGAGGTCGGCATCAACTTTGGTTTTGGCATTCCGGTAGGTCGATTCAACTTTGTCAGTCGAAACTTTTCCCGCCTAAATATTGGTTTTGGGATCGGCAAACGTGGGAATCTTAAAACAAATCCCATTGAAGAGCTGACCTTTCAGATGCGCATAGGGTTTAATCTGAATGAACGCTGGTTTGTCAGGCGTCGCATTGACTGATAAGGTATGCGCTTATTGGCATCTGTATTTCTAGTTTGCCTATCTAGTTCCATTTTCGGACAAGGATTCAGTACCATCCAGGTACTTCAAATGCAATTCGATCAGGCGGTTGCTTCTGATGACCGTCCAACTGCCTTTCGGGCGTTTCATCAACTATTCACACTCGACAGCAATCTATCCTATTCCTTGGCTTCAGGCTTAGCCACAATGATCAACAACGATGATCCTCATCCTGGCTTGCTAGATACCCTGGTTAGCCTTTATAGGATTGGAAGTCGCCAAGCTCCAGAGTCAGCAGCGGACCTTGCTCAAAAACAAGCCTTTCTCGCATTGCGATTTCCTGAGTATTTCGAACAAGAGAAGACTCTTTGGTTAAAGCAGGCCATTCACCTGGATCCTTTCCAATGCGCCCTTCAACTGTACAGGTTTTGGGGAGATGGTTTGGAGGCAGGACAAATGCCCAACAGCCTATGGCTGGTCACAGTGGCAGAGGACTGGGCTGCTATTGACCGATACCTGTATGCCCGGGAACTCCTCTTCCCCGAGGAAGCGAAAGCCATTCACCGAGTCCGGACCAGAATACATTGCCAATTGGCAAGCCTTGCTCCAGGCTGTGATGAAATTCAGGATATCTTTACGGTCTCTTCGGAAAACAGTCATCCTTTCCATGGCCTGGTCCTATTCTCTCTGTTGCGCTGTCAGGACACAGCTACCTGGCTCCGCTACAGTCAAAACCTTTCAGGCAGTGTACCTTCCTGGGCCTACCGCCTTCTAGCCAATCATTATCTAAACATCGGGCAGACCCAAAAATGTCTGGAGACTCTAAAGTTAGCCATTTTACGAGAAGAACTCCCCATTCTTAAAGCTGATCTCCATTTCCATATTGCCCTCCTTATGATGAAACAAGGAGAATACCAGGCTGCGCGGTCTCAGGTTCAAACCGCTATCCGCCTGGCACCAGAGTGGGGAGATCTACATCTATTTCTAGCAGATATTTATCTGGAAGGAGCCAGTTTATGTGACTTCAACGAGTTTGAAAGCAAAGCAGTCTATTGGCTGGCGATCGACTTGGCTCAGAAGGCCATCTCCAGCAGCCCCCATTTACAACAGGAAGCCAACCAGCGTATTTTCGAATATAAATTATATATGCCGGGGAAAAAGCAAATTGAATTTCACAGACTCTCAGCAGGAGATACATGGCCCCTTAACTGCTGGATGAATACAGTGACAACGGTTAAGGAAAATTAGTATCAAAAAAAGAGATCAATAGATGAGTATGAGGATCAATACCTGGAAACGGCAATTGATCGCGTCTTCCCCCCGGGTATTCGACAATCTACCTCAAGCAATAAATCAGACAATTGTACATGGTCCGCCAGTCCTCTTCCATCGTAAGCGTCTAACAGGATTTCTTCTCCCTCGCTTCCTGTATTTACCAAAATGGGAACTGGATTGTAGTTTCTCATGCACAAGCCATTTTCAGAACTAAATTCCAGTAGCATAGGATCAATGACCAATGACTTCCGGATTTCTTCGGCATATCCCTGTAATTTTCCCACTGGATACCGATAGAAAAGAAACTCCCGGCGCAGGAAGTTTAATCTTTCCTTCAGAGCATTTCCCAATCGCTGGTTCAGGCTGTCCAGGAATTTTGGTGATGTAAACTGATGCAGGTATTCGTAATAGGTCGTGGTGAACTCATCTTCAGCGAAAAATCGAGTGTCCAATAGGTCCAGGCGTCCATCTTTGTAAGTCTCCCCGTTCATAGCAAATCCTGTAAAGGGACCGCTGATATAATCCTCACTGATGTCTCCGGAAAAGGCATCGTAAACAATGGGCTTGAGACGGGAATGAACGGGTTCATAATAGAAACGGCGGTTATGCCAGATAAGGCTATGGTGAGCTTTAAAGAGATCAATCAAAGCGTAAACGCGGGCAGTATAGCCCAGGTCAAAAATCCTGGCTGTTGAATTGAGTCCGTATTTATAGGTGTGAAGCAGAGCCTGCGCTTGTGTGTGTAGACTGAGCTGTGTGGGCTTTTGGAGGAGGTTGTCATAGTTGAAGGCTTCTGGCTGTGCTGCTTCGTAAAGGGGTAGATTCAAATAAGGGAATAAGGAGTCCTTAATAGCCAGCTTGCGGGCTTCCCACAGACCATCCTCATTCATTTTCAGAATAGGCCCTTCCCGCTGCCCTTGGGATTCGATTAATTCTTTGGTAAAGTGCTCCTCGAGGGCATAAATACCCAACTCGGCGCCATTGAAATGTAATCTTACAAAATCATAACGGGTGGTCAGGACTCCTTCCTGGATCAAAACCTGGTGAAAAAACCATTCATCGAGCAATGAGCGTGTCAAGGGAGACTGGAGGGAAAAGACCTTCAATCGATGGAAGGTTTGGTTTCCCTTCACTTGAACCCGAAAGGACCATTTACCCTGGTTCAGATGGTCTGTCCAATCGCCCTTGAGACGCAACTTCACTGACCATTTTTGTCCATTTTCGACCAGTGTACCAGGGACCCAGTCTCCCGTTTCATGCATCAGCACTTTATCGTCTAAGGCTTTTTCCCGCTTGGTCCTGAGTTTCCAGAGTGCTTTGCGATTAACCTTCAATTCAATGTTCTGGAAAGCGGGGTACTCATGAGAACCTGAGATCCGGTGAGGACCCTCATCACCTGAATATATGAACAACATTACCAGGATAAGCGTTCCTGCCACTCCCGGCAAGACAAACTCGAGGTACCGTTTTCCACGTTCTTGTAACTGGAGAATGCTGTTAGGCTTCAACTTCATTTCGTTCAGAAAATGAAAAATTGAGGTGGGGAATCCCGGAAAGGTGGCGTTGGATATTGAGTACTTGGCTCCATTCCCGTATGGGAAAAGTAAATCGGTATTTGGCATAGGCTCCACTCTGTTCCATACTTGAGAGGCGGATACCGGGAACCCGACCGGACAAATTGGTCAAGGCTAATTCAACCTGATGGGGCTCGCCGTGGACAGCCAACTCGACGGTAGTGGCTCGCTGACGATCGTACCGATAGCGGATTATTAGGATGGGGGTAATCACAAGCAGGGTGACGAAGCCAGACAGCGTGTGACCAGTACCGCTCGCCAATCCAACGGAGATGGCGAGGAAAAGAAATACAGATTGTTCTATGTAGGGGGTAACTTTTCGGAAGCGGACAAAGGACATTGCGCCTACCAACCCAATTGCTATTCCCAAAGAAGATGCGATCAAGGTGCAGGCCAGGGTAGTAGCGGCAGCCATGACCGGGAATAAACGCGCTAGCTTCTTGTCGGTTTGCCCGACAGTGACCAGGTACAAAAAGCTGACCCCGTACCCTAGGATAACAGCAACCAGTAAATTGATCAATAAAATCCGGGGGTCAATGGTTGTATTGTATCTGGATAACAAGTCGAAGAACATACTCTAATTTAATCAGACCTGCCCGGTTAACAACATTCCTATGACATATTTGGAATTTTTTCCAGCCCGGAAAGGGAGGAATTGGCCCACTTGATCGTACTTAGAATCATTCAAAAAGTCATATTTTACTTCTATGACCACTGCCGGATCGTAGGTCATTCTTCCTGTACAGGAGCAGTGTTGCTCCAGGCTGCGGGATCTCAATTCCCGGTCAATGGTAAGCCGGTAACGGTGGTTACTGGATACGTAATAGGAACGTTGATAGGCGTTAAGGAGGACAGGACGAAGGTTATATAAACGGAGTTTGGCGGAGAGCATTTCCTGAGTAATGGCGCTTTGACTGTAGACTCCTGCCCTTTCTATCTGTGCCTTGAGTGAATTTATTCGGGGAAGCAGGTCTCTGATTCTCACAGCGGGAACTTTGGCAGGCAACTGAAAGGATTCAGTCCTTAAATCACAGCTCTGTAACTGGAATTGCTTTCTGATCTCTGATTCCAATTCCCTTACCTTTGCCAATCCAAATGGCTGTAATTTCTGGCTGAACTTACTCCCCAGTTCGCCATCCTTTCTCTTTAATTCCAATACTGGGAACTCTACTTTATCTGTTATTTCCCCGTACCAGCGGATACGGAACTTCTCCCGGTTCGCGGCTCCTGCCAGGTTGTTCCAATAGCATTCCAAATCGGGAGAGTCCAAATAGATATTGTTGACTTGCCGATCGGGGAATTGCTTGCGGAAAGATTGAGGATGTGTCTCTACGATGGCCCTGATGGCTTCGAAGCCATCGCCAGGTACCCTGTATTTTCTTTCGTAACGCATTTCACCGGTTTCCTTCTATCTCTTCATTTTCCAAGACTAATTTTGACCCTGTCTGCAAGCGGTAAAGGCGCTCTACATTGGTATGTTTTATCGCATGAACCTCTAAGCTGCCGGGACCATATTCGGGCTTTTTCTGGTAAACCAGAAGTCCTTCTTTTACATTTTCCAAGGTTATATTTTCTACTTTTACCTGGCTTAGATCCTTGGAAGCAATCCCTCTTCTGGAGTTTTTTATTTCTACATTAAAGACTGTTCCTTTTGACTCTTCCCCAAAGCTAATGCCCTTATCACCTGCGTGCTCTACGTAGGCAGAAGGTACAAGGACGGTACCTCCTGAAAAGTCCATTGCATCATTATTAGTATGGGAGAAATAGCAGTTGTCGACTGTTCCGGTACAAAAATCGGCATCAAAGGCATCGCTGGAGGTATATCCGAAGTAGCAATTGGACAGAGTATATACCGAACGGATGGTGTTGAGCGCATCTTCCGAATGGTTGTTTACAAAACGACAATTGTGAAACAGTACTTCTGCTTCATAAACGGTCACCGCTCCGGTCAGCTCCCATCCCTTGTAGCTCAGAGACCTTAGTCCCTCAAAAAATACGAAGTGAAATTCTGATTTTTGCCCATTGGGTAATTGCAGCAGATCTAGCCCCATTCCAGTACTATCTGAAGATCGGATTATGATAGGGCTGCTTTCCAGACCATTGAACAAGATCCGGGACTTTGAGATGAATTTTGCGCCTTCTATAAGGTCAATTTCGGTTCCTCCGTCAGCTCTGATTATATAGCCTTTTGGGAACAGGATATCTTCTGCGATCTGAAAGATGCCTCTGCGGAACTTCACTTCCTTCAAGTCTTCGTTGACTTCATACCAATCATTACTCTTCAGTTCCAGGCCGGAGAACAGTTTTTGCTCCGGAGTGATCAGTCCTGGAGCTTCCCAAGGAAGTATTTTGGCAGAGAAGATGGTGTCAAACCCAGGAACCTCAAAGTAGACATTTTCTCCTGTTCCTGGTGCCTGTAATTTGATCATTTCCGGGGGAAAGTCATTCGCATAAGATGGCAAAAGTGTATCCTTGGTAAACGCGAATAGGCGGTCGGGGGAATCTCCCACCCCCAAGAGGTGCACCGGAAGACAGTGGTAATTGTAAACTTGGTACTCTCGCTTATCCCCTTTGACCTTGCCAAGGTAGGCCTTAACAGAGTTCTTACGCAATGGGAAGAGTACCATGCGAATCTTTTTTGCTTCACTGAGAATCATATCTCGATCGTATTGATAATCCATCCATTCCCTCTGGATCAAACGTTCCCGGTTGTTAACTTCATCAGCCAAAGCTTCTAAAAAGGGGATCAGGTAGTCTTCGGACGAAAAATACTCCAAGGCCTGTACATAGCTGGCGACAAAATCAGGATCGTTGAAGAGTCGCTCAAACATCATGGCTTTGTAAGAAGGAGCCATGTAGCGAAAATTTTGTGCGTACCCAATAAATGGGCTTTTAATCCAATTTAAGGACCCTTCAGAGGTGTACCCATTAAATCCGATGGGTTCCATACGAGAAAAGATAGGATTGTAATAAAGCCGCTGATTGTGCCAAATAAAGGCATGCTGGGCTTTGCAGATATCCACAATTGCGTAGTACCTGGCCACCTTATTCAGGTTAAAGATCTCTGAAGCTGGTTTCAGATCGTGTTTGTAGGCGTGCATCAAATCACGAGCAATTCGAAATTGCCGGTTCAGTACACCATCTCTGAGGATTTCTCCCTCTTCGAAAGGGTCTATCTCAGGGGCAATGAACCTGTGGATCCGGTCTTCAATGTCAGGGTAGTTCCCACTACTGTATTTCTCTTCTGCTTCCCAGAGCCCATCTTCTACAAATTTGAGTACAGGACCTTGCCGAGGCTCATTTGACTCCAGTAATTGCTTGGCGAAATGTTCTTCATAAGCGAAAATCCCCTTGCTTTCACCGTTGATCTTGAGCTGGATAAAATCGTAACGAGGGGTCATCAACCCTTCGTTAAGGAGCCATTGGTGAAAAAACCATTCATCCAGATAAGAACGGGTTGCTGGATGCTGAACTGAAAAGGTCGTCATTCCATTCCATTCCAGGCCTTCTGCTACTGAAATTAGTAAGGACCATTTATCTCCCATTAGGTGATCGGTCCAGTTTCCTTTCAATCTGACCTTGACCTTGAGATTGTCTTTGTCTTCTTCCAGCCGAGCTTTAACCCAGTCATCCTTTCCGGTAACCAATAATCCTCTTCGCATCGCCTCGTTACACTTCGTTTCCAACTTGCGATAGGGATATTCTTCAATGACTAGATTGAGGGTCCGAACGGAGCCAGTGGGCAACAAGGCCATTTCTGGCCGCGTATTCCCTGGTATTTTGGTCACTTTCAAGTCATCAAAAAAGGCATTTGTCTTTCCAGACCTAAATACGTAAATCTTAACTTCACCTCCCTTCGAATGGTAAGGGACTTCCAAAGTACTGATCAATTCATCCCATTCTCCGTCTGAGGTGCCACTTACTTTCCCCGAATAAGGGTTGCTCCAGCTTGGATCAATCATCAGTTCTCCTTCGTTCCTTGCATTGTTCCGCCAGACACTGATTTCATAGCGTTCTCCAGGAACAAGATCTTTCAGGATTAGGGTCATCCCGTATGGGATCTTTTCGGTTGGCAAGCAGCTGGATTTTCCACTGCGGGATTTAACCTGGCTCTGGTGCATTCCTTCTCCAAAGGAGGTCACGTTATTACCAATGAAAAAAGTTCCATTTTGTCGTTCTCTGACGGTTTCGGCATCGCAGAAGAAAGAAACAAAACCATCTTCGGGAGTTGAAGGGGTCAATAGGAAGATAACTATGCCGGTCACTGCCAATGGTAACAGGACCATCAAGAACCTGTAGGATGGAAGCCTTCGCCGCTGGTCCCTAATGATCATACCGCAATATTGCGTTGCTCAACAAACGTAATAATGGTATCCGGCCCTAGTTCAGACAACTTTTTGCGAGCGGTTTCGATTTCTTCTATGGATCGTGCATTGACCACAAAACTTAGTTCCAATCCGCGGTCTGATTCATCAATTCGTTTTAATTCAATAAATGAGAATATATCACCCAGCATTTTGGTGATGTAGGGTAGGTCGCGGCGGCTGGTACTCAGGTTGAGGTACATATTGTCAGCAGTGCGAAAGGCGCGACCTCCCCTCAGGAGATTCTGAACTGTCAAAAGAGTGAGGATAAAGACAAATGCGACCACAGCAATTACAATTTGCTCTGCACCAGCGGCCAGTCCGAGGCCGATGGTCAGAAACAGGTATGTCAACTCCTCCGGATCCTTGATCGCTGAACGAAAGCGGACGATAGACAATGCTCCAACCAGACCAAGGGAAAGCGCAAAAGAAGATTTTACAATGAAAATGATTAACATAGTGGTCATGGCCAGAGGCAGGAAATTTCTGGCAAAACGCCGCCGGTTACTCACAGAATGGCCAAAATGAATATAGTACCAGGCCAGAGCCGCGGACAACCCAGCAGTGATCACCATGTTCAAAGCAAATTTTAAATAGTTGACCTCGACAAAGGATTTCTCGAGGTCCAGAAGATATTGAGACAGAGAGTCCATCTGGTTTGAATTACCTTAAATAATTGTTAGCCCGCAATTTAGACCCGTTATTTATAACTTTAAAGCTGTTCAAACGTAATCATTCTAGAGATATAGTTCTATCAAGTCTTATGAAACATACAAAAATTTGTAGCGTGGTTGCTACTTTGATGCTCGTAATCTTCTGGTCTTCTATCGCGGTAGCCCAGTCCCCGGGGATTGATTTCTTTCATGGCACTTTTGAAGAAGCAAAAGTCAAAGCCGGGGAGGAGGACAAACTGATCTTTATGGATGCATATACCACTTGGTGTGGACCTTGTAAGAGAATGGCCCGAGAAGCATTTCCAGATCCCCAAGTTGCTGAATTCTTCAACTCAAAGTTTATTAATGTGAAAATGGATATGGAGAGGGGTGAAGGCCCTTCTCTGGGAAGGCGATACAGAGTGATGGCATATCCCAGCCTTTTTTTTATTCGCGGAGATGGAACTGTAGCGCATCGGTCTGTAGGCATGAAAACAGCCCCCGCTCTGATAGAGTTAGGCAAAGTGGCGGAATCAAGAAAGTAATGGTGGATCGGATCAAACAAGTCTGCGTTTACTGTGCCTCAAGTTCAGAGTTGGCGCCTAAATATTTTGAGGCCGCGGCCCGTATGGGTGATCTGCTGGCCGCTGAAAATATTCGCCTTATCTATGGGGGCGGTTCCACAGGGCTTATGGGCAAGGTGGCAGACCACGTACTTGCCGGAGGTGGTGAGGTTATCGGTGTAATCCCTGAATTTATGCATTCGATCGAACTTGGCCACAAAGGGGTCCAGTTACAAGTAGTTCCCGATATGCACACCCGAAAGCGGCGGTTCTTTGAGGGCACGGAAGCCCTGATCACTCTGCCTGGTGGGTGTGGTACCTTTGAAGAGCTTCTGGAAGCCATTACTTGGAAAAGGCTTGGTCTACTCACCTGTCCCATCATCATAGTCAATGTTGACGGATACTACCATCCAATGATCGAAATGCTCAATCGATCGGTGAATGAAAAATTCATGAACCCTAAGCATCTGGATATGTGGACAGTAGTTTCCAATCCAGACGAAGTCTTGGATGCAATATACAATGCCCCACCCTGGAGCAATGATTATTCTAAGGTTGCTGTCAAGGACCGTAACCTCGGAGAATCCCTTTGAGTTGGTAACTCCCTGATATGCCAAAGTTGGTGAAAGTCATCGAATATTAGCGTTCCCTCTAATGATTGAGTTAGGAACTATATTTCCCGATTTTAACCTCAAAGCACTTGTTTCCCTAGAAAAGGACAAAGGGTTCACCAGCATAGATTCTTCAATCCTGATAGCAAAAGAGGATAAATGGACTGTAATTTTTTGGTGGCCAAGAGTTATTGCAGTGATCTGTCCTGCAGGATCTACAATATCCATTGAATGGTGATCCTGAGTTTCAATGGTCCAAGGCGTTAGGAATCTTGGATGAAAGAGAAGGAATTGCGTATGGGGCAATCTTTATCATTGAACCTGAAGGAATTATATTCCTTTTTCAACCATATTTTATGGATAATCTAATCACTCCAAGAAATAACGGACGACAACAGCAATTTGCCAAGCTGTCTGCATCAAGTAGTCCCGGCAAGAATCGAACTTGCATCTAGAGTTTAGGAAACTCCTATTCTATCCATTGAACTACGGGACCAGAGTGTTGATGAAACTCAACTTTTTCAAGATTACAAAGGTAAATTCGTTATATTAATTTCCAAGATAAAATCATGAGTAATAATACCCTTTTCGATGTTTACATTGTGGTAGACTGGAGCGCCAAAGACGATCCAGGTCCCCAAAGTCACAAAGATGACAAGCTTAAAAAAGATAATATTTGGATCGGTGAAGCTAAACGGACCGGTGAAGTATTAACCTTTTCTCAATCCTATTTCCGGACCAGAGCGCGTGCCTATCAGCATCTGGAAGCTACCTTGAAAGACCAATTGAGGGAAGGCAAGCGCTCCTTAGTCGGTTTTGATTTCGCTTTTGGCTATCCTGCGGGATTTGCTGAACTGCTGACTGGAAAGGCTGACTGGAAAGGTGTCTGGCAGTATCTGTCCGAGCATTTGGAAGACGATGAACTCAACGAGAACAACCGCTTCAAATTGGCAGATAGAATAAATGCTAAATTCAGCGGAGAAGGTCCATTTTGGGGAGTGGGCAGGGGGGTAGAGTTGAAGCATATTGAAGCAAAAAGTCCCTGGAAAGGTGTGGATGAGCTCATGATCAATGGAAAAGCAATCCAACGCTTGCGCCATACCGACCGAAGCACTAAAGGAACCCAGGAAGTCTGGAAGCTATACGGTGCCGGAAGTGTTGGAAGCCAGAGTCTGACAGGCATTCCAGTCGTTTGGAGACTGCGATGCCATGAAACACTGGAAAAGGAAAGCTATATCTGGCCGTTTGAGACTACGATGCTGGAAAAAGAAGTCCTCGAAAAAAAAGCCAAGGTAGTGTTTGCAGAAATATTTCCAGGCCAAGCAGAAGAAAGAGTTAAAAAATTAATAAAGGATCGGGAAAGCAATGGAGAAAAGCCCAAGGATCAACTCCAGGTTTGGGCAATGACCGAGAAATTAGGCCAAGCAGATGAATCTGGAGAGCTGATGAATTGGTTTGCAGAGGTAGCCGCATTGCCCAAGGTGGTTCGCTCTGAAGAGGCTGCAATCCTGAAAGCTCCTGCACCTTTAGAACAAACTCCTGCTGTAAAGGGAAAAGTAGCCAAGGGGAAAAAAACTAAGACATCTGATCAGGAGCCAGCAAAAGAAAGAAGGATAAAATCGGACTCTGTGGCCAAATCACAGGAATCCAAGAAGTCGAAGTTGGCAAAGAAGCAAAAGCAAGAAGATGTGCGATTGGCAAGGGAAAAGGAAAAAGAGGAGATCAAGAAAAAACGGGAATCGGAAATTGCCAAGCGGAAAGAAGAACGTGAAAAGCAGCGAGCCATTTTGATCGCGGCTCGAGAGAAGGCCAAAGAGAAAAAGCAAAAAGAGCGGGAAGATCGCCTAGAAAAGATCAAAGCTGAAAAAGCTAAGAAAGAGAAAGAACGAAAAGCGAAAAAAGAGGAGGAGAAGGCGAAAAAGGATGAAAAGAGGCGAATAAGAATGGTTGGGATTGAGTCCATGAAGCAAAAAAAAGCCCTTGAAGAAGAGCAAAAAAGGCGGCATCAAGAACAGAAATCGAAGGCTGTGGCAAAAGCCAAAGCAACAGTGGATAAGACAGCCAGAGAGGAGGCCAAAATTCGTGAAGCAGGAAGCTTGAAACGCCATGTCAGCCCGGAGATTGCAGTTGCTAAAGCGGAAGGAAAAACAGTAGATACTGGAAACATTACAAAAAACACCAACTCAGGAATTGAAAAAAGGACTGAAGGCGGTACGTAACTTAATGTAACTCTAGCCTGAATCATTGACAATGTAACCTATTCGGCAGTCTAATATCCTCTTATCAAAGTCTTTCTAACAGTGTCCTAAAAGCCACAAACCTGTCTTTGTAAAGCTTGGTATGCTTTTCCTGCATTTCGGAGGCAAACTGCTCTTGGTATACTAAATAATCATCCATGGTGGCGCAACTGTACTGGATATTATAGGTGACTACATCTGGCTCGTGTGGAGGAGGGTCCAGGAGGCGGTGGATCTTGCCATCGATAAAAATACCGGTAGAAAGCATATCAGGAATATGCGTTCTCTTCATCCAAAAGAGCCAATCGGATTCTACAATTGAATCAATGCTCACAGTAACGCTATAAATAATCATATATAATTGTCCGCAACATTGCGCCCAAGGTATGCATGCGGTGTTAGGCTTAGGTTCTAAAATGGAGTAAATGAACAGATAAGATTATGAATTTACTTAATTTTCCAGCACAATTCCTAGGTGAAAGATCCAGTTGATCGTATCTCAAGAAAGTTCCTGACCATAAGGGAGCCTCATGTAAAAGGTATGGTCGCAAACACCTGGAACATCGTCTAGGTGCTTCGCAGGTCTGGCGCCGGAACATCAGTGGGTAATATTGCTGAAAACACTTACAGTACTATTGCGCTTATACCAACGAGAACACAACATTAAATTGCTCAACATCGCTACCAGCGGGGTATGTTACATTCTAAATGTAGTTCCCAACCAGAATTCGAATGAATCAAATCCAAGGGATTGAAAACCTGATAATTGATTTAGGAGGTGTCCTTTACGCCATTGATCCTAAGCGAGTCATCCATGCGTTTTCCCTCCTGATGGGAGGGGGATCGGGTGATCTTACCCATGTTACCCAACATGTAAATCACAATCCACTTTGGAAAATCTTTGAAAAGGGAGAGATCGTCGAGTCTGAATTCAGAAATAGGATCAGGGAGGACCTGGGCATTAATTCAAAGGATGTTGAAATTAATGCTGCATGGAATTCTATGCTGATCGGTCCATTTGAGGGAAGGTCTCAACTCTTGGGTCAACTGTCTGGTAGATACAGGCTGATCTTGTTGAGCAATACCAACTCCATTCACTTCAGGTATCTTTCCCCACATTCAAAATCTATTCTTGCCCCGTTTGAAAAACTGTTCCTCTCCTACCAGATGGGGCAACGAAAACCGGATCAGGAAATCTTCGAAAAAGTTTTGGCCTGGGGAAATTTCGATCCGTCCAAGACCCTCTTTATCGATGATTCCCTGGTCAACGTCAAGGGAGCTCTTGCAGTTGGAATTCAAGCGAAGCATGTTGAAGAGAATAGTCAATTGACCTTCACAGACCTTTGTAGTGGCCTATTATGACATCAATACTCTTTCACACACATATAGTGAGTTATAAAGCTTTTCTTGATACACATCCATATTCCCTACAGGATCTTCCAAATGACTCAATATAACGCATTGGTTTTTCTAAAGCCGCCACCAGCACTCTCAGTAAAGGTGTAGAATAGAATTCCCCAAGAGGTAAATGCTTGGAATTCACCTCCATTATTGAGGAAATGCAAAAACTGAACTTATAAACAATACAGAACAATAGGCAGTTAAAGATCTGGTAAATTACTTGATCAAAGTGGCAACTTATTCAATTCGAGATCTAGAGAAAATATCTGGTATTAAAGCCCATACTTTGCGTGTCTGGGAACACAGGTATGCTATCCTTCAACCCAAAAGAACCAAGACCAACATTCGCTACTACGATGAAAGTGACCTCCGGCTCTTATTGAGTATTTCAATGCTCAATAGTCACGGGATAAAAATCTCAAAGATTGCAAAGATGGAGGCCAAAGAAGTCCACGGTCGTTGCAAAGAATTGTTGGAAGTCAGTGAAGAGTATGAAACTCAGATCAATTCACTTACGCTCTCCATGATTGAAATGGATGAGGACCGCTTTGAGAAAATCATCTCAAATAACACACTTCGTTTTGGTTTTGAAGATACGGTTATAAAGATAATCATCCCCTTCTTTGAGAGGGTAGGTGTTCTATGGCAAACAGGCACGATTCGGCCAGCTCAGGAGCATTTTATCAGCAATCTCATTCGTCAAAAGGTAATAGTAGCGATCGATGCTCAGGTAGTTCCCAAGAGACCTGATATTCCTCGCTATCTTTTGTTCCTCCCCGAGTATGAGACACACGAATTAAGTCTGTTATTTGCTTCATATTTGATCAGATCACGCGGCAACCGAGTCATTTACTTGGGGGCCAGCCTCCCAGAAGAAGATTTAAATTCCGTTTATGAGACCTATCGACCACATTTCCTTTACACAATTCTTACCATCAATCCGCCTAAGGAGTCATCTTGTGATTTCCTAACAAGACTTGGCACCAGTTTTCCCAATTCAAAAATTCTTGCGTCTGGCCACGCTGCACTTGAGGCTAACCCCCAATCTACCAACGTCGAGATTCTTTATGAAATAAAAGATCTGATCCGTTTTTCAGAATATTAAATCTCCTAACCTTTCCTCCTGTAGCCTCTCATTGGCCACGCATGACATCTCCCCTCTGTTATTCTGGCAGTAAATCAGTCATAAAAACAGGAAGAACGGCCTACGCATGGCTTGGCACCCTTATTGCCGTAGTACTAATGGTACGGATGTAAAGCAAATATTTTACATTTGTGCGCTTAGTGTTAATAGCCCCGTATGCTTACTACAAGCAGCACTAAGTGTTCATACGTACGATTGGGCAAAAACCAATTAGAGAGAAAAAATGAACTCAGTAGAATTCGATACAAAAATACAGGGTATGGCAAAGTATCTCAGGCCCTTCGCAATGAAGTTGGCACGCAATCCTGATATGGCCGATGACCTGATGCAGGAAACCATGCTCAAAGCGATTTCTAATCGAGAGAAATTTTCTGCTGGTACAAATTTGAAAGCTTGGCTTTACACCATCATGAAGAATACCTTCATCACCCACTACCACAGAATGGTGAGAAAGAATACTTTTATCGATTCTACCGACAATTTACACTATATCAATTCACCTGCCAGTGTGACTGAAAATGGATCTTCTGGCACTTTTGCCATGGAAGATATTCGGAAAGCAATTGGTAAATTGAAAGCGGAATACAGGACACCTTTTATGATGCATTTCAATGGTTTTAAGTACCATGAAATTGCCGTCAAACTGGCTATTCCTATCGGAACAGTAAAGAATAGGATCCACATAGCGCGAAAACACCTCAAAAATGATCTCGATATCTACAGGGACGGAAAGTAATCATTACTGGAATAGTATTGAAGGAAAGGCCGCGCCGGGTGCGCGGCCTTTCCTCTTTCTATGGACCATATATGCCGAAGAACGCTCTCCCAATAGCCTATTTAAGAACTTCACATCTTGCTTAATTTTCTCTTGAAAGGGTTTCCTAGAATGAGATACTCCATAGATTAGAATTAAAAAAGATAATACGAGGGAATACGAGGACCATAGGAGATTCAACCATTTTAGTCTCTTCAAGGGATCATTCAATCGAATAATCTGTTTATGTTTATTGGAACATTTAATAAACACACATAAATAATTTATTATCGATAATTCAATAATTACTGAAATTTTATTTTGATAGAACATTGATAATCAATGTTTACAATTAATATATTGCAATATATTTAAGGAGCATACCTAATTGGATTATTTATTTTGATATAATTTTTGCTTGATTTATTAAACAAGGTGTTATATCTTTATATCAGCGTTATAACATATATGTCACAATTAAAGTAAACAAAACAACATGGCTACTGTAGATTTCGATGCTAAGCTTATTGGGATAAACAGGTTTCTCCGTCCCTTCGCACTTAAACTCACCCGCGATCTGGATGATGCTGAAGATTTAATTCAAGAAACGATGGTGAAAGCTATCAGCAATCGTGACAAATTCACTGAAGGAACCAACCTCAAGGCATGGTTGTACACCATCATGAAGAATACTTTTATTACGCACTATCACAGAGCGGTTCGTCGCAATACGTTTATTGATACTACAGACAACCTTCATTATCTCAACTCTCCTAATCATGTCACTACCAACGGCTCATCCTCTACCTTTGCGCTGGAGGACATCAACGAAGCAATCCAAAAGTTGAAACCAGAGTTTAAAAATCCATTCATGATGCACTTCAATGGTTATAAATACCATGAAATCGCAGATGAATTGGGAATTCCAATTGGAACTGTGAAGAACAGAATTCACATCGCCCGCAAGCATCTTAAAGAAGATTTAAAAACATACAAGAATTAGAGCAACCTTAGTTTCTTCAGGTCTTTACACAGTTGATCCTTGCTCTTGTCCTTCAATTGGGTACAAGCTGAAGTTGAACTTCTCCAAAATCTGTAGAGATTATTTCTGCTGACTGAATACGGAAGTGCCAGCTTTTACTCCCTTCTTCTTCGAGATGCTTATTTCTCCAAGTGATGTGTACCGTATTTCCACGAATTTTATACTTACCAGATTGATAGAGCAATTCCTGATTGTTGTCCATGGGTTCACTGTGATCAGGGTCGCGGATCACTTCAGATAAATCCACTGAATTCAGAAAATCGTTTAGGTTTAAATCAGCCTGACTGGCCGTCTTGCATAACCAAGTTCCATCTTCATAGAATATATAGTACAGATAATAACTTTCTTCTTTTCGCTCTCCTCCATCGAAGCGAATGTGGAACTGCTCGTTTGAACGATAAAATACATTGTAAATTAACATACTGTTGCCATGTAAAAGGGCCAAAAAGGGCTACTCTTTTGGACAGGAGTAGCCCTTTCTGGTTAACTTATAAATTGCTGCTATTCTACAACAATTTTCTCGATTTGTGTCTTATCCCCTGCAGTGAATT
Organism: Bacteroidia bacterium; assembly: GCA_041565275.1. Taxonomy (GTDB): domain Bacteria; phylum Bacteroidota; class Bacteroidia; order J057; family JADKCL01; genus CAWUKT01. The sequence continues at coordinate 29,336 of JBFGVE010000008.1, forward strand.
TTAGGAAATAAATACCACTCACTATCTCCAGTTCTATCTCCTCAGAAAATCCCCCTGATCGTGAACCAAAGTCACGTTCCTTGATCACTCGACCTTGCAAGTCTGTGATCTGCCATGCCACGGGTACGGTTCCGGTCAACTCAGTCATCACCCGGAATCTACCTTGGTTGGGATTGGGATAGACAAAGAGCCTATTGTCGAGGCCATCGTTGATATTGATCAGGCATTTGATGTCCACAGTAAGGAAGGTTGTATCACTTCCACAACTATTCGATGCTACGTGGATAACATTGTAGCTACCGTATCCTGCGGGTCTGTAATCATTGCTTGGATTAGGAGCGGTACTAGTGTTCCCGTCCCCAAAGTCCCAGAAGTAGGTATCCACAATTCCAGTAGACAAATCCGAGAAATCAATGACCGGACAATTTGTTGTATCGAATCCAGCATCAGAATTTGGAATTGCGGGTCCGGGGCTCAAGAGGATACTGTCAGCCCACTGGCACCCGTTAGAATCGGTTGCGATGGCCCATAAATTTGAGACGACCAAAGGACAAACTGTTTCTGTAATGGCGCCTGTGGACCAAATATGGGAATAGCTTGGATCGGTAAGACCCGTAGAAAAACAGGAAGAGCCTCCCTGGCAAGCAGTTGTGTCAGGGCCCAAACTAAACTGTGGTAAGGGAACAATGAAAGTGGAGATCGTATCCGCAGAATTACATCCATTGGTATCGGTAACAGCCACAGAGACAGTGGTCGCAGTATTGACGTTAATGGAAGGAGTTGTATCGGTATTAGACCAAAGCACATTCGGATAAACCAAGCTATCCACGCCTAATGTTGCTGAGGTTCCGATACAGATATTTAGGTAGCTGCCAAGGTCCACTTTCGGAGTCGCATTGATAGCTATGAAAATGGTATCCATTCCACAGAAGCCGAGTGAGTCGGTATAAGTCAAAACATAGTTTCCGGTACCAGCCATGGTTACAGTCTGGACCGAATCCCAAGCAACTCCAAAGGGTCCGGAGAGTGAATCCCAGGCAAAGGTACCGTTCAGAGGTAGATCAGGACTCAATGTGACATCTTCACAGACAATAGTATCATTGCCCAGATCAACAGCAGGAGTCGTCGCGATCGAAAAATCGTCAAATGCGATTCCATCATATTGAAAAGAGGAATTAGACATAAAGTGAATGCGGAACCGTACGCTACTTTGTGCACTGATGTTGTCCAGATTATGCTTTGCAAATACGTAACCTTCCGAGCCACCATTCCCACCGGATCTTCCCGACCAGCCTGCACTGTTAAGTGCACTGACGTCAGGGTCGTTGTACCAATTGAACGGATCGTTGAAGTTTCCGACTTCAGTCCAAGTGACACCACCATCAAGTGAATATTCGAGGACTGCACCATCGGCTCCCGGCTGGGTTTCCCACCAGATATTGAGTCCCACCCAGGGATTGCTAATAGCAGATAAATCGAAGCATGGTCCTTCCACATAGCTGTCGGCATCATTCTCATAATTCACAAACCCGGTAGTTCCGGTCACCCAGGCTTTTGAGCCGGAAGCAGCTCCCTGGATATTCAATTTAAAGGGTGTGCCCAATTCCCAATCGTTTGCTATACCGCCCGAGACCCAAAGACCATTTACGGTCTCAAAATCTTCGACATAAGGGAAAGTGGAAATCAGTGGGAAATTGATAATGGTAGCCAGGGAAGTATCGTTCTCGGAGAATAAATCCTCCGAAACCACAGTATAGGCTTGGAAATCGTAGGACCCTGTAGCGGACAGATCTACTGTAGTGCTGAATACATAGGTGTAGATAGAGTCCGGTGGAATGGAATCGTTTATCATCTCACATACCGGAATGCCACCGTTTACGGTATAACAGACCTGGGGATTGAATAGGGTATGTGAGCCTTCATTGATAATATCAATACTGACAGTATCTGAACTGCTGAGCAGGCAACCGTTCTGAGGTGAATTGACTGCAACTACACCGACGTTAATGATCGTGTCGCTCAATAAGAAATTATCAATGCCAAATCCTTCAGCCACCACCACACCACTATTTGAGGAGAAAGCAAAGCGGAGCAGCACCTCAGAGTTGCCAGCCGAACCGGTAAGTCGGTTGTTTGCAGTTCTCCAAACCCCAGGCTGGCCGGAATTGCCATCCCACCATTCGTTGAAGAGATCATTGTACCAATTTCTGCTGGCTCCGGACGCTACCACTTTGCTCCAGGTATTGCCTGCATCAGTTGACATTTCCAACCATCCCTCATCGCAGCACGTCTCAGTATTGTAAAGATGTGAAAATGCGATGAATGGATCTGCAGTTGATCCCGATAAATCAAAGCAAGGTGACCGTAGATAAGTAACCTCATTGGCTTGGCTTAAATAGGTGCCATTTAGGTTGGTCACCCAGGCATTTGTACCGGAAGCAGCAGCCGGAATAAAGGTGGCGGTAGGCGATCCCCATTCCCATTGGGTAAGGTTGGTATCTCCCACGAATTCCCAGTTGCCGTTACTTGACTCAAAATCCTCAATGTAGGGGGGAGATACCAGAAGTCCGTAATTTAGAATGGCTTGATCGAAAAGGGTATCATTGATCGAATTGGCATCACCCGAAGCAGTCACCCAGGCACTAAAAGAGTGTGGTCCGGGAGCCGTAACATCTGCGGGAGCAGCAAAATCGATGGTGATGGAGTCGCCGGAGTCAACCGTATCTGTATAGGTCTGACAGACAGGAGGTTGTCCGTCCAATGAATAGCAGACAGTTGGACCGATCACGCTGTCCAATCCATAATTTGCAATCTGAACGGTGACAGTTTCACTGGTCATACCGCAACCTGAAATAGGAGAATCAAGGGAGACCACTGCCATATCCACAGGGGGGATGGGGTTGATATTCAGGCCATAATCTTCGACTTCACCATAACTAAGGCTGGTTGCACAGGAGTCAGCGTGGGTTAAGGCGGTAGAACCGAACCTGCACATTACCCTCAGGCGGGTAGAGCCTATGGTTGCATTGGCAGGAATATTGATCATGGACGAAATCGTCTGGCCTGCACCTGCATAGCCAATGTCAAAGAATTCACCGGCATCCGCAAAATCCTGATCCTGATTGAGATCAATAAAAACCACAAAATATTGGCCCCATGATGAACCAGGTTTAACTGTGATTTGGTGTGTGCTGCTTTGAATAACAGTGGTCGAAATTGTGGCTGAGTAATTGGAGTAGTTGGCAGAAGTAATACTACAACCAGTTCCTATCTGATTTATTGTCACAAATTGCACATCGTCAACGAAATCCCCCGATGGACAAGAAGAATTGTTATAAGTCGGCAAGCAGTACTGAGCATTTACAACCGAGCCTGTAACACAGGTAAAAATAAGTCCAAGAAAAAGGTTCAATAGATTTAGATTTTTGATTTGGGTTGATCTCATGTTCTAATAATTGATGTTGATTCTCAATATCGCAATAAATTCAGCTCAAAACCCTGATTTTTCAAAGTTAATCACCAATATTCTTTTAGTTCTGTTTTGTAGACATTGTTGTCTCCTGCTACCTTTTTTCTACTTCAGTTATCTTCGATTATCCTCGACCATTCCGGTTTTCCTTGTATACTCATTTTTCTTGATCTTATTCTTGTTCAGTTTCTTTTGGTAAGCCCCCTGAATAATATCTGTCACCAACAATGCCCCCAGCACAAAATAGAAGGTGGTTTTACTCATGGCAGTGATCTCATTGCCAAATAATTCTATATGCGCCAGATGACCGCCTTCGGTAACCAACATGATTCCTACAATAAAGAGGACAAACAAACCCAAGACCTCATACATCCTGTTCCTTTGTAAGAAGTTAGAGACGCGTCCTGCCATAGTCATCATCATCACGCCGCTGATAACAATCGCTGTTGCCATGACCCAAAAGACATCACTAAGCGCCATCGCGCTCAGGATAGAGTCAAAGGAGAATACAAGGTTCATAAGTACGATCATAGTAATGGTGGCCCCGACCGACTTGGGCTTAGCCTCTTGGGAAAGGCTGTCCTCTAAACTCAGCATGTGCCAGATCTCTTTGACTGCGGTGTACATGATGAACATACCGCCTCCCAGCACAATCAAGCTATGAATGTTGAAATGTCCACTTACGTAATCATTCTCAGGGAAACCAAAAATGGGCTTCTGGACATATTTAATCAAAGAGACGAGAGCGAAAAGGAGGGCGATCCGTAGAAAGATGGCAATACCGATTCCCACATTCCGGACAAATCGCTGTTTATCTTTTGGAGCTCGCTTGGATTCAAGCGAGATATAAAGAAGGTTGTCAAAGCCCAAAACGGCCTGCAACAGGATCAACATTAGAAGGGTAAGGATATTTTCTATCATGATTAAAGGAGCTTTGTCCTCAAAAATAAGGATTTATCTATCTTTGTCCCGTTATGTACCGAGACTTTATCAAAAGGAAATTCCCTGCGAACGAATCCGAAGGTTTATATGTGACCCCTAACCTTGGTGGTTCCAAGTTGGGCCGCATTTTGAACAAAGAGACCCATATCCAAACCGGGGACGTAGTAGCCTTCTACCTCGACTCAGGCTTCTTTGGTTCAACTTACTTTGTCCTGACCAATGACCACGGTTATTATCCAGGAGGCCAATTCCCACTAGAAAATGTGAGGTCTGCCGAATCAGACGGTAAAACCCTGACCATTTTTATTGGAACCCTTACCGGGGCCACCAAAACCCAGGTCAAATTGGGAGATAGCAATGCCGCCACAGCTATTGCGAAGGTACTGGATGACCTTGCTTTCCACGATCCGGAAAAGGAGGCAGACCTCTCCGAGGCCAGTGATGATAAATATGCGGAGTTTGAAGGGCAGGCCATTGATTGGCTGAAATTGCGGGATGAAGTAATGCTCACGATCGATTTGCTACACGAAAAATTCCAGGATGGAAAGCTTTCCCTTCTGGAATATGAGGGCAAAAAGGCCGACTTGTTGAACAGGCTTTAATTTTTTGGAACTCCCTAATGCAATTCATAGATACCCACAGCCACCTTTACGCCAATAAACTCCGTCCTGACATAGAAGAGGTAGTGGAGCGTGCTCAGAATGTCCTCAGCCACATTTTCCTCCCCAATATCAATATCGATTCCATTGCCCCCATGAATTCTCTCACAGAACGGGCACCTGACTTCTTTTTTCCCATGATGGGGCTTCACCCCTGCCACGTCAAAGAAGATTACAAGTCTGTGCTGGAACAGATGGAAGCCGAATTCGAAAAGGGAAATTACTATGGCGTGGGCGAAACAGGTCTAGACCTTTATTGGGACAAAAGCCTTTTTGCTGAGCAGAGAGATTCTTTGAAGGTGCATTGTCGTTGGGCCCGGGAAATGGGCTTGCCACTGATCCTGCATGGCCGAAATGCCACGCCGGAGCTAATAGAATTGATCGCGGAAGAACAAGATGGGCGTCTTAAAGGGATTTTTCACTGTTTTGTGGGTAGTGTAGAAGAAGCGGCCCGCATCAAGGATCTCGGGTTCCTGATGGGAATTGGCGGTGTGATCACCTATAAAAACAGCGGCTTGGCCCAAACCTGCGCCCAACTGGACCTGGCAGACTTAGTCTTGGAAACGGATTCCCCTTATTTGCCTCCGGTCCCTCACCGGGGCCAGCGCAACGAAAGCTCCTACATTCCCATTATCGCGCGGAAACTCTCAGATGCAAAAGGATGTACTATCCCTGAAGTGTGTCGGATCACTAACGAGAACACCTTAAAATTATTTGGGATAACAGAGGCATAGACAAGGAGGATCCGGATTACTAGAACCGACCTTAGGATAAACCTTTTTGAGACTTTTGAAAAAGGAAAGTTTACCTTTGGAGCATGCATCCGACCGACCTTTCCAAGTCCATCCAGACAACCGGTTCCTTCTTGTGTATCGGCCTGGATACCGATCCTTTACGGATTCCTGGACACCTGTGTGATCTTCCCGATCCGGTCTACGAATTCAATCGGCAGATCATAGAAGCGACCTCTGACCTTGCCGTTGCTTATAAACCCAATCTCGCATTTTATGAAGCTCAGGGGCCTGCCGGTTGGGAATCGCTGGAAAAGACCCTGGAAGTTATTCCGGAAGGGATTATGACCATTGCAGATGCCAAGCGTGGTGACATCGGCAATACCTCTCGCCTCTATGCACGTACATTTTTCGAAACTTATGGTTTTGATGCCGTGACCGTTGCACCTTATATGGGATATGATTCAGTCGCTCCATTTCTTGAATACGAAAATAAATGGGTTTTTCTACTGGCTCTTACCTCTAATCCAGGCGCCAAAGACTTCCAATGGCACATGGAAGAGGGCATGCCACTATATGAAAAAGTAGTTCGCAAAGGAGAAGAATGGGCTCAGAAATTACCAGGTCATTTGGGTTATGTCACTGGAGCCACCCGGCCCGAGTATATCGGCGAGGTCCGGACCCTGGCACCAGAGGCTTTTTTCCTGGTTCCCGGAGTAGGCGCACAAGGGGGGAACCTTAAATTAGTTGCAGAGCAGGGCATGAATACCCATACCGGGTTGCTGGTCAATAGCAGCCGGGGCATCATCTATGCAAGTCCGGGCGAGGACTTTGCCGAGGCTGCCAGGGCCAAGGCATTGGAGTTGGTCGGCCAAATGAAAAGCTTAATTTGATGAAAGGAACCGGAATTGGTCATCCAATTAAAAGGCTTGGATCGTAGAGTTGCGCTTCGATAGGGATGGTCCTAAATTGCGGTGTGATACAAGCTTCCACCCCCAAAGGATTCAGTGATTATGAACTTATTGATTCCGGTAATGGAGCCAAACTCGAACGGTTTGGCGGATATGTCCTGTGGCGGCCAGAGCCGCAAGCTGTGTGGAGCCCTCATTTATCAGAAGCAGAATGGGAAAAGCTGGCCCACACCCGGTTTCAACCTGATGGAAGTTCTGCAGGCTCGTGGAACCACTTCAGGGAAATGCCAGACCAGTGGTTTATCACCTACCACAGCAAAGGCATGAAGCTCCGTTTCCGCCTGGGCTTGACCCGGTTCAAGCATGTCGGGATATTTCCGGAACAAGCCTATAATTGGGACTTCATATACCGGCAGTGCAAGGCCCGGCCGGGTGCTTCCGTCCTCAACCTCTTTGCTTATACTGGGGGTGCCAGTTTAGCCGCAAAGGCAGCCAGTGCAGATGTCATTCACTGCGATTCTATCCGCCAGGTCGTCAACTGGGCCAAGGTCAATATGGAAGCTTCCAGACTCGACAATATTCGTTGGCTTGTAGAGGATGCCTTTAAGTTTGTAAAGAGAGAAGCTGCCAGAGGGCGTACTTACCAGGGAATTATTTTAGATCCACCCGCTTGGGGCCATGGTCCGAAAGGGGAAAAGTGGAAGCTCGACGACCAGATCAACGAACTGGTGAAATACGTCACCAATATCCTTGCCCCGAAAAATTACTTCCTTGTTTTCAATGCCTATTCGCTGGGATATTCTCCTTTGATCCTCGAGAACCTGATCCGCACCCATTTACCCAGTGACAAGATCAGATACCTCGAAAAAGGTGAACTTTATTTGCCAGACAAGTACCAACGAAAATTGCCTGCCGGGATCTATGCCCGGTTCAGTGATCTACCTTGACGGGTTGTTCCTCCAGAACGTAGATCACCTGGCGGAAAAACAATAAAGTACGGAATTCTTCTCTGGCTGTAAGCCTAAGACCACAATCCTCAAATACCTGCTTCCATCCTGCATCATCTTTGTTGGTATGGGGGTGCCCGGAAAATTCTAGATTGACCAAACTATCGGTAAAATAGGTCAAATACTTCTGGACAGGGTTCTTGTAAATATCTTCCATGACGATGATCCTTCCCCGCGAAACCCGGATAGCTTCTCTTAAAACAATCTCCGGATCAGCGATGTGATGGAGGACAGTAATCAACATAGCAACGGAAAAAGAACCGTCCTCAAAGGGTAGCTTTCTACCATTGTATATAAGGGGTTCCACATCGTCAAAGAAACTGATATTTTTCACGTCCACTGGCTGCACCTCGAAACCACGGTTCCGCAACTCCCGGCACAATCCTCCGTTTCCTGTCCCAATATCCAACACTTGGTCACCAGATTTCAAGAATACTGCAATGCGGTCAAGCTTAATGTTCATGCGGGCGGGGATACTCCGGCGCAACCAGGCTTTCAAATAGGGTCTTTCCCGCACCCGATCTTCCAGTGTCTTGGCACCCGCATCAAACTGGATCTCAAAGAAGAGATAGGTGAACAATGCCCCATATTCTATCCAGAGGACCCAGGAAACTTCCTGGTAAGCACGATTTGTATAGGTAAGGTAAGTCAGAGGCAGAAAAATAGACCAGATCACAGGAAAGCGATAACGGCTGAGTGCAGCAAAACCGATTAAAGGAGTAATGTACCATGGGTGAATAACCGGCTGAAGAACCTGGTATATACCCAATGCTGCCAACATCATCAGGGGCAAACCGCTCCAGGTCTTGTCTTTCTCCCGAATGGCCAGCCAAAGGATCAGTCCCATACCCATCCACGGTAAGATCCGGTTAACCCAGTAGCCTTCCGATCCCATCAGCCTCCTGCCCAAATAGTAGATATTGGCATTGAATTCAAAGGAATGAAAATAGAGGCGGATGGATTCCCCATAATTGGCAATATTTTCTAAATCGAAGAGAAAGGCAAAGAGCCCAAGGGTTAGAATCCCAGAGGATATTCCAAGCAGAATGGCACGTCCCCAACCCATTCGCCGGATGAAAAAAGGAAAAAACAGAACCGGCAGGAGTTTAGATCCGATGGCCAGAGCGACAGGTAGGGCTGCAGCTACATAGGTAAAACTTCTTCCCGAACGAACCAGTACCCACAGGGCCAGTAAAGAGAAGAACAACATAAAACCCTCAAAATGGACGTTTCCGACGACTTCCAGCATCACCAGGGGATTTAAGGCATAGATCAGCACCCAGCGACTGGGCCGGTGAAATAGCCTCAATAATTTCCTGATCAGGGCAATGCTCCCAATTTCGGCTAGCAAGAGGAAGTATTTCATGACGACTACCATTCCCAGCAGACTCTCTCCTGCAACCCAGGCCGCAAATCGAAACACTACCTGCAAGACAGGTGGATATACAGTGAAATACTGTTGAGAATTCAGATGTGGATAAACCTCTGCATAGATGGGGTTGGTGCCCCGGATGAGTTGATTTAACTCCTGGGGTGTTTTTTCCAGCAATCCATAGCCATCTCTGACCAGATGTCCATCCCAAACAAATCGGTAGAAATCATCTGAATAATTGGGCAGGCTGAACAACAAAGCCAATCTAAATGCAATCGAGGCATAACACAGCAAATTGACATCCTTTTCCTTCCAGTCGGGAGAGATCAGAAGAAAATAAAGGACAAACAGAAAGCAATATGTGAGTAAAAAGGGAACCTGTACAGAAGTTCCGAAATCACCCTCCCAGTCAGTCCTGCCCTGACAATACTGAATGAAGACCAATCCTGCCAAGAACAGAAGCAATGAAAACCAATGCTTTATTTTAAGGGAGGGTGACATGGCCTCAATAGCTCAGGTCCGAACCAGAGCGTGGCGAATGGAATAATAGAAGATGGCCCCAAAACCCAGCGTGAGCAAGGCATGGTAGGGAATCAATGTATAGTCATGAAGGGTTATCCCCAGGATTATCCCTCCGATAAAATAGAGGCACAATATCCCCTCCATCAAGGTAAGGGGAGTAAGTGTTTTGGTAAGGTATATGGATTTTTCTTTCCAGGTATCCTTAACGTCCCTGATGTTGAACTTCGGGGTGCGGATAAAAGGTGATTTAATTCCCAGGTAGCCCTCCAGGGTAGCAATGGCATTGTGAAGGGAAAGACCCATTGAAATGGCGAGAAAAATGGGAAAGGTGCCTATAAATCGAAAGAATCTTCCGGGGCCTTTGCCTGTTTCCCGGTTGGTCTGCGAGACCCAGAAGAAGAAGACAAGAGCGACCAGGCTGAGCAAAAAGAAAGAAGCAATGTTGAAGGCACTGCTCAATACAGGGTTTTCCACTTTAAAGAATAACAGGGGTACACTCAAGAGGGCAGTCACGAGAATGCAAATGAAAAGAAAGCTATTCAACAGGTGGAAGGTAGCATGGATCTTAGTCCAAAAGGACAACTTGGCGCTAAGCACTTTCCAGAGATTTTTCCTGGCGGTTTCCGCAGCCCCTTTCGTCCAGCGAAATTGTTGTGATTTGATGGCGCTCATAGCTGCAGGAAGCTCCGCGGGTGAGCCCAGGCTCTCTTTGTAGAGGAAACGCCAGCCATTCAACTGAGCACGGTAACTCAGGTCCAGGTCTTCGGTAAGGGTGTCTGCATGCCAGCCTCCGGCATCGGAGATGCATTCTTTACGCCAAACACCAGCGGTACCATTGAAATTGATAAAATGCCCGGCTGAGTTCCTTCCCTTCTGCTCAACGGAAAAATGAGCATCCAGGGCAAAAGCTTGAAGTCTCGTCAGGATAGAATATTTTTCATTGATATGTTCCCAACGGGTCTGAACCACCCCAATCCCGGCATCCTCAAAATAAGGGACTGTTTTCTGTAAAAAATCGGGATAAGGAACAAAGTCTGCATCAAATATGGCGATAAACTCACCTTTGGCGATCTCCAACCCATATTGCAATGCTCCCGCCTTAAATCCCACGCGTTCAGGCCGGCGAACTGCCTCGATCATAATGCCCTTGGTTTGTTGCTCTTCCACCAGACGGTCTATCAGTGCGACCGTCTCATCGTCGGAATCGTCAAGCACCTGGATCTCCAGCCGGTCCTTTGGATAATCAAATGCACATACCGATCTGATCAGGCGCTCTACCACGTACAATTCGTTGTAAACAGGCAGTTGTACCGTCACCATAGGCCAATCCGATCTGTTTGCAGGCAATTCCGGCTCCGCCACAGGTGAAAGGCGAACTTTCTTCCGGAAGCGCAAATAAAGAACTGTTAAGTGAACCTGTATCCCACTGTAAAGAAAGATAAAGGTCAGTGCAATTAAGTACAGTATAAAAAGGAATATTCCCATATCAGCTTTGAAAGCCTACAAATATCGAAAAATCGTGTAAAGAATCTTATAACCCGCCAAGACCGTCCCTTTTACCGTTCCTGTGATCTTCGAGACACCAATCCTTTTGCGGTAATGAACAGGTACTTCGGTAACCTTATATTTTCTCTTGGCAGCCTTGAGTTGCATTTCAACCGTCCACCCGTAGGTCTGGTCTTTCATGTCTAGCTCCAGCAATTTATCAAACTTGATGGCACGGAAAGGCCCGAGATCGGTGTATTTGACCCCGTAGAAGAGGCGTATCAGTGTGGTCGCCAGCCAATTCCCAAACAGCTGCTGGGGCTGCATAGCTCCCTTCTCTCGGTTCCCAAGGGACCGGGAACCGATCACCATGTCGTAGTTCGAGTCAATGACCGGCCTGACGACATCTCCCATTTGATCCGGGAAATCTGAATAGTCTCCGTCTATGAATACGATGATATCGGGTCGGTCCTCACCCTGCTTTGCATCTGCGTAAGCAATGCCCGCCAAGCAAGCAAAACCATAGCCTCTCCGAAGTTCGCGTATCACAGTTGCCCCGGCAGCCAGTGCATTTTCTTCAGTCTTGTCAGTGGATGAATTGTTGACCACAACAACTTCCTGAACCAAACCTCCCGGTATGTCTCCCACCACTTTTCCTATGGATTCTGCTTCGTTGAAAGCAGGTACAATGACCAGGATCTTTTTCTGCATCCGGTGAAGTTACGATTTGGCCTTGATCTCGTCAGGAGAAATTGCCAGCGGAGTCAGATCATTGATCCTGTTCTTAGTAGGGCCGTTTTCCAGATTTAAAACCCCTCGTGGACAAACTGCTGAGCAGACTCCACAACCCACACAACTGGCACGAACAATGTTCTGACCACGTTGGGCATAAGCCTTGACGTCGATCCCCATTTCACAATAGGTCGAACAATTCCCACAAGATATACATTGACCGCCATTGGTAGTAATACGGAACCGGGAAAAGTATTTTTGAAGTATTCCGAGGATGGCGGCCTGGGGGCAACCGAAGCGGCACCAGACGCGGGATCCGAGGATCGGATAGAAGCCTGTGCCAACGACGCCCGCAAAAATGCTGGCAATTGCGAAGCCATAGCCACTCTTCATCCCATTTTTGAGGCCATCTCCGAGAAAATGAAATTGCCAGTCGAGCAGCAGCAGCGCGGTGATAGCGGTAATGAGGACGAGGACGCTATGAACCGAGTACCGCTCAATCTTCCAGGCTTTGAGCGACTTGTCGCTCTGCTGACGGAAGGGGTCGCCAGCGGTTTCGGCCAAGCCGCCACACCCACAAACCCAACTGCAATACCAGCGCTTGCCGAAAAAGTAGGTCAGTACCACCACACCAATGGTAGACATGATGAGGGCGATTAGGATTACGGTCCAACCGAACCCGCCAAATCCTGCCTGAGTAGCCAGCCCGCTGTAATCGTTATTTGGCACATGGACATCATCAAATACTTCCTGACCGGTGTAGTAGGTGATCAGGCCCGGATGGATAATGTCGTAATCCAAGGGCCAGAAGTAGGAAAAGTAATGAGGAGCCACATTGGGTTTGTACTTCAACAGGGTATCGTTGTACTGTCGGGCAGCAGCGCGATCAGTTTCATAAGGGATCAGAGCCTGGTCAACCTGGAGTTGCCAATAAGCTTTGGCTTCACCAGGAGCGTTTTTCAAGCTGTCTTGGTAAGCAAAAAAGGTGTTCTTACTGGTATTGTATTTTTCATAGATGGGCTGGTAATCCTTTACAACAGGTTCAAAATCATCGCTTTGCCTGGAATTCAAAGCTTCCAGAACGGTCGGCAATGAAAAAGCAATTACCAATTGGAAGAACATGACCGACATTGTCCTCAGGACCTGGTACCTATTGTGCCTGTATTTAAGGATGTAACGGAATCCCATCACTAAGACCGCAACGGTGTAGATCAGGCCATATACAAACCACTGGTTCGTAACGTGCCCCATACCCTGTTCATCGATCCAGTAGGAATGGCCCCCTGTAAGCGCATTGTAGAGCGGATCTGCAGCACTTACCAAACCAAAAAGGTGGTCCGGGTACCAGTAGAGGATCGCATAGAAGCCAGTGAAGGTAATGGCGAGCATCCAGCTCAGCACACCAGCTTGCCGGGAAGCTGAAGAATGGAAGATCCCATTGTTCCTGATCCCGGCAGGGCCCCGTCCGAAGGCTCCCAAAAAATATAAGACCGCTCCAATACTCGTCACTCCGAAAATGACAAAGAAGAGTCCCCAGCCTTGAAGATTGAGTTTAACCGTCAAAAAGACCATACTGGCCATCCCGGCTACCATTAGGGTAAGGATCAGTATCCCATACCTTTCCTTGTTCTTATTCCAGAGCAAAGCGCCAGCTATAAAAAACAGGCCGGATAGGGCGATATTGAGCCATGGCCGCACTGTGCTTGCACTCAAAAAGCTGACCAGGAGGGCCAGAATTCCGATCCCGATCAGAAAAGCCCCGACCCGCTCTATGGTCTTCATTTCCGAAGGCGGGGTCAGAGACATGCTACGGTCTACTTTATTGCTCATGGTTATTTTGCGGTTTCTTTAGGGACTTCTCGTCGGCTACCAAAGATTATATTCAGCAATCGCTTGCGGGAGCGAAGGTTTACCTTGTCATTGGGAAACTGTAGGTTGTACAAGCGGGCTATTTCCTTTTCGTAGGTTTCGAAGAATTCAGGATCAAAGTTAGCAGCAATTAAATGCTCTACCACATATTTGAGGTCTCTCTTTTCTTTGATCCAGGTATCGCAAACCTCGTGGCGGTAACGGATGCCAAACAAATTGAAGGCGACCACTTCGCGGGTATGGCGGTCGTAATTGATGCGTATACATTTCTTTCCGTCAGGGTGTTGCCAAAAAAGTGAACTTTGGGTTTCTGGTAAAGTCGCCGGAACATCACCATAGGTATGGTATTCGATGTCGAAAAACTTGGCGGAATTGAAGAATATTCCCGGGGTATAGGCTCTCTCTTCTCCGCAAATGGTCTTGGCCACTGTCTCCCCGTGCATCTTACCCGTGTACCAGATCTGCTCCAGTTTTCTTCTACCCTTCGGAGGATCCCGGAACTCTGCACAATCACCGATCGCATAGACATTTGGGACATTTGTCTTGAAATAATGATCGATCAAGATCCCGCGCTGGGTTTCAATATTTGATGATTTGAGGAAGCCTATATTCGGATGCACACCTGCAGTGAGCCCCACCCACTGGCACTCAATGACACGGCCATCTTGGGTCTTCACCCCCTTGACACGTCCCACTTCATCGGGAATGATCTCTGCCAGTGAGGTGTTCAATTGCAAATCAACATGGTGCTCCCGAATGTGCCGGTTGATCATCTCCGATTCTTCAGCCGGAAGGACATTGTTCCAGTAACTGGATTCCCTTACCAAAAAAGTAACCTTGATCCCCCGGGAGAGCAACATCTCTGCCATTTCGATCCCAATCAACCCACCCCCTACAACGACTGCACGGTCCGCATCGCGGGTATAGGTCTCCATATAGTCCAGGTCCTGGAGACTGTACAAGCCCCCTA
>JBFGVE010000009.1:0-43775 GCA_041565275.1 Bacteroidia bacterium
CCTTCTCGGGTTTTAAAACAAGGATATTAGCAAAACTCACAGCAATGACCATCATTCAATATCTCAACAAAGTTGTACTCCAAAGACCCATTAATCATATAAAGCATGCATTCGCCTAATTTTAATTCACACTACGGGTTATTGAGACTATAAAATTCACGACGCCATATTCGCTCTTTTGAGCTTGAGTGTGGTGTCGACTTTTTTACATCTTTGTGTGGATATGTCTATAAAACTGTCCGGAGTATTGCTAAGTTTAAGGAGTAGATATTGAAGGTTGATAACGGTTTTTTAAATAGGCCAATATCTCTCGAACCAACCAGTTGTAAATTCTGTTCTGCGATTCATGGGTCCATCCTCCAATGTGGGGAGTAAAGACAATGTTATTTCTACGGAATAAATTTTCTAATTGTCTTCGTTCTCCTTGCGAAAGTTTTCCCAATTCTTCATTTTCAAGCACATCTAAGCCAGCCGCAACCACCTGGCCTTTGTCTAGTGATTTGATAAGCCCGGCAAGTGGGGCGATCGGGCCACGGGCTAAATTGAGGAACCAGATGGGTTGCTGGAAACGATTAAAAAAAGATTCATCAATCCACTCATTAGTTTCCTCTGTTAACGGAATGTGGATACTCAGAACATCGCAGTTCTCAAAAATGTCCCCAAGGCTGGTCTCCTCAACGCCTTTAGGTGCATACCCAGATTTGTATTTGTCATAAGCCAAGATCCGACAGCCAAATCCTGAAAGACAACGAGCAAAAGAACTGCCTGTATTCCCAAAACCGATGATCCCAACCGTTCGGTCCCCTAATTCAGTTCCCCGATTCTCCTCACGCAACCATTGAAAATTTCGCACCTCAGAGTCCGCTTTTAGAATATGGTGGAGCATGCATATTAACATGCCTACCGCTTGCTCTCCAACCGACTTGGCGTTTGCCCCCGGTGTATTGACCACTTGTACCCCTCGCTCTGCCAAACAAGGCAAGTCAAAATGGTCCATTCCGACTCCGGCCCGGCCCAGAAACTTCAGTTTGGGGGCAGCATCCAATAATTCCCGATCTACATAAGTCTTAGAGTTCATAACCAGAACCTCTACCTCTGCTAAGGCGGGGAGAATGTCGGCGCGAAGCCAGTCTGGTTCATAGCGTAGATCAATACCGGGCACCAGCAGTTGTTCCCGCATAGCAATCGGAAATCGATCGACCATCAGAACTCTTAGAGGGTTTTTTATTGGAAACCTCCCTTCTGAGACCTATCTCTATCCTTTGAGACGATCTCCCCCAAAGTATCTACTAATTCTTGCATTTCCTCCATTCCTACCCAGCCAAAATGGCCTACCCGCAAAATCTTTCTTTTCAGCATTCCCTGGCCTCCCGCAACTTCAAACCCTCTCTCCAGCAAAGCCACCCTGATCTCATCCTGATTGCTGTCACCCAGAGTAAAGGCTGATAGTACATCAGAATTTGCATGCCCGAACAATGATCCACCCATTTCGACAATAGCTTTTTTAAAGAATTGGCTCATATGATGGCTGTTGTTCCAGCGTTGAGGCAATCCCAGTTCCTGGATCTTTTCCAGTGCCGCATCCACTCCGTACAACAATTGAGTTGGAGGCGTGAAGGGAAAATTCCCTTGGGAGAGGCAGCGCCAATAGTGTCCCAAGTGTATAGCATCCTCGGCCTCAGGTAGGTCCATCTGAAAAAGGACTCGCGGACTGAGGGTGATAAAGGATACTCCAGAAGGGTTGAATAATCCTTTTTGAGAAGAACAGACCACTGCGTCAAGGTCCCAAGCATCCGTGTAAAGCGGGACAATACCTGCTGTACTCATCGCATCGACTACGATGAGAAGATCAGGACGAACTTGCCGAGCGGCAAAGGCCATCTCTTCCAAATCAATCTGCACCCCTGTTGAGGTCTCACAATGGGTGAGGACAATTCCATCCAGATTCGGAAATGACTTCAATACCTCGTCAAACGTCTGAATATCAAGATTTTCTCCCCAGGGGAGTTGCATAGGAATGACTCTGATCCCACTGTAGCTGGCATAAAGAGACCAACGATCAGAAAATTTGCCATTGGATTGAATGGCAACCTGACTACCAGTTGTGAAGAGGCTGCGCATAGTAACTTCTACAGCCATGGATCCTGTAGCAGGTAGCACGACCACTGGCCCTTCAGTTTGGAAAAGGTAGCGCAAGCCTCTTTGAAGCTTCGAGAAGAATTTTTTAAAGGCAGGGGAGCGTTGGTGAACCACAGGTTGACAGATGGCATGAAGAATGAAGTCAGGGACACCCACAGGGCCTGGAGTCAATATGGTAGGTGACTTAGGAGGCATGATCATCTGCATATAGAGAATCAGCCAATTGGTTATAGGCATCAAAAGGAAGAGCTTCCGCACGGAGAGTGGGCCACTGTTGAGGGAATTGTTCCCAATTAATTTCAAATTCCCTAAGGGCATTGCGTAATGTTTTCCTGCGCTTTCCAAAGGCCGCCTTGACTAACTTCCTGAGGACATTGAATTCTGGCTCTTCTTTTTCGTCTTGGCGCTCCAGGACAAGGACACCACTCATTACTCTTGGAGGAGGACGAAAAACCGAGGGCCGGACTCTGAAGACTAGGCGGGCCCGGAAGTATCGGCTCACCAGAACCGAAAGAATTCCCTTGATTTTAGGAGTTGCATCTTCACTGGCACAAACCCTTTCAGCAACTTCTTTTTGGACCATAAATACTCCCTGCTTCACATAACTCTTTTGTTCCAGTAACCGAAAAAAAATAGGGGATGAGACATTGTAGGGAAGATTTCCAATAAAATAGGCAGGACCAGGGAGGTGCTTAGAAAAAGGCCACTTCAGGAAGTCGGCATGATGTATAACCAAGTTGGTATCGGCAAATTTCGTTTTTAAATATTCTACCGCATGGGGATCGAATTCCACAGCTATAACGTTTTTGTATTTTTCAACCAAGTATTTTGTCAGTACTCCCATACCCGGACCAATCTCGATAACAGTCGCATCACTCGGAGCATTCAATAAATCCAAGATATTTCGGGCCGTGTTTTCATCGATTAGGAAGTGCTGACCGAGGTGTTTTTTAGGCTTGAGGGAGTTCATTGAAACAAATATCTGTATTCTCCAAGAAAAATCTTTGATAACGTGTAAGATTACTCAATTTAGAACCGCTCACATGGATATAATTATCCAGTGGGCACATTCCTAGGAACTAATTAGGAATGGCGTGCAAATTTCCTAGATTTACGTTTCTGTGTTATCTAGCTACCAAACGGGATATGAACATCAAACATACAACAAAGCTTATTCCCAAAGATCCAACTCTGCTTCAGTTGCTGATCGTTTCTGAAGAGTACCGCGGAATAGCCTTTGACCTCCTTCAATCCAACTTTGGAGTTACCTCCCCTCCTGATTCGCTGGCAGAAAAAGGAAAACAGAAACTATTTGGAGATAGAGACTCTAGTCTGCTCACTGTAGGTATTGGGAATCCCAAAAACGAGCATGAAAGTGTTCGCCGAGCTGTTGCTGCTGCAGTCAACCACGCGAATAATTTTGGATATAAGCAACTTCAAATCACCTACCCTCATGTAAATCACTCGGGGAAGTCGCAAGTCTATACCGCGATTTCCGAGGCAGCCTTCCTCTCCAACTACCAATTTCTTAAATACAAAACAAATCCAAAAAAAAATCCATTGGAAGAGGTTTTGGTATATTCTGCGGATATTGGTGATGCTGCCTTTCTGGAAAGAGGAGAAAAGATCGCTTGTGCCACTAGCATCGCACGTGATTTGGTCAATGAACCTGTCATTACCCTCACGGCAGAAGAGATATCTAATCGCTGTATAGGGTACGAAAAAGAATTGGGCCTTTCAGTCGAAGTCTTAAACAAGGCAAAAATCCAGGCTCTGAAAATGGGTGGACTATTAGCCGTCAACTCTGGTTCGGTTGACCCTCCTACTTTCACCATTATAGAATGGAAGCCAGATAGTGTAATCAATGAACGTCCGGTAGTATTGGTTGGGAAAGGAGTGGTTTATGATACAGGAGGTCTTAGTCTTAAACCAACCCTGAATTCGATGGATAAGATGAAGGCAGACATGAGCGGAGCTGCTGCCGTAATAGGTACCATTTACGGTTCAGCCTCGTTAGGACTCCCCATTCACCTGATCGGTTTAGTGCCTGCAACTGATAACCGTCCCGGTCAGAATGCTATTACCCCTGGTGATGTAATTACCATGTATGACGGTACCAAAGTCGAAATTTTGAATACCGATGCAGAAGGCCGGTTGATTCTTGCCGATGCACTCGCCTATGCCAAAAAATACGACCCTGAACTTTGCATAGATCTTGCTACCCTGACGGGAGCCCAGGTTACTGCTATCGGAGATCATGGCTCTGCCATGATGGCCACCGCAGGCAAAAAAGTTTGCGAAAACCTCAAAAATGCTGGTAACAGGGTATATGAACGCTTGGTCGAACTCCCACTTTGGGACGAGTACCGTGACCAGTTGAACAGTGACATTGCAGATCTGAAGAACATCGGAGGTAGCCATGCAGGTTGCATCACTGCAGGTAAGTTTCTAGAGCACTTCACTGACTTTCCATGGGTCCACCTAGATATCGCCGGGCCAGCCTTCATTTCAGGCAATGACGCTTACCGACTTAAAAATGGAACCGGAGTGGGGGTTAGGTTATTGTTGGAATTTCTTACCAGCTATTGTGAAGGAGAAATACGAATTAATTGAAATGGATAGGAATCGAAAATTGTTGAAGGTTGGGATCACTATTGGAGATTTCAACGGAATTGGTCCGGAGTTGATCATGAGAGCACTTAGCCATCAATACCTCCGGAAGATATGTACACCCATTGTTTACGGTGCCCCGAGAGTCATTAATGTCTATCGAAAACTTCTGGACCTAGAGCGATTTTCCTACAATATGATTCAAACGCCAGATCAAGCTCAGCCCCGAAAGGTTTCGGTGATAGATTGCATCCGAGTGGAAGGGCGTGTAGAGCCTGGTCGTCCGAATCAAGACAGCGGTCTTGCTGCATTTCAAGCTTTGACTAGAGCAACTAAAGACTTAAAAGACGGACTGATAGATACGTTGGTCACCATGCCGATCGACAAGCACTTTATCCAAAATGAAGATTTCAAGTTCCCCGGTCATACAGAGTTCCTTACAGAAGCATTTGAAGCGAGGGACAGCCTGTTATTCATGGTTCACGAGCGATTGAAAGTGGGCTTAGTTACAGGGCATGTACCCTTGAATAAGGTGTCTGAGAATATTGGAGTGGATAAAATCGTCCTTAAGATCAAAATTATGGATCATTCCCTGCGCATGGATTTCAATTTTGAACGGCCCAAGATTGCTGTTTTGGGATTGAACCCTCATGCCGGTGATAATGGGTTTCTAGGTGAAGAGGAACAAGAGATAATTCAGAAAGCAGTTAAAAAATGTAGTAACGAGAAGATGTTGGTACTTGGACCTTATAGTGCAGATGGGTTCTTTGCTTCAGGCATGTATCGGAAGTTTGATGGTATCCTGGCTATGTACCACGATCAGGGACTGATCCCATTCAAACTAATCGCAGGATTTGAAGGAGTTAACTTCACCGCAGGATTGCCCTTAATCCGTACTTCTCCGGACCACGGACCTGCCTTTGACCTCGTGGGTAAAGAGGAAGCCAGTCCAGATTCCTTCATTCATGCACTTTATACCGCGATTGACATTTACCACAGACGGGAAGAAAACTACGAATTACATTCCAACTCAATTTGGAACTCAGTATCAAAAATGTATTCAAAAGAAATTCCAGACAGTGTCGAAGAATAAATTGCTCCAAAAAACATTTCGGAGTTATCCACATCTTTCATACCTTTGTTCTCCAATTTTATTAATGTGGCTAAGGAGTTTGAGAGTCTGTATTCTTTTGAAGTTTCTAAGCTTAGAAACGGAGAAAATGTTAAGCAATTTGAGATTGACAGCTCTTTTTTTTGCGGATTTGAGAACCCTTTGTTGTCACAGGGACATGTCTTTGTAGAGGCAAAGATATTTAGATTTCGCCGCTATTTGGATGTAACATTTAAATTCAGCGGATTTGTTGAATTGAACTGTGACAGGTGCTTAGAGCCCTATAACGAAACGTTGAATTTTACGAAGAGGTTGGTTTACACCTATGATTTAGATGACTCTGAGATCAACGTAGATGATATAGTTCTGATCGATGAAAATAACCCTTTCCTCTATGTGGGTAAGGACTTGTACGACTTTATTGTCTTACAGACTCCCCTTCGCAGAGTTCCTTCTGAAAAAATCCACATTTGTCCCGAGTTTGTACTACATATTGTGGGAGAAATCGAATCACAAGAAGCGGAAATAGGGAGTAACCAAGAGGAGGAAACTGATCCTCGTTGGGCCGTGTTAGAGAAATTAAAAAAACAGCAATAATTAGCAATAAAACATACGATGGCACATCCTAAACGGAAAATTTCGAAGACTAGAAGAAACAAGCGGAGGACGCATAAGAAGCTTTCCGCTCCGCAGTACTATATTGATCCCAGTAGCGGTGAATCTGCCCTTTATCACCGTGTATGCTCCGAAAGTGGAATGTACCGCGGACGTCAGGTTATGGAGCCACAAGACGATTTATTTTAATTTTCTCATGCGGATCGGGGTGGATATTATGGGGGGCGATTTCGTTCCGGCCGCTCCGGTTAAAGGGGCCATCCTCGCTAGAGAACAACTGGGAAGCGAAGTCGAGTTGGTATTGGTGGGGAATAAAGCACTCATCCATCAAGAACTAGAGAAAAATCAGGTTAGCCCTACAACTTTCGAAGTTGTTCATGCAAGTGATTTTATTAGTGGTGAGGATACTCCCACCCGAGCAATTAGCTCAAAGCCAAATTCCAGTATGGTAGTAGGCTTAAACTTGATAAAAGAGGGTACCATCCAAGGGTTTGTTAGCACTGGAAATACCGGTGCAATGCTCGTTGGATCTGTTATGGGGTTAGGAAAGATTGAGGGGGTCCACCGCCCAACTATCGGGGTTCTGTTTACAAATTTCAAAGGAAGGCCAACCCTGTTGTGCGATGTCGGGGCGAATGTAGATAGTAAACCTGAAGCATTGCTGGACTTTGGGATACTGGGGCGTGTATACATGGAAAGTGTTTGGAAGGTTGACAATCCAAAGGTTGCTTTGCTAAACATTGGAGAAGAAGTTAATAAGGGACCTCAGATAGTTCGGACTGCTTTTGAATTGATGGAATCTTCCGAAAAGGTCAATTTCATTGGTAATGTTGAAGGCTGGAGTATATACTCTGGCCGAGCTGATGTTGTCGTCTGTGATGGCTATACTGGAAATATTATCTTGAAGTTTGCTGAATCCCTGTATGAAATATTTAAAGAGCGCCTCAATGATGATCAATCCATCGAAACATTTAACTTTGAGCGCTATGGTGGAGTCCCTATATTAGGAATTGAGGGGGTCTCTTTGATAGGTCACGGAATTAGTACAGCTACTGCGATTTCGCAGATGGTCATGAGTGCAGCCAATGCGGTCCGTAATCAATTGGTTGAAAAGATTCGGGCCGCCTTTTGAAACAGTGAGTAAACATGAGTATAACTGCAGCTATCACCGCTATTGGGCATTATCTACCTGAGGACCGTCTTACCAATCAGGACCTTGAGAAATTAGTTGATACTGATGATGTCTGGATCCGGGAGCGTACCGGTATTGTAGAGCGTCGGCTCATGAAGGATGGAGCAACCTCTGACATGGCCATTCACGCTGCTAATGAGATCGTTGAGAATATGGGAATTGATCCTTCAGAGATTGAATTGGTAATTATTGCTACCGTAACTCCCGACCATGTATTTCCAGCTACAGCGAACATTGTAGCGGCCGCAATTGGTGCCGATAGAGCCTGGGGATTTGACCTGGAAGCAGCTTGCTCCGGATTTCTTTACGCCCTTACTGTTGGAGCAAAATTCATTGAGGCCGGTACCCACAAAAAAGTACTTGTAA
The DNA here is from genome assembly GCA_041565275.1 of Bacteroidia bacterium. Taxonomy (GTDB): domain Bacteria; phylum Bacteroidota; class Bacteroidia; order J057; family JADKCL01; genus CAWUKT01. The sequence goes on from JBFGVE010000009.1 coordinate 8,034, forward strand.
TCGGTTCTGATAAAATGAGTTCCATCGTCGACTATACCGATCGTAATACTTGTGTGCTCTTTGGGGATGGCTGTGGAGCTGTATTGCTGGAACCATCGCCCGATGAAAATGGAATCATTGACCAAAGACTGTACTCAGATGGTACCGGTAAGAAGCACCTACACATGGTGGCGGGAGGAAGCCGTAAACCTGCATCGCATGAAACTGTTGACAATGGAGAACATTTTGTTTATCAGGAGGGACGTCCCGTTTTCAAATTTGCTGTGACAAAAATGGCCGAAGTCTGCCGCGAGATCATGCAACGGAATAGCTTAACAGGTGATGATATCGCTTGGTTGGTTCCTCATCAAGCCAACAAACGGATTATTGACTACTGTGCTAATTCTATGAACATTGGCTCGGAAAAGGTTATGATGAACATTCAGCGGTATGGTAATACCACTACGGCAACCATACCTCTCTGTCTTTATGACTACAGGGAACAACTCAACAAAGGTGATAACCTTATTTTGGCTTCGGTTGGAGGAGGATTTACTTGGGGGGCAGTTTACGTGAAGTGGTCAATCTAAACATCCCCCTTGATCTTGCTGTTGGTGAGAAGCGACGACCCATTTAATACCCTCGCGTTTTGTATTTGCTCAACCTGAGCATCATATAAGTAAATATGCTCAAAATCGATATGCATACCCATGTAGTCCCCAAACACCTGCCCCGCTGGGCAGACAAGTTTGGCTACGGAGATTTTATCCATTTGGATCACAATCAGGAAGGTTCTGCGGATATGATAAGAGGAAGTGAATACTTTCGGACTATCAAAAGTAATTCTTGGGATGCAGCTGAACGCGTGACAGAATATCTTACCAAGGGTACCCAAGTACAAGTCATCTGCACTACACCTGTATTGTTCTCCTACTGGGCCAAGCCCCTTGATGGATGGGAAGTATCACGTTTCCTGAACGATGATATTATCGAGACAGTTGAGAAATATCCCAATAACTACCTTGGATTGGGTACCCTACCTATGCAATCTCCCAGGTACGCTGTCAAAGAGCTTGAGCGGTGCAAGAAACTAGGGATGGTTGGGATTCAAATTGGGTCCAACATCAACGATAAAAACCTCTATGAGCCTGAATTTCACGAACTTTGGGCTGCATGCGAGGAATTGAACATGCCCCTGATGATCCATCCATGGAATATGTTTGGCTTTTATAAGATTAGAAAATATTGGTTGCCGTGGTTGGTTGGTATGCCTGCCGAAACCTCAAGGGCAGCTTGCTCATTAATCTTTGGTGGCATATTTGAGAAATTTCAGCAACTGCGCGTGTGCCTGTCTCACGCTGGTGGGTCCTTTTTATCTACTATCGGTCGGATTGAGCATGGGTTCAACTGTCGCCCTGATCTAGTTGCCATCGACAACCCAGTTAATCCACGCGAATACATTGGTCGCTTCTGGATTGATTCTATCACCCATGATATCAACCTATTGAAATATGCACTTGACATGGTCGGATCCAAGAGGATCTGCTTAGGGTCAGACTACCCCTTTCCCCTTGGCGATCTTGAGATCGGCCAATACATCCAAGATAGCGATCTCCCGAGGCAGGTCAAAGAGGATATCTTTGCAAATTCTGTCCTAGAATGGTTGGGAATAGACAAGAGCACATTTGATTGAAGGTATAGTTCTGACATTGGAAGTTACCCTTGGAGATCACTTATACTTTTTAGCGTAGCTTTTAGCTTCTGGTATAGCTTCTCTCAATTTCTTTATCCTGGTACTGTGAGAGGGGTGTGTGCTGAGAAATTCCGGAGGTACTTGACCGCCGGAGGCGCTAGCCATCCTCTGCCAAAATGGAACAGCTTCCTCGGGGTTATATCCTGCCATAGCCATAAATATAAGGCCCATCCTGTCTGCTTCTGATTCATGCAAACGTGAGAAAGGCAATATTGCCGCTACATTGGTTCCAACTCCGTAGGCTCCCAAGAAAAGTTGTTGGGTTGCCTGAGGTTTTTGAGAGAGTGCTACTTGAAGGCCAATCCCTCCCATTTGCTGAACCAATCCCTGGCTCATACGTTCATTACCATGATTGGCAACTGCATGGGCAATCTCATGACCCATTACCACAGCAAGGCCATCCTTTGTTTTTGCAACCGGTAGGAGCCCGGAGTAAACAACGACCTTGCCGCCAGGCATACACCATGCGTTGACAGCAGGATCATCAACCAAGTTGAATTCCCAACTATATCCATTAAGCAGCGACACCTGATTGGTAGCCTTGAAATAGCGAGTAACCGCCGTTTGGATATTTTTACCAACTTCTTTTACCATTTGGGTATTTTGTTGGTCAGAACTGAGCTGATTAGTCGTCAGGAACTCCTTATAGCTGTTCAGGGCCATGGAGTTCAAGGTAGAGTTGGGTAGCAACTTTACTTGTTTGCGACCTGTGATGGGAACCTTCTTACAACTTATCAGAGCAAAGGAAATTGCAAGCAACAGTACATAACTTATCTTCTTGATCATTTTTTCCTGAATAGTATTTCCTACAAACTTACGAAATCTAAAACGACCAGAACACAATGCATTCAACGGGCGTTAAAAAAGAACCCTCCGTTCGCGGAGGGATGGATGATAAATAAATATGGACAATAATCGTATCAAATATTTAGCTAAATGGGAAGATTTGAGTGATAGTACTGGGTACGATTCTGTTCCCGTTCAGGGTGCAAGCTCAGAACCGGAATGCGAGAGATATTCAGAATTTCCCCGGTCACACTGCCAAAGAACCAGCCAGCCAGACCCTTTCTACCGTGAGTTTCCATCCAGATGATATCGTGGCCATTTTCTTCTGAGTATTTGACAACCTCACGAGCTGGGTCAGTTCCCATGACGATTTTGGTAAGCACATCCTTAATTCCTGCCTTTTTCAATAGGCTCTTTTGCTTGTTAAGGTAAGATTTTGTTTCCTCCAGATCAGCCTCCCGCCGAACAACGGCTAGCATCTCAACCACAGGATTGTAAACTTTATGGTACTCATATAAGTAGCGTTGCAGCTCAATCGCCCCAAATTCCAAATCTACCGGTAGCAGAACTTTGCTGAACTGAGTCCCATCTGCGAATTCAGGAACCGTGACAACTGGCACTCTAGCGGTCCGAACGATTTTCTGAACATTTGTGCCTACCATTCCAGAACCTTCTGCATGCTTGCCCCAGGAACCTATAACGATCATTTCAGCCAAAATTTCCTCTGAAGCTTCAACAATGGATTTATAAGGCTTACCTGTAACAATCATTTCACTAATATTTACTTCTGGTCCCTCATAAGCTTTTTTTGCAGCCTCCAGCATGCGAATCCCCCAAACACGCCGTTTTTCATTCAGTTCATCTTCTGCAAAAAACTCAAATAGATTGGGAACAGGCTCTACCACATGAAGAAGGATTAGCTCCGCGTTGTGAATGGCGGCAAATTCACCACCAACATGCATAGCCTTGTGAGAAGAAGGAGATCCATCAATAGCTACAATTATTTTCTTTTGTCTCTTTTCCATGATATTCGAATTGAATAGTATACCTGGGATACAATGTAAAGGTGATAGGATGTACAATCCAAACCCATGACTGACATGAATAAAAAAACTGATATATATCAGTTTTTTTATTCATGTCAGAAGACCAGCAAGTTACCAAAAGCGCTTGACCTTATCCAAACCTGAGGGGTCTAGTAGGATAATTTCTCTGCCAGCGTTCTTGATCAGTCCATCGCTTCGAAACTCGGAGAGTGTCCGAATCAAAGATTCAGTTGCCGTTCCAGCCATAGAAGCAAGGTCATCGCGAGATATGCGAATTCGGAACTTCTCGTCCCCTACATCTGCATATTTTTCTCTGAGATTCAACAATACCTCAGCGACCCTCGCCCTGACAGAATCATATGCCAAATGAAGCAATCGTTCCTCTTTTTCCTGAATATTATTGGCCAACATTTTTACAAAGCGACAAGCCACATCCCGATTCCTCCACATCAATTCTTCGAAATCTTCTGATGGGATCAATGCCAGTTCGCATTTTTCCAAACAAGCGGCAGATTGACTATAAAGCTGATTGGTTAGTAGACTCAGGAATCCGAAGAATTCCCCTTCTTTATACAGACCAGTGACCAATTCCTTGCCTTCATCGTTCATGCGCCATGTCTTTATTTTTCCCTTTACGATATAATAAAGGTTACGAGGCGAATCACCTTCCAAAAAGACATTTTCCTTGGGTCTATAAGTCCGGATACGGCGCCCTTCTGAAAGCTTTCCAAGTGCGTGGGTACCTCTAGCTTCGTCAAAGAAAGCATTTAATCCTTCCACCCCTTCTTCAAAGTTCTTTCGAACAATCTGAGCACGCTTAAGACGCATCTCCACCGCGTCAAGTAACTCCATCTCTTCGAAAGGCTTGGTGATATAATCATCAGCACCCATCGACATTCCTTTACGCATGTCACTGCGATCTGCTTTGGCAGTCAAAAAAATAAAAGGTATTCCAGCTGTCTTGAAGTCGCGGCCAAGAATACTCAGCACGCCATAACCATCTAGTTCCGGCATCATAATATCACACAGGATCAGGTCAGGCACCTTCTCTCGAGCTAACCTCACCCCTTCCCGACCGTTCTTAGCAACCACAACATCGTAGTTTGCAAATTCCAGCATTTCTGATGTGTTTTCACGAACATCAGGGTTATCTTCGATCAAAAGGATCTTCTTCATTTTTTAAGATTACAGGTAACTTTACGGTGAATTCTGAGCCAACGGATTCCTCACTCTTGTAAGTGATCTCTCCCTGCATTAACCCAAGGTACTTTTGAACAATATTGAGACCCAGACCCGTTCCCTGTATGTTGGTTACATTTCCAGCCCTGAAAAAACGATCAAAGAGGTATACTTGTTCATCTTTGGGGATTCCAATTCCCTGATCCCTCACCTTGATAAAAATAAAGTCTGCTTTTATGTAAGAATTGATCCACACTACGCTCCCCTCAGAGGAATATTTAGCAGCGTTGGAAATAAGATTGATTAATATATTTCTGAGCAACTTAGGATCCAGTTGAACCAGGTCCGTAGCACTGTTGTTCACTTCAATTCGCTGTTCTTTCTTCAAAATCAGTTCCATATCTCCCACTACTTCCTCAATCAAATCACTAAGATAAAGCTCTGTGGGCTGGCACACTATTTTGCCGGCTTCCAATTTATCCAAGGAAAGGAAGTCTTCCAGAATTCCCACTAGATTCCGTACTGAGCTTTGGATACGGGTGATATGCTTGGTCTTTTTCTCCTCGTGTTCCGGCTGCGTGTAACGGGTTAGTAAACTGGCTGAAGATAGAATGGTACTGAGAGGGGTTCTGAACTCGTGAGAAGCCATGGATACAAAGCGAGATTTCAGTTCATTCAATTCACGCTCTTTTTCCAATGCTGCATAAATCCGGGCTTCTGCCTGTTTCTGGCGAGAAATATTATGTTCTACCACCAAGATCTGATTGATAGAACCATCTTCGTCGGGAAGTCCCGTAGCATTAATCTCGTAAGTGTTGTTCTTGTAAGAAACCTCGAAACCTGAATTTTTTCCTTCGAAGACAGGTTCCAGATGCTCCCGTATATAGTCTCTGATCTCACTGTCTAGCTGGGCTAGGTAATTGGTGCCAGTCAACATCTCACTGGTGACACCCAACTTGTATAACTCCTTGCCTTCCACCAGAATATAATTGAACTCCCGGTCGAATACATTGATAGATCCATTGGGAAAATTTCGGGCAATAAGGCTATAAAGGCGCTCACTGTCTCTCAATTGAGAGGTTCTTCTCCTGACCCGCTCCTCTAACTCAGCATTGAGTCGAGCCAATTCCGCCTCTGCCTGCTTTCTGGCTGTGACATCTGTCACCAATGCCATTACTAGTATTTCACCCTCAATTTTAAAATGATTAAGTGAAACTTCCACAGGAAACTCAGAACCATCTTTGCAGCGACCTGAAAGTGTGAAGTCGTCTCCCATTGAGCGCTGGCAAGGTCTTTTAAAATATCCATCCCGAAACTTCTGGTGGCTGTCTCTCAGCTTAAGAGGGAGCAGAATTTCAACAGGTTTGCCAAGTATTTCATCCTCGGCAAACCCAAATAACTCAGTAGTTCGGGGATTAGCCAGCACAATTGTACCAAGCTTATTCACAACGACCAAGCCTTCAGTAGCAGCCTCAAAGAGAGCCCTATGGACACTGCTTACCGGGATATTTAGGTCGCCTAGCATATCTTAATACTAGGCAAATATACAACACAATGGTGTTAAATTTAGTCAATCCTCATCACCATGCAATATAAGCAGAGGGACGTCAGATGTGAGGCACATCCGGGAGGTTTCACTAGGATGGAATAACCGCTGAATTAGGTTGCGTGGCCGCGAGGTCATGACTATAAGGTCCGCTCCTTCAAATTCCGAATAATCTTGAATCGCCTCAGCAACTCGCTTCTGCTCGGTTTCGAACAGGTGAAAACTAACGCGCTCCGCGCTACACTTCTCTCGAAAGTCCATCTTATAGGTGTCGAACTCAGAGGGTGAAAAGCGCTCGTGGGGTGGAATCACATGAAGAACTCGGACTTCACTTTCGAAGGCTTCCGCAAATAATTCAATAGGCCTCAGTATTGTACTGCTGAGTTTGCCGAGGTCGGCAGCAAAAACAATTTTGGAAATGGGTTTCGCCAGAGTATTCTCCGGGATAGCTAATACCGGGCACTTGGCTCGGCGTGCAACTTCAGAACTGGTACTTCCCTTCAGGAACATGGCTCCCGGACTAACACCGTGGGTGCCAACGATTAGAAGATCAGCATTTTCTTCAGCAGCAAACTGAACGATATTCTCAGATGGAAATCCAGCCTTAACAGCTGTTCTTACCTCAATCGGAGAAAACCCCTGCTTATTGACAGCGTCTTTTATTTCCTCCTCCATCCCTTTCAGTCGGTCATGGGATATCTTTTCCAAAAGACTCAGTGGGTTGACCAGCATATCTGCGCTAGTGGTTGGAATCCCAACCGAATGAAAAATGATCAACTCTGCTCCCATTCCTGAAGTCAGAGAAATAGCATAGTTCAAAGTGTTCTCTGCTTGATCAGAAAAATCTGTCGCAAAGACAATTTTCTTCATTCGCTGGTGTGGCCTTGCCACGTTCTCAACAGCGATCCTATTTAATTCAAGCCTCACGTAATTCAGGATTTGTACCGTATCAAGTTCAAATGTGTAGGATTCCTAAGCCATAAAACATGCATTGACTCAAGCTGAAGAATGATATTGGTCAGTTTTTAAATCCAAGTGATTACCATTCTTCTCCAATTAACTTTTATTTAACCCTACAAACACAAATTCCTAAAATCTATAACCGTTCTTTGATTTGTACAATTGCGATTCCAAATGCAAGAAACATCTATTTTAATCGCTGATGATGAGCGTGATATCATTGAAATGCTTAAATATACGCTCACCAAGGAAGGATACACTGTTATTGCTGCCGAAGATGGCATCGAGACCATCAAAAAGGCAGAAAAATATAAACCCGAGATCATTCTCCTCGACATTATGATGCCCAAAATGGATGGGATTGAGGTTTGCCGTTCCCTACGTAGCAAAACTGAGTTCAAGGACACTATCATCATCATCCTGACCGCTAGAGGAGAAGAGTATTCTGAAGTAGCTGGATTTGATGCCGGTGCGGATGATTATGTCACCAAGCCCGTCAAGTTGCGGTCCTTAATGAGTCGCCTAAGTGCTCTCCAACGACGAGGCACCAAAACAGATCCAGATCTTCTTTCCCTACCTCCTTTGACTATTGACAGAGAAAAATATGTCCTAACCATCGAAGATAAAGAAATAAGGCTTCCGCGTAAAGAGTTTGAACTACTATACTTGCTCGCTTCCAACAACAACAAAGTGGTCACCAGAGATCGGATCTTTGAAGCCATTTGGGGGAAGGATGTTGTTGTCGTAGACCGTACCATTGATGTGCATATCAGGCGTCTACGCCAGAAGATCGGAAAGGGTTTTATTCAGACTGTCAAAGGCGTTGGATACAAATTTGTAAGTGATCCAGGTACAACAGGAGTATCTCGCTGAGATACTTTGCAGAGTCACCGAGTTCTTGCGGACTCTGATCCAGAGCTAACCTTAACCCTTAGTTGTTGACTCACGGGAAGGAAAAAGAAAAGCGGAGCAAGCTAAAATACCTGCCCCGCTCGGGGAAAAATGAATTTCTGGATTTTATTTAGTAGGCTACACTGCGACGAAATGTATAAGCAAATTGCAGGGAGTAGGTCCGGCCAATTGTATAATTCTGAAAGACATAATCTTGATTATTTAGGGTTTGGGTTTGGCGGTACTCGGGATTGAGCAGGTTCCGCGCTTTAAACCTGATAGAAATCTGTTCTCCTAAGGACTTTGCGATAGAGAAGTCAAGGGAAGGCCGGGGCTGCTCAATGATATTAGGAGCACCACTTGAGCTAACACTCGCGATCCGCTTTCCAAAGACATTGAAGTTAACTGCAGTATTGAACCCGAGGGGTTCATTCACATATGCCAATTCGCCATTAATGGAATAGGGAGATTGACCGAACATGGCACGGGTAGAGGGAGCGTCTGGTTGGAAAAGTCTTATCCTGTCCAATTCTCCCTTTGAGATATCCACTCGGCTTTGGATCAGCACTAAATTGCCAGAAGCACGGAAGTTACGTAAGGGGCGGGCAAGAAATCCAAGAGACTTGCGGAATTCAAATTCCAATCCCCATAATCGGGCCTGATTGACGTTGCGAAAGCTCAATTCATCATTCTGCGCGGCAGTATTAAAGACCCTTTCGATTGGATTGTTAAACCGCTTGAAGAAGGCGCTTACAGAAACAACTTCGGCGGTGGTGGGGAAGAGTTCCCAACGGAGGTCAAAATTATCGATAAGGGTCCGCTGCAGGTTTTCGTTTCCGACCAGTACGTAGTCACCGATAAAGGCAAAAGAAGCAAATGGTGCTAACTCACGGAAAGTAGGGCGTGCAAGGGTCCGGGAGAAGCTTCCACGGAGGTTCATGATATTGGTTAAAGAATCACTGTTAAGAGTATATATCAGATTCGCAGAAGGTAGAAAATCGTTGTTTTTCAGGATTCCCTCTGCCAAGCTTGTCTTTTCACTTACTACTTTGATGTCGGTTCTTTCAAAGCGGATTCCACCGATAAAACGCAGCTTGCGAGCCACCGGAAGGTCGACCATTCCGTAGCCGGCAAATACATTTTGCTGACCAGAATAACTGTTTTGTAATTCGGTTGCATCAATCAAATACACACCATAGAGTGGGAGACCGTATTCGTTTTGATCAACAATCCCTAAGTTGTCATCGCTGAAGTAATCAGCAGGATTACCGTTGTAAAAGGAGGAATTCCCGTTATAGGTCTGAGCATTCGGTCCCTGGGCAAAATCAAAACGGTTTTCCCTGAATTCTCTGGTTTTAAACAATTCAGATGCCCCCCACATGAGTTTTCCTTCTGCTCCCGTCCAGCTTTCAAATGGAACGAGGAAATTGATCTTGGCATCTACATTATTCTGTTTCATCTCTCGGAAGTAGCGTGAGGGTGCTACGTACAAGGATGGCTGGATATCGTATATAGAATCACCGTTAACTATTGAAAAATCATTAGAAAAGAATCTTAGATCAGGTTCGAGTTGTGAGGTTAAAGTTACAGCAGTAACCCACTCCATTTCCAAATCTCCAAAACTACTTTGTTTGGCCTCTTTATCAATTTCCTTTTCAAACTTGTGATTACCAATTAATTGGAATGCACTCATAGCACGTTGGCGATAGCCTACTGTGCGCGTCTCAAACATCAGATCGGCAGCATCCTCGGGGATGCGTCCTACAAGATAACGTCCTTCACTAGTTCCACTTTGGTTGCGAAGCACGTTCAGACGGACCTGGGAGTTCTTAGAAACTAGGTATGAGAAATTGGCGAGGCCACCCCAGAGAACTTCACGGGTAGCTCGGGTATCATTTAATTCTCGGTTGGGATTAAGGACTGCGCCAGTGGAATCACCGACGATCCCCCACCGCGCAAAGGCCCCGTTTTCATAAAAACCTTTGGTATTATTGTAGCTCACACTTGCTAAAAATCCGAAAGGCCTGCCCTTCAGCAATACTTGGTTCCCGATGGAAAAGGAGTGACTGTGGTCAAACATAGAGTTTGACACACTTGGTGAGATGGGAGTTGAGAAAGATTTACTTGCTGAATCAATGATGGCTGCCTGAGCAGAATTGAATGACAATCCAGGAATATTGGTATTGGGGTCAGCTAAAATAGACGGTATGTCCCTGGTTCCATCATCGAATCCAAGGAAATCTAGTTTGCCACGCTCACCGGTCAGAAAATCATCCCGGAAAGAAGATTGATCGTTATATTGAATGGAAGAGGTATAGTTCACTGTAAATTCAGAAGGAAAATCCTTAGTGGAGATTTTGACCAACCCCCCGGCATAGTCACCAGGAAGGTTTGGGGAGAATGTCTTGTGGACCACAATGTTCTGTATCAGGCTAGTAGGAAACATATCCATCTGTACGGAGTTCCTATCTGGGTCCAGCCCTGGAATCTCACTCCCGTTCATTAGTGTTTTCGCATACCGGTCACCTAGACCACGTACATAGACGTATTTACCACCTTCCACAGTGACCCCGGTCACCCGTTTCATGGCACTGCCCACATCCGAATCTCCAGCCCGTTTGATATTTTCAATTGAGATCACATCTACCACGCTGCTGGAACGGCGTTGCATGCCCAGTACCTGGGCTTCAGAAGTCCTCTCCATCTTCTCGTAAATCTTTACGACTTCACCTTCATCAAGTCCTAGTACCTGATTGACCTCAATCGTGGCGCCTGCACCAACAAAAATGTCGGCAACGGTATCCGCATTGTAAGAGACATAGGTAAATACCAACGTATAGGTCCCAGCCTCTACATTGGAAATAGTGTAGATGCCGTTGGCATCCGTATAAGCCCCGCTTTTGAGAGTTCCGTCTTGCAAGAGACGTACAGTCGCACTCTCCAGTGGGTTGCCCTCTTCAGCATCGGTAACACTACCGGTGAGGGTTCCATTTTGGCTGAAGGTCAACTGAGTCCCAGCCAACACCAACAGCTTAAATACAGTAAAAGTTGTTTTAAAATTCATATAATCCATTTTTCCCACTACAAAGGTGGGGCTCTGGTGTTAATCTACCGTATGTCTTATGTGAATATTAGGTTAAAGTCTCGAGGCAAATGTTACCCCAAGTTGAGTACTTCGCTTCATAGAGGCCTATTGGGTGTTTTGGTTCTCCTGTGCTTTGTTAATGCTGCCTTGGCTGCTTTCTTTCTGCTACAAATCGTGGTGTAAGCTTGTCTTTGAGGCTGTTTCCCTTTTCGGTTTTAGGGGGGAAGATGGACTCATCAAGCCCTTTGAGCCAATCCTGACCTAGGATTACCCGGTGAGGCGGCTTTCCTCAGATTACACTCAAACAGACCTGGAGGTATTCTACTCCACGGTTACGGATTTAGCCAAGTTTCGGGGCTGGTCTACATTGCATCCTCGCATTACGGCAATGTGATAGGAAAGGATTTGCAGTGGGACCACGGACAGCAACGGGGTAAGACCCTCAAGTGTTTGGGGTATCTCAATGACAAATTCAGCCATTTCCCGAACTGTAGTATCCCCTTCGGAAACAATGGCAATAACACGCCCCTTCCGGGCAATAACTTCCTGGATATTGGATACTATTTTGTCGTATCCACTGTCTCTGGTGGCTATGAAGACCACAGGCATATTTTCATCGATCAATGCAATTGGCCCATGTTTCATTTCAGCAGCTGGATAACCTTCTGCATGGATATAAGAAATTTCCTTGAGTTTCAGTGCACCCTCCAGGGCCACGGGGAAATTGTATCCTCGGCCTAGGTAAAGAAAATTGCTGGAATTCTTGAATATGTTGGCAATCTCAATTATCTGTTCACTATTGTCCAGAATTTTAGCTACCTTATTGGGTATCAGGGCCAATTCTGCGATTATTTTGGCACCATCCACCTCAAGTGAACCCTTCAATTGCCCAACGAATACTGCCATGGCCGTTAATACTGTAACCTGTGAGGTAAACGCCTTTGTAGAGGCGACTCCAATCTCAGGCCCTGCATGGAGATACACTCCTGCTTCCGTCATGCGGGCTATAGAAGATCCGACTTGATTTACCACCCCTAGTACAGTTGCACCTTTTTCCTGAGCTATTTTAATGGCTGCCACTGTATCTGCAGTTTCACCACTTTGGCTGATGGCTATTACGATATCGTCTTCAAATATTACAGGGTTTCGATATCGGAATTCGGAAGCATATTCTACTTCTACCGGTATCCTTGCAAATTCTTCAAAAAGGTATTCAGCCACCAGCCCAGAATGCCAACTGGTACCGCATGCAACAAATATAAACCGCCTTGCATTGCGGAGCTTGTCCTTGACATCTACCAGTCCTCCAAGTGAAACTTGTCCCGTATTTTGGTTCAGGCGTCCTCTAATAGAATCGCTTATGGAGCGGGGTTGCTCCATAATTTCCTTAAGCATGAAATGTTCGTAGCCACCTTTTTCCAGAGCCTCCAATTCTATTTCCAGGGTTTCCACATGTGGAGTCTTTTCTACATCCTGTATATCCTTGATCAAGATAACATGAGGGCGGATGATGGCCACCTCTTCTTCTTCAAGGTAGATTACATCCTTTGTAAATTCAATGAATGGAGTTGCGTCAGAGGCGACAAAGTATTCACCATCGCCTATTCCAATCACAATTGGACTGCCTTTCCGAGCTGCGATCAGCTGATTTGGTTCATGCTTACACATTACGACCAAGCCGTATGCACCGATCACCTTGTTGAGGGCTAGTCGGACCGCCTCGTCTGCGCTTACCTTCGAGTTGGTGTAGATATCATCGATCAATTGAACCAATACCTCGGTATCGGTATCACTTTGGAAAGCGTATCCTCTGGAAATCAGCTCTCGCTTGATAGAACCATAGTTCTCGATGATTCCGTTGTGAATGATAGCAAAATTTTCTGACTCTGAAAGGTGTGGATGGGCGTTGAAGTCATTGGGTTCACCGTGGGTAGCCCAGCGAGTATGTCCCATACCAACGTTACCTGAGAGCTTGGTATCCCCAACTAGGGATTCCAATTCTACGACTTTCCCTTTTTTCTTGCGGATGATAAGGGACCCGTTAAGAAGCGCAACCCCTGCTGAATCATAACCTCGGTATTCAAGGCGCTTCAAACCGTTGATTAGGATTGGATATGCTTCCCGATTCCCGATGTAACCAACAATTCCACACATAGTTAATTCTTTTGATTGGTCTTCTTTTGATAATTGTCAACCTCCACCAGGAATTGAGGTAAAAACTACCTGGAGCTTGGGGTGAAGGTCAATATTCGGATGTCCAGGGCCAGCAAAAATAGCCCGGTTGACGGTAATTGAGCTTTCACCGGGAACAATAATAAATCCTGAATCAGGAAGACGATCTGCAAGAATATTTTGTAGATTATTGGTTACTGGAACAACATAACGTTGATTTACTGGATCATAAGTAGCAGATCTGGGAATGAAAGCTGTGGAGTCTATCCCGGTACCTTCAGCATTGGCAACATAAACGAAAATCTGATTTGGCGGCTCAAAGCGTCCATCAGAGCCGAAAAAGTTTGGATCCAAGGGTAGGATTAACAATGCACTGTTGATACCAGCAGGATCCAAGTTTTTCATCCCAGGAATCCCTACAAATAAGTTGACCAGAGACCCAGCCTGAATTGCTCCGTAAGGAGGTTGGGACAAAACGGTGTCTTGGAGGATTTGTTCAAAGAGTCTCCCATTAACGTCGGTTCGAATAACCCTGTGGTAGCGATCGGAAAATTGGGAAATATCAAATCCATATTCCTTGGAAGAGGTTGTATCCTTGTAATAGAGGATTACTTCGGAAACACTGCTAGTAGGATCCCACTGGAAAATGCCACCAGGTTCACGAGAAATGGATTGGTTAACTGATTTTGATCGGATGCATAAGCCCTTGAAAAAGTCCGTAAAAATTGTGTTGGTAGCCAGTGAGTCTGTGCTGGCAAACAAGAGCTTGCGTCCAAGGCTGTCATCCAATCGGAAGCGGACAAAGTCGAGAAAGCCATTCAATTGACTAAAATCAATAGTCGCACCATTGGCATAGTCGTAGCTGGAATCAATTGCCAGGACCGTGTTGTTGTCGAGGGCTGAGTCAACCGGAAAATCCTGTTTGATCTCAAATATCTCGAGTTCTACCGGGTCATTGAACCTGCCATAAAAATCCGTAAGGTCCAAAGAGAGTACTATTGAATCCAGCACCAAGTTCGCCGGGTTTTCTCCAAAGACGAGATTGCTTCCTACAATACGTACTTGGAAATAGGATTCTGCATAGATATGCCCAAACTCTTCGTCGACATAGTTGCCGATAAGGGAGCGGGATGCATCCTCGGTAGTAATTTTGACCTCTGGAAGGGTGGTGAAAGTGATGGTAAAAGTATCGACATAGTTGCCAATGACAATCTCATCATCTGGTATAATATCTTTTCCCACATCATTGGGCGGGGTACACCTAAAAGAAAAAAGCACGGCTGCTGTGACAGTGATCGCAAGCAGCCACGCTCTGCATGTCGTTTTCAATTAACGTTTTAATTTAAAATGGTAGTGTACAGATTTTGGTAACTCTCCGCTAAGCTATCTTTGTTTTCGGAGTCGAAGTAAATCTTCTCATCCTGTGCACTCTCCATAAACGCTTCAAGGGTGGAATCTATTTCAGCAGCACCTTTGGTAGCTACATCAGCCATTTCGATCCCACCTTTGCAAACACCCAGATAGTTGGGTTCTGAAAATCCACCGACTGCTTCAGTACCTAGGTTCTCAATGTTGGTTTTAGCCAAATAATTTTGCGAAAGTTCGCTGTCAAAACCGTTGTCATACAAAGTGAAAACCACTTTGGTATTCTTGAACATTGGGTCATCCTTATAATGTGTCTTCAAGTAAAGCGGGATAAAACTGGTCATCCAGTCGTGACAGTGGATAATATCGGGCTGCCAACCCAGTTTCCTGACTGTTTCGATAACACCTTTACAAAAGAAGATGGCGCGTTCATCATTGTCAGCATAAAACTTATTGTTTTCAGGATCAGTCAGGACTGACTTTCGCTGGAAATAATCCTCATTGTCAAGGAAGTATACCTGCAATTTCGCATTGGGAATAGATGCGACCTTGATCGTCAAAGGTTTCTCTTCATCACCCACCCGGATATTGATGCCAGAAAGACGCACGACTTCGTGGAGACGATTCCTGCGCTCGTTTATAACTCCAAACTTGGGCATGAGGATACGGATCTCGTGACCTTTTTCTTGCAACTTCTGGGGAAGCAAACGGACAAACTCGGCTGCACTGCTGATCTTAAGGAATGGATCAATTTCAGAGGTCACATATAGGATTCTCAACTTCTCACTCATAAACTAGAATATTGTAATCTAATCTGAAGCACAATAAACTTTGCGCTTCACCTGTCATATATTGCAAAAATACGAAAATATTTTCAATTTTTTATTGCGTAGTGCAAACAAACCGAATATATTGCCGAGTCATCATATGGCGTTCTGCATCTAATATCCATCTACAAGACCAACTTCTGCTTTATTGTCTTTGATCCCTTTGGGTACCAGGGAGGACATAATTTTTGACCATGGATACCGTTCATTCATACCCGGACCTCCAGAAACTACTTGCTCCCCATTATTGCAATGGAAACAGTATTGGTTTTGTCCCTACAATGGGAGCGCTTCACGATGGACATGCTTCTCTGATCCATCGGTCCGCAAAAGAGAACGACATCCGGGTTGTGAGCATTTTCGTCAATCCCACTCAGTTTGGTCCTACTGAAGATCTAGATAAGTATCCCAGGACTCTGAAAGCGGACCAGGCACTTTGCGAAGCTGCTGGTGCGACACACATTTATGCTCCACCAATAGAGGATATGTACCCGGAAGGCCTAATGTCCTATGAAATTCAGATTAGACTACGTGGTATGGATCGTATCCTCTGCGGTGCCAAGCGCCCCGGACATTTCAACGGTGTTCTCCAGGTAGTCAGCAAACTTTTCAATATTGTTCGCCCTCATAAAGCCTATTTCGGCCTCAAGGATTTCCAGCAACTGGCCATCCTGAAAACGCTGTCCAGAGAACTCTTTTTTCCTGTACAAATTGTAGAATGTCCCATTATCCGGGAGGAGGACGGACTTGCCATGAGCTCCCGTAACCGTTACCTGAATCCAGAAGAACGACAGCAAGCCTTGTTTCTGAGAAAGACCTTACAAATGGTGAAGTATCAAATCGAAGAAGGTACTCCGGTAGCAGAAATGGTGGAACTGGTAGCGGCCGAATCAACCAAGTATCCTTTGATCAAGCTGGATTATTTTGACATAAGAAGTGCAGCAGGTCTGGGGGAACTTACGCATATCTATAGAAAAGACCGTCCAGTTGGATTCTTAGCTGCATTTTGTGGAAAGACCAGGCTAATCGACAACCTATATCTGACAGATTGATTTAACTCCTCATGCTCGCTCTCGAAAAGGTTTGAAGTATGCCCGGTCTGCCATCGCCAGCATGGCTCTATCTCCGTGGGAATCTCCATAAGCAATCACTTCTGAAAAGTCTTCGACTTGGAGGTGATCCCGAATTCGGGAAACCTTCTCCTCTCCGTTACAATTTGCCCCAGCCAATTCGCCAGTAAACCGATCTCCGTCCCAGGCACCGTGGGTACACAGAAGATCAATACCTTCAGATCGGGCCCAAGGAGTGAGCCAGAGGTCGAGTGAGGCAGAAACCAACAAAACCTTGTCCCCATCGGTCTGATGTGACCGTATGGCTGCCCTCCCGCCCGGCCGCAACAACTCCGGAATCACTTCCCGAGCAAAGCGTTCTGCATATTCTGACAACTCTTTACGGGACATCCCCCTGAAATGATGTTTTAGAAGCTTTACCTTAGCCCGGTCATTGCGAATTAAGCCTGTTTTCATGCCAAATAACACCGGAGAAAGCCAGAGATAACTGAGGTAAAGACGAGTCCTGCCACGAACAAATTTAATAAATTCGATCATGGTGTCGCGGGTGGTCAGTGTCCCGTCAAAGTCGAAAAGGATCAGTCGTTGTGCCATGCTGCGATACGTACTCTCGCCATATCACCAAAAATATTGGGACTAAAGGTAAATAAAGTCTGTATTCATTGACGCGGCCGATGACCAATACCAGGCCCAGATAAGCGACACAGAGGAAGTAAAACCATTTTTGTTTCCAGGATTGGCGAAGAAATCTGAGGATTGGTCGCCAGAAGGCGAGTACCAGGGCCAGGATGAGGTAGGTTGCAGGATGCCTAGAAAGGTAATAGCCACGCAGATTGTCCAGCAACATGATCTTATCTGAGTAATAAGAAGCATTCGGATAAATGATTTCCTGAAGGGAAAACTGAACAATGGGAGGAATAGCCAACCAGAGTAGAACCAATCCCATTTTACTGGTATAATAAATCGCTAGCCACAGAGAATATACCATGGCGATATCCGCTCGGGAAAAGGCTAAACCTGTAAGTAAAATAAGTAATCCCAGTGACTTCACTTTATGAAAAGAAGTATTTTCACTCTGATGAGATGGATTCTCTCTTCCGTCGCCTCCAATATTTGGTTTTCCCTTCCATAAATTCATTTCTCCAATTCCGAGCAGTAAAGGGGACACCAACAAGGAACTCAAGAATATCAATCCCATCGTATCGGGTCGCCAACCCGAGTATTGGGTGTAGATATAGGCCACCGCAAAAAGGGTATTGAAAGCAAATTTTTTATTTCTGGAGATTGTTCCCATGGTCCACCAAAAGAGCTCGAAGACGAGAAACCCCAAAACCATATTGTAAATCAGAACTGCGTGATTGAATGGCAGGTGCTGACAAAGAAATTTTAGAGGGATCAAAGGAAGGATACGGTATTGATCGGGTGCATCACCTGTCCCCTCAAAAATTCGACCATAGAAATGGTGTTCCAGTTCATAATCCAGATCTGCGACGAAAAACTTGTTGGCGGCATTGGCCAGGAACATTGCCAAAAAGCCATGTACAAGAACGCGTGTTAGGATCTGTTGGTTGAGCTGGTTCATTAAATGGTCATATCCATAGGGGCAAGATCAGAAAATTTGGCTTCTATGAGCTTATTGATACCGAGTTCTGATCCATTCCATCGGTTGATCTTCGATGTGCGGTGGCGGTATTGAAGGTCCGCGCCTTCCTCCACGTAAAGGAAGGCGCCAGGCTCAATTTCTATAGAGGCATTTTTTTGAAGAATGACCTTAGCCCCTTTTCGGATGATAAGGCTTGAACCCTTCCGCACCCATACCTGGCTGAATTCATTGAGGATTAATTCAGACCCCGGAGCGAGTTCCATTACGGTTGGATCGGCAAAGACATCTCCTCCATTCAAATTTTGAACGGCATGTATCTTCCGGACAGTATAGCCTTGATCGAGGGTAATGCTGTTGCCTGTCAGGACATGCACCCTCTCTTGGGAAAGGATATTTCCACACCAGCGCACTGGTCTTACAATATCGAAGTCATCCCACCGGATCCGGATGACAAGGTCGCCATTTTGCCGCATTTCCAGCGTCTCGATCGACAGGCCATTCAAGTAAATCCGTTGGTTATCCTTTACTGTATTGCCACGGCTACCTGAACGGTTGTATACCGGGACCGCTGCCGGGTTGTACGAAATACCTATCTTTCTCCACACGGAATCCGGACGGTAGGGGATGCCTCGGGTACCGAATATTGGATAGGTTTGATACGTGAAGTAAGACTCAGGCATGGTATCTCCATTGATCACCAATTTGTTTGGGAGGGTGTATTCTGTTTTGGGGCGGATGTCATTAGTGACCCTGATAGTGTGGTCGCCGTCTTTGTCGTTTACAATCCGCATCAGGTAATTGTGACCCGTGAAGGGGTTTGCTCGTTGGTTCTCCAGAATGAGTACCTGTTTGTTTTTTCCGGCTAAAAGGAAGTCGTAATTGCCTTCTGCTGCAATCGGCCAGATGTAATTATTGTTGTCCCCAAAGACTCCTTTTCCCAATTTCTCATCTTTTCCTACCTGAATATAGGCAAACATTCCCTTGGGGGTCCGTTTCGGATGGTCGTAATTGTTCTCTCGGAGTTGGTGGTTTTCCAGCCACAGGTATTGGTTTCGGACACCATCAGGGAGGTAGGGTAATTTGATCTTGATCACATCTCCGTGGTCTATAAAATCGCGTAGGATGAAGGTGCCGTCTCCGCACAATTCCTGGCCGTAAGTCAGGTCGGTATTGAAAGGAAGCTTGGAATCAACACAGATAGCCTGGAGTAAAAAATCATTTTGGGGATTCTTCCAATTCATACGCTCCCGGTCCCAACCGTTCCAGGTGAGGGAGTAAGAATCGCTTGCGCTCATATTGGAGTATCCACCAACGGAGGGAATAAACATCCGTGAACCGACCCCTCCATTGGCGGTATGAAAGTTGTTGCCCCCGTAGAGCATATGGGAAAATTCATGGCGGCAGATTACATCCGGCAGCATATTGCTGGTCCGGAAAATGGAATACATATCCGTTTGTGCCCCAAGTACAGTACCAAAATTCCCAGGAGATACAAAGCCGGATTGGTCTCCAAGATTGGCAACGTGGATATTGCGCCAGATGAGCATGATCAAGTCTATCTTCCCGTTTTTTTTCTCTGTTTTTTCATATCCTCCTCCGGAAAAGGTCCAGCGGTCAAAGTCACCCAGGCGACTCCCAAAAGCGAATCGGGGGTTTTCTATTGCATTGACCTGCTTGAGAACGGCATTTTTATAATTATTATTGCCGAAAGGTTCCCTGGTGACGACTGCTCCCCGATTATTGCGTACAGTACTGATCTTGACCGTTATCAAAGTATCCAGGTAGTCTCCAGTTACTGAGAGCTTGCCAAAAGAAGCCTGGCGGAAATAGCGAGTCATTAGTGCTTCCCCGTCCCTTTTTCCTGAAAAAAGGTCGTTTTTCCACTCAGGAAGCTTTCGAGCGGGCCATTTCCAGGATCCTTTGGGATTACAGGGATCAAGATTGCCATAACTACTGTCGAAGTCCATCTCAGCGAAAATGACCAATACATGTATTTGTCCGTGTGGGGCAATATACCAACCATTTTTGGCTTTCATTACCCGCCCTGCTCCCTCTTCAGGTTGGCTATGCGCCAAAGAAAAGGGCAGGACCATCAACAGTCCCAATAGCTTAATCCAACGCATAAATATTGTAATACTTTGAGTCTCCCAATTTGGTCCATTCTTCTATGACGTGTCTGGTCAAAGATGACTTAGAACGACCAACTTTCCGCTCGTAGGCATCCTTGAAGCTATTTATCTTATCTACAAAGATGATAGGCCTTGTCTCCTCTAGTTTATTCAAGATTAGTTCTAGTCCGTATTCGTAGGCAATTTCCGCATCATGGGCCCAATCTATCTGTAGGGGAGGTAGGGTATTGGTCAGGTAATTGGCTAATGGCATGGCTGGGAGAACGGTGAAATTATCGCCGTATATCTCGTTTAACTGCTTGATCTCTCCATACTTTTCATACATTTCCCGGTGGGTATAGATGTAGTTCAACTTCGGAAAATGATCGCCGAGATGGAAGCTGATTTTTGAGCGGTGCGTTTCTCTATAGGGGTACTGGTACATGAGAAAATAACAGATGAAGGCTCCCATAGCGATAGTAGGGAAATACCAGGCAGGGATTATTGCTTTGACTTCTTTCACGAGAAAGTAAAGCACCATGAAGATGCTAGGGATCATATAATGGGCCGGGGCAGGATATCCCCAACTAATGCTTGCCGCCCATGAACCTGCGCACATCGTAATGAGAAGGGCCATGTGCCTTTCATTTCTAATTAGAAAGTAGATAGCCGAAGCTGTCCCGAAGCCCCAAAGGGCATGGTAGGTTCTATAGCGGGGTGGCATAAAAGTCTCATTTTTATAAGTCAGGTAGACGTGGATGGAGTAGAAGATGAAGAAAGCAAAGCCAAAAGTGATCAGGTAAATGACAGGGGAGGACCTCACATTGGCATACCGCAAGGCAGCCCATAAGATCGTGAAGGGAACAATGGCACAGACGGTGGGCCAGACGTACATTTTGACACCGGGCAAGATAATGTCTTTCGCTGAGGTCGCACCCGTACTCTGGGTGATCATTTCAGTTACAAAGTCTTTGCCGGGAGCGATCAGGTAGAGAAAGGTGAAGATACAGATTCCTACGCCAACTGCTCCTGCCAAGCCTCGGAGGGCTTTTTGCCGGGGATAGACATAGATGATGGCGACCATTCCCACGAGAGGAACGATGGCAAAGGGTTGCTTGGCGAGCGGGGCCATGCCCCATGCCACCATAGCTGCTGCCAGCCATGTCCACCGTCCATGCCCCTTGGTGAAGAGCCATGCTCCAAGGGCCGTGAAAAGAGCACCATCGATGGTATGCCAGTTCATCGGCGGATAATTGTGCATAGAGACGAAAAAACCTAGACAGCCGATAAGCCAAGGCGAGACCTGGAGCTTGGAAAAATCGAAGGCGTTGCGTAAGGCGAGGACGGAGAAGAGGACACTTAACCAGAGGTATACATAACCGAAGAACCTCATTCCGATCACCTCGATATTTTCAGGAAGAAGCATCATTTCTAAGGAATGGAGAAGAGGAGTGAGGGGAGGCCGGACATAAAGGAAATCCGTATGCGGAACTTCTCCGATGGTGATCCGGTAAGAAAGTGAAAGAATAAACCCCTGGTCGGTATCGTCGAACCCATACCAGGCATAGAGGAGAAAATATATCAGCGGTAGTAGAAAAAAAAGCAGCTTGTAAACCTGATTGGAGGTCTTGGGTACGAAGGCCTGTATCCCGTTGTTAAATGACATGGTGAATTTCGCTTTACCTCCCGGTACTGGCGCGGGCTTCTAAGTAATCGTAATAGGTAGGGTTGGTTCCTTTCTCAATAGAGTTTAAGATGACTTCCATAGCAAAATCTTCTTCGGGGTCGTATTCGTTCTTCAGGTTATAACCGAACAACCGCCCGATCCCCTGCCAAAAGAAGGCAGACGTTTTGCTTTTGTAATCCCTCACCAGAGAATATGCTGTGCTTCCTGTCTGCCGATCAATCAACTTTACCAATACCTTCCCTTGAGAGATGGTCAATTTTCTGATCTCACTTTCATAGCGGCCGAAGAGAAAGCTTTCCCGGGAGTCCATATAGGCATCGCGGGCTTTCTCATCTGTAATTAGACGCATTTCTGCATCAATGATCTTCAAATTTCGGGCCGCCTCATTGGCATAAGGGAGAGTTTTGAGAATGTTATAGCGAAGCTTGTTGAATCTTTTTTTCTGTCTCTCGCTACGACGAATAACCCGTCTCCGTGCCGGTCGGGAGGTGATAGTCACATCCTCCATGCGGAAAATCGGAACTCCATCGCTGTCAATACCCACTTTGATCCCCGACTGAGAATAGGCGGTCCCAGTGAGGCCCAACAAAAAAGCGAATGTGAGTAGTAGTGTTTTCATAGCAAGATCGGTCCCACCCGGATCGGAACAAAAACTGTTCCAAAACTTCGTATTCCTCTGGTAAGGGTACGTAGGGAAACGCTCTGCGGTTCTATGCTAACCAATGTTTTTAAATTACTCATTGCGTTTTACTTTTCCCCAAGCATATTCGACTTTTTCTTTAAAAAGCCTGAGTACCCATGCTTTTCCCCACTCTTCTTTTTCTTCATCTGACCAGAGCGAAGGGAAGTAAATAATGCGCTGGAAGCGAGGAGGGAGAAATTTTTGCCAATTTGTACCTCCGGTGGCTTCAATGATATCAGGGTCACTTTGCAAATAGCGCACAGCTGATTTGTAGTGGCTCAGTGACCAGAATACATTGGCGTAAAGATCATAGTCTCTAAGCAATTCTCTGATTTTCTCATCTTTCTGCACATCGGAAGACAGACGTTCAAATAAGGTATTCAGGTTGCTGGTTCCCATTTTTTCAGCCAACCGAAAGAGGGTCTGGTCGTATTTCTTTTCAAAGATCCGCAAGGTCAATGTCTTTTTGCCAGATTTGAGTTCAAGGTTACCGGACTTCCAATAAAGGCTTTCATACTGGCTTACGGTGGACATGTTATGAAAATCTCCTTGTCGTGCGGTAGGATGGATCAGGTTTTCTAACCCAGTACTTTCCAACTCGATCATCCTGTACTGTACGGATTGAAAACCGGAAGCCGGCAAGAGCGACATCCTGAATTTCAGGAATTGTTCTCTATCCATTCCGTCCACCATTACATCAAAGCTCTGGGTGAGGTTTTTAAAGTAGTTGATGACACGCTGAATGCGGATCATCCATTGTTCGGGATCCTGAGGATTGCCATCCCGCAATTGGCTAAGCTCATGGCGGATCAGGTTGAAATATAACTCTGTGATCTGATGGTAAATGATGAATATCTTTTCATCAGGGAAATCCGTTCGTGTATTCTGTAAACTCAAGAGGGTTTCCAGGTGAATGTAGTCCCAGTAGGTTACTGAGTTAGAGTACAACAGGCCATCTAAGTAGGACAACATATCCTGACCGATTGCATCATATTTTTGCTCCAGTTTAGCCAGCCGTTCCTTGATCTCAGGCGTAAGTTCCATAAGACTGTAAAGATACAAACTGCTTTACAGACATTGAATCCCCAGGTCATAATTCTCATGAGAAGACCAAGTTGATCTTGGAATCGTTATCTTCGCAGCATGGACATTACTGCTAATGTCGAGTTAGGCCAATATGGCTATGCGCTCCTTTTTATTGCCGGGGGAGCCGTATTTGTACTGGGTGGTATTTTAGTTTCCAAATTATTGAGCCCCAACCGTCCTAACCCGGAAAAAAACAGCACTTATGAATGTGGTGAAGATCCTGTCGGAACCTCCCGTATCCAACTCAACAACCGCTTTTATGTGGCTGCTTTGATCTTTCTCATCTTCGATGTGGAAGTCGTTTTCCTCTTCCCATGGGCCACTGTATTTGCAAAGAAGGAATTGATCCTTGAAGCTCATTCCTGGGGTTATTTTGCCCTCTTTGAAGTCCTGATCTTCGCTGGTATTTTGCTGGTTGGGTTAGCTTATGTCTGGGTTAAGGGGGATCTTGATTGGGTGAAGCCTGATCCTAAGGTACCCTCCATTGATTCCCCAGTGCCGGATGAATTATATGAAGCGTTCAATACAAGGGTTTCCTGATGGGAATTTCTGATATAAAGACTGGAAAAGGACGTATCGTCATCACCAAAATAGATGCCCTTATGAATTGGGCACGGATGTCTTCTCTTTGGCCAATGGGCTTCGGCTTGGCTTGCTGTGCCATCGAAATGATGGCTACCAATGCCAGTCACTACGACCTCGATCGTTTTGGCGTATTTCCACGCCCTTCACCCCGGCAGTCCGATGTAATGATTGTTTCCGGTACCGTAACTTTTAAGATGGCCGACCGGGTAAGGCGCTTGTATGAACAGATGGCTGAACCGCGTTATGTGATCTCGATGGGATCCTGTTCAAATTGTGGCGGGCCTTATTGGGAACACGGCTACCATGTCGTCAAAGGTGTAGACCGTGTCATTCCGGTTGATGTCTATGTACCAGGTTGCCCACCGAGACCGGAAGCTTTGATCGGGGGAATTCTCAAATTGCAGGAGAAAATCCGTAACGAGAGCCTTCTGGTGCAAGGGAACTTTGAACGTAAATGAGTAGGGGATAGGGAGTATATATGAGAAGAAAACTGAGAAAAGGTCCACATACTACGATTTAAATGGAGTTAAGTGCGCAGCAGATTGGAGAAAAGATGGTCGCCGAATTTGGTGAAGACGTGGTGACCGACTTTGATTATGAAGTCCGGCAGCCGTGGCTGGCGATTTTACCTGATCATTTGATCAAAGTTTGCCTCTGGCTCCGCAATCAACCCAGTCTTTATTTCGATATGCTGTCCTGTCTTAGTGGAGTTGACCTCGGCCCTGAAAAAGGACAGATAGGAGTGGTTTACCATTTATACTCTGTCCCTTATGGCCATTTTCTGGTATTGAAGTGCTTTGTCTCTAGAGAGACGACGCTGGAGTCCCTCCCTGTCCTTCCTTCATTGACCTCTGTCTGGCCCACCGCCAATTGGCACGAAAGAGAAGCATTCGACCTTGTAGGTATTCATTTTGAAGGGCATCCCGACCTGCGGAGGATCCTTATGCCGGAAGATTGGGAAGGACATCCATTGCGCAAGGATTATGAAAATCCGGACATGTACCACGGGATCAAAACCGCCTATTGATGGCTGGTATTCAACATCCCAATGCACAGCGTACGGAGCTGGATTATACCGAACTTCTTCGGCGCTCCTCCCCGTCGAGAGTAAATGCCTCTGAGATAGCTTCAGAATCAATGGTCCTCAACATGGGACCACAGCACCCTTCTACCCACGGGGTCCTGCGATTAGAATTGGTTACTGACGGAGAGATCGTCCTCGAAGTCATCCCCCACCTTGGCTATCTCCACCGTTGCTTCGAAAAACATGCCGAATTGCTGCCAATCCCTCAAATTATTCCTTATACGGACCGGCTCGACTATCTGGCGAGTATGAACAATAACCTCGCTTTCGTGATGGGAGTAGAGGAAATGATGGACTTGACCGGTAAGTTGCCCAAGCGGATCGAATACATCCGAGTGCTGGTTTGTGAACTCAATCGGATTGCTTCTCACCTTGTGGCGATCGGGACCTTTGGCCTGGACATTGGTGCTGTGACTCCCTTTCTCTGGTGCTTCCGCGACCGTGAACATATCCTGAAACTACTGGAATGGGCTTCCGGGGCCAGGATGCTTTACAATTATATTTGGGTGGGAGGAATTTTCTTTGACCTACCCGTCGGTTTTGAGGCTCGGTGTGCCGAATTTGTTTCTTACTTCAAACCAAAGCTCAAAGAACTGAATGATCTCCTGACAGGCAATGATATTTTTGTGAAGAGGACTGCCAACGTGGGAGTTCTGCCTCGTGAGGTTGCCATTGCTTATGGCTGTACCGGGCCGGTACTGAGGGGTTGTGGCCTGAAATACGACCTCCGAAAAGTCGATGGGTACTCGGTGTATCCCGAACTAGATTTTGAGGTGTGTTTCGGTACAGGGGAAATGGGATCTTTAGGAGATGTCTGGGACCGTTACAAGGTCCGGGTTGACGAAATCACCCAATCCCTGAAGATCATTTCTCAATGTCTCGAAAAACTGGAAAAAGAGCATACCCGCGGTGAAGACTTTGACCCCAGGGGTATGTGTCCTTCCAAAGCACGTCCCAAGGCAGGAGAGTATTACAGTCGGGCCGAAAATCCAAAGGGCGAACTCGGTTTTTATATGGTGATGGATGGAAAACGCGACATCCCGAATCGGTGCAAGGTTCGCGGGCCGAGTTTTTCCAATCTCAGTGTAGTTCCCGAAATTTCCCGGGGGGTGTTGATCGCAGACTTGGTAGCAATCTTGGGTTCGATCGACTTTGTCCTGGGTGAGGTAGACCGATAGGATACACCAGCAACTCACTGAATTACCGCCTGGATCTTCAGACCAGTGATACGGGAAAGAACCAGTCTTCGTCCACACGCGGTTGAATTCGCAATATATTTGCCTTGACCAGATGAACCAATGTCCTGGAAGCGATTTGCTTGGGGATCTTGGCGATCTCTTTGAACTTCTGCAGGGTGATATAGGTGTTTTGGTCGAGGTATTCCATTAGGATCTTCTCTTTGTCTCCAAACTCAACCTTGGTATTGCGCTCTCGGCCTTCGTATTTGAGGAGTTTAAATACCTCTGCGCTTGCGGTGCAACTCTCGTCTGCAATTCTGATCAGGGCCTTTCCGCGTTTGTCTTCAGGGCGGGAGAGAGCGAGGTGCGGTTTTTGCTTACTCTCCGGGACATGAACACAGACTATAGATCGTTTTCGGGTGATGGGAACGATTTCAATGCTGACGGGTACAGGGGGCCGTGCGTATTGCTTGAGTTTGATCTCAATGGATTCTTGGATCTCCCAAGGGTCTTTCACACCAAACAATTGGCCGTCGTCGGCTACTCCGATAAATACCGTACCTCCTTGGGTATTGGTAAAGGCAACGACCTCGCGGATAAGCTTTTCCCACTCAGGGAGTTTGCGCTTAAATTCAACATGGAGATTTTCACCCTCCGCCACAGTGCGTCTTAATTCTGACAGAGTCATGAAGTAAAGATAGAGGATGTTCATTTGGGTTTCATCACATCCGCTCGACACCTGCAGATGGATCAGGTTAAGTAATGGTTTACGGGGCTTCACTCATTGTGTGGAACCAAAAACCCCGTACCTTTGTATCAAATATAAAGTCAGTGTACCCCACAGACTGCCACTGCACAAAATACAAAGCGAAGAAAAAATGCTGACAGTTAGTAATCTAGGGCTCCAATTTGGTAAAAGGATCTTATTCGAAACTGTTAACCTCAAGTTTACCAGGGGCAATTGTTATGGTGTAATTGGAGCCAATGGTGCTGGAAAATCAACCTTCTTGAAGATCATTTCCCAAGAATTAGACCCCACCACTGGATCAGTCACCCTCGACAAAGGCAATCGTATGGCAGTACTGCGTCAGGACCACTTCGAATTCGAAGAAGAGATAGTACTGGAGGTTGTCATGCAGGGCCACCAGGAGTTGTGGAGCCTGCGCAAGGAGAAGGATGCCATCTACGAAGACCCCAACGCTACCGATGAGGACTTTATGCGGGCAGCAGATATGGAAGCTAAATTTGGTGAAATGGACGGTTACAACGCCGAAAGTGATGCAGCCGAATTGTTAAGTCTCCTTGGTTTGCCGGAAGCATACCACTGGCAGCCGATGAGTTCTCTAAATGGTGCGCAAAAGGTTAAAGTCCTACTGGCACAAGCATTATTTGGGAACCCTGATATTCTTCTTCTCGACGAACCTACCAACGATCTCGATCCTGAGTCGGTCAACTGGTTGTCTAACTTTCTTGCAGGATATAAGAATACCGTTATCGTTGTCAGCCACGACCGGTACTTCCTTGACATGGTTTGTACCCACATCGTGGACATCGACTTTAAGAAGGTCAGGCTCTTCTCCGGAAATTATTCTTTCTGGTACCAGGCAAATGAATTGATGCGCCGTCAGATGGCCGACCGGAACAAAAAGGCTGAGGCGAAGAAAAAGGAATTACAGGACTTCATCAGCCGGTTTAGTGCAAATGCATCCAAGTCTAAGCAAGCCACCAGCCGGAAGAAGGCATTGGAGAAACTGGATTTCGAAAAAATGGAGCCTTCCAGCCGCCGGTATCCTTACATCAATTTCACCCCCGAGCGGGGGCCCGGCGGTCAAATCCTGCATGTGGAAAACTTGAGCCAGCATGGCCCCGATGGTCGTATTCTGTTCAAGGATATCAACTTCACTTTCGGTACGGGTGATAAAATTGCTGTCCTCAGTCAGGATCCTGCTGCTATCACTGCCCTTTTCGATATCCTGGGGGGTGAAACCAAACCTAAAATGGGTATGATAGAATGGGGACAAACCATTATCCCATCCTACCTGCCTACCGACAATGAAAAATATTTCCACGGTGAAAAACAGAATTACAGTCTCATTGAATGGCTCTCTGAGTTCAAGACCAGTGACGAGCAGGATGAGCAATTTATCCGTGGATTTCTCGGGAGGATGCTTTTCTCAGGTGAAGAGGTCTTCAAGAAGGTAAGTGTCCTCTCAGGAGGAGAAAAAGTACGCTGTATGCTGTCCCGGATGATGTTTGCCCAGACCAACTTCCTCATCATGAACGAGCCGACCAACCACCTCGACCTCGAATCTATCCAGGCCCTCAACCAAGCCATGGAAGATACCGTAGCCAACATTATCTTTACTTCCCACGACTACCAGATCACCAATTCGGTAGCCAACCGGATCATTGAGATCTCACCCAACGGAATGATCGATCGGATGATCTCCTTTGAGGATTACATCACTCGTGAAGATGTGAAAGAGCAGCGCAAGGCGCTCTGGGAAGCAGTACATGTATGATTGGGGATTGATTTCAATTAACATTTCTCTTTGGATCGAAGACACTTCACACTCCTGGCCCTGGCTTCCTTGACATTTGTGGGGTTAGGGTTCTTGCTTTTCAGCTCCACTGGCCGGGATGATGTTTTCAAAACCTTTTGGTCTGCGTACAGTCTCAGCGAGTTCGGTAGCATAATGAACTACAACGGGGAAGCGGTTGAGCAGAGTTCTTCCCTACTCCAGGTTTTTCTATTGGGAGGATTACGCGCTTTGTTTGGAGGAGACATCGTAGTGTGGGGTTATGTGGTGGGAATACTCGCTGGAGCAGGAAGCATCTGGATGGTTTTCTTGACGGCTATTGAATTGAAACCCTATCCTCAACGCTTGAAGGCAATCCCTTGGTTGGTCGCGAGTTGTGGGTCCCTGATTTATTGGTCCTTTTCCGGAATGGAAACCAGTCTCCAGGCACTTACCTTAACAGGCTTTGCCTGGGGAACTTTGAGTTATATCCAATACCGGAAATTGTGGCCTGTCTTACTATTTCTCCCCCTATTTTTGCTTTGCAGACCTGAAAACCCATTCCTCGCTGTAGTCATCCTGGGATCCTCGGCACTATTGCTCCGCAATTCCCGAAGGCAAATGCTTTACTTGACCAGTTTGGCTGTTTTCCTAACCGGATGCATTTTCCTGTTTCGCTACTTGGCATTCGACCGCTTGTTTCCTCTCCCGGTATACGCCAAGGCCGGGAGCCTGGGATCCGAAAGAGCCTACCAGGGACTTCGGTATTTGTTCATTCAGCTCAAAGCCCACCCTGATTTGATCTTGTTCGCTCTTGCCACCCTGGCAGGAACCTGGTCAGTCATACGCCGCTGGAAAGAAAGACCTGCCCACACTTTTTTGGTTATCTCTATGTCCGCAGGAATACTGGCAATAATATTTTCAGGAGGTGACTGGATGGAAAACGGGCGCTTTCTTGTTCCCTGGCAATTGTTGGGGGTGCTTCTGTTGCCGGAAAGCCGAACCTGGAGGACTTTCCTGGTGCCAGTACTGGTCACTGTTCAGATCATGGGAGTGATCTGGACTGCCCGGCACTATTCCACCGGTCGTCCTCTATGGACTGCTATTCCACCTGCCGGTCAAGGATTGTTTACCACAACCGTTCAGATGAGGCCCATCGCCAATGACTATCCTTGGTTCGTCCGTGCCAACCGGATCCACACCCGTGATCTGGGGGTAATCGAAGCGCTGGGGGACCTGGTAGAAATTGGATACCAAACCAATAGGCTCCCTCTCAGGGTATTGAGTCAACAGGCAGGCATGGTAGCCTACTACACCGCCCGGGACCACTTCATGAAATTCCGATTCATCGATCTGGTAGGTTTGACCACTACTGACTTCCACAACTGCTCTCGGACGGCCGACCGGGGGCATGGGGCCGGAGGGCTGAATATGGATCTTGAATACCTGGTGACAGACCAGGAAGAACTGGAAAGAATATGCGGTTTTCAAATGCCCGACCTCATCTTTGACCTCGACAATGAGTCGGATGACCGCCAAAACACACTGGATGGATACAGGGTGCTGTACCAGGAAAGAGGGTACATAGACACGGGCGACTCTTTCCTGCCAGGTCTGGAGGTAAGCCGTTTTCAATTCATAGCCCGGAGAGACGATTAATACCTGACCGGCTACCAATAAATGTACAATCTGTTGACTACCGGTGACCAGTCAACTCACCATTGGTTACGGTGATCTGCTGCTGGTCACAGTGTCCCACTAGAAATTTCCTCCCAATTCTACGCAAAGGGCGATTTCGGAAATCTTCCCAATTCTGGCACTTAGTTTGTAACAGTGCCACTGTAGAATCCCTGGTACAACCTGGGAAACATCCACACATTAAAGCACTTCCACATGGATATACCTGTACACCATCACACTCCTGGCCGCATTGCCCAAACCATAGTTTTATTTTTGGTATTGCTGGGAGGGTTGTTTTCCCAATTGTCAGCAGAACTTCATCCCGGGGCCATTGCCTTTGTGGGGATGAACACCGACGGAAATGCGGACCAGTTTGCTTTTGTTGCCCTTCAGTATTTGCCCGCAGGCGAGTTTATTTACTTTACCGATGCTGGTTGGGATGTAGAGGCTGAGGATTTCAGGCCTGGTGAGGGTTTGGTTGGATATACAGTGCCAGCGAATGGCCTCAGTGCCGGGACTGTAATTACCATTCCGCTGTATGCCCAATTGTCCTCTTCGGGAGATCAGGTGATCGCCTATCAATTGATAAATGGTCAAAAGCAACCCATTGCCGCCATCAACAACTACGGGAGTGCCTTTCACCCCAATGCCATTTCCGAGCATACTTCTGCTGTTCCGATCGGCCTGGCCCAGGGTTTCACGGCAGTTTCTGTGGGAAATTGGGACAATTTGAAATACAATGGCCCCTTTTCGGGCAACAAAGCCCAACTTCTGCAAGCTATCAGCGATCCACAGAACTGGACCGGCAGCAGCGCTTACAACCAGTCCTTTTCAGGGATGAGTTTTTCTGTAACTACCACTGCCCCGATCATCACTATGGGAGAAGTACTCTATTCGGAAGAAGGAGGTGGGAGCATCAACGTAAATATATTCTCAGACCAGGCGGGGAGCCACACGGCCCAACTTGTTGTAGTTGGTGGTAATGCCCAGAATGGGTCGGATTATACTACCCAAAGTACTGTTAACATTGGATTTTCCGGAGCCTGCAGATCCACATATAGTATTCCGGTCTTGGATGATCCCGATTGTGAGCCGCTTGAGAATATCATCCTGAGACTTCAAAATGCCAGCGGAGCCCAGATACTTGCCAATGATTTGGAAATTTTTATCGCTGACGACGATGGTACCGGATTCTCAGTTGTCCAGGGATTTGAAGCATCTCCCCAGGATAATTGGAATTACACGATCGTTCCCCTTTCCTACAATTCAGAAACAGGGCCTGATCCTGCCAGCATTTACGGTCAGGAACAAGTCTGGGCACCCATCAAAAGTTTTGATGCAGCTTATTTCGCACCCGAGGGAACATATTTTTGGGGTATGCAGGACCTAGACAATACGGTGGGAGGTGGAGCATTTGACCATGTCCTGACCTTTGACCCCGTAGCATTGACGGGGATTTCCCATGCTGTCCTATCCTTCAAGTATTTTACTTTCAACTCCACCTCCAGCGATGAATTGAAATATGCAGTTGCTTATGACAACGGTACTGCGTGGGGGAGTTTTACAGTCCTTCCCCACAGTACTGCCGCCTGGAATACGGTCCAGGTAAATGTACCCTCCACGGCCACCCATGTCCGTCTTGCCATCGTTGGGAGGGAAACCAGTGGTATCCTATGCAGTGGTATCGACGAAGTGAGGGTATCAGGTGTTCAATGTAATTCCAGCTTATCCATTGTGCCGGGAAACCTGCCTGCTTCTTTGTGCATTTCAGAGGGAAGTATTGCCATCCCATTTTCCAGTACTGGCAATTACAGTTCCGGCAATACCTTTACCGCCGAATTGTCTGATGCCAGCGGAGGTTTTTCTACCCCTGTTGTCCTTGGATCTATTGCCCTTTCCGGCTCCGATCCTTCCGGCCTCATCAATGGTACGGTTCCCCAGAATACCCCTCCCGGTACTGGCTACCGCATTCGCATTACCTCTTCCGACCCCGCCTTTACTGGCTCCGACAATGGTTCTGACATCACGCTTAGCAGCCTGACTGCTACCTTGACACCTTACACCTACAGCCATGGCGGCAGCGTCAGTTGCCCTGGTTCTTCCGATGGGAGCATTGACCTGCAGATCACCAGCGGCTCCGGTCCCTTTACCTATTCCTGGACAGGACCCAATGGATTTACTTCTGCCAATGAAGACCTTGCCGGTCTGTCGGCTGGGTCTTATTCCGTAACCATTACTGACCAGTCCGGATGCAGCATCACTGAGTCAGTTTCACTCGTCGATCCTGTGCTTTCGCTTTCCTTTACTGTAGATCCGGTCTCCTGCTATGCAGCTTCCGATGGTGCAATCACTTCTACTGCTCAAGGTTGGAGTGGACCTATGTCTTTTTCATGGACTGGTCCCAATGGTTATACAGCTTCTGGCCCAGTGATCACCGGCCTCGGTCCTGGTACTTATTATCTTTTCGTCTCCGACGCTAATGGTTGCAGCCTCAACGACTCGGCAATTGTCACCGAACCCAGTGGGCTCTCCCTCGGCCTAAGCAGTCCTGTGCTACCCTGCGGGCACAATACTGTTTGTTTTAACTCTGCCGATGGCAGCATAGATCTTACCGTTACAGGAGGCACTCCGCCCTATTCTTACGCCTGGTCTGGACCGGGTGCATTCAGCTTTACTGCAGAAGATCCATCCGGCCTCGGGGCCGGAACCTATTCCGTGCAGGTTACAGACCTCAACGGTTGTGTGGGTACCTCCGCTATTACTTTATCCGAACCCCCGCCACTGTCTGCAACTGTAGAAGCCGATTCTTATGCTTGCGGGTTCAATGTCTCCTGCTTCGGTGCTGCCGACGGTGTGGCCCATGTAGTCGGTGAAAGCGGTGGATGTCCACCTTACACATATACCTGGAGCAATGGTGCCTCTTCAAGTACTTCCTCGGGATTATCTGCCGGTATTCCCTATGATGTTACCATCACCGACGCGAATGGTTGTGCCATCATCCGCTCAGTAACCCTGAGCCAGCCCAGTCAACTCATCGCCACCCCGCAGGTCACCGAAGCAAGTTGTGATGCTTCCGCCAACGGGGCAATCTTTTTCCCTGTGACCGGGGGATGTTTGCCTCATCAAGTCAGTTGGACCGGACCCAATGGATTTGTTTCCACAGACCAACATCCGGACAGTTTGTTTGCTGGAGTGTACCAATACGCGGTAGTTGACGGAAATGGGTGTTCGATCAGTGGGAATGTTATTGTTAACGCAGCAAATAACCTCGCTGCATCTTTGGGCTGTTGTCAGGATACCGTTGTATGCATTGGTGAGTCTGTTGACATCGAAGTGCTATTGACAGGAACAGGGGCACATGAAGTGACTTGGTTACAAAATGGCGATACCATGAGTTTGATCTTTCCGTCCGGACCGACCGGGACCATCAGCGTTCTGATACTGGAAACGACGACCATTGAGCTTATATCTGTCAGCTCAACCAATTCCGGATGTGAAGGGACGGTTTGTGGTTCCGTCACCATCGGAGCAAACGCTTGTGGTACTCCCTGCGAAGACATCTGCATCAAAGGCGGTGTGATCAGTGTCGAGGACCAAGGAGCTTGCCGCACCGTGACCATGGAAGTGGCCTGCGACTCTGTGTGCCAAGTAAATGCAAGCAGTTGTCCCGGTACCCGTGTAGTGAGCTTTGACCATGATCCCTTTGGCAATCCAATTCCCGCCGGTACTGTGGTTGGCAGCCAATGGGCCAGTATGGGTGTTAGCTTCACCTTTGTCAACAACAATCCGAACAAAGCCCCGGTAGGAGTAATTTTTGACAGCGGGAACCCTACAGGTGGGGACTGGGACCTGGGAACACCCAACCAGGACTTTGGCGGTCCGGGGATTGGTGCCGGGGGCGAACAGGGTGCAGCCGGCGAAAACAATACCGCTCTGGGCAACCTTCTTATTCTCGCTGAAAATACAACCGACAGTAATAACGACGGGTTGATCGACAATCCCGATGACGAAGGTGCAGGTGGAGAATTACAGATGAATTTTGCTTTCCCTTACTATGTCGAATCCCTGAGCATGGTCGACCTTGACAACGGCAATGGACTTATCCGCATACACCAGACAGGTAACCGCGTCACCGACCTCAACATCCCCGGTTTAGGTGACAATGCGGTCAGTACGATCCCAATCCAGATGGACAGTGTGGTCCGGATACGGGTGATCCTACCTGGTTCTGGTGGTATCTCTGCCTTGGCTTATTGCCCTGTTTCCCCAGGCTATATGGATATTTCTATTCCCTGTGGCAGTGTAACTTCCGTCACCAACGACGCTGGATTGCCTACTGAGATCATTTCCAGTGATCCTGTGACAGGCATGACTGGGATCCGTATCCATGGATTGCCCAGCGATTGCATTGATTCTACAGGACTTGGTGCCTTTCGCATCACCTACGAAAGTTGTAGCCAGGAATCGAGTTGCGGTGCCGGCTTTTGTTTGCCTTTGTTGGCGTTTAACAGCAATGGATGTACTCAATACGAGATGGCAACTATGGGGCCAGTGGCGAATTTACTGCCTGAGCCACCATCTGAAGACAATTCGGAGGGAGCGCGCCTGGCGAGGATCGAGGCATTTCCCAATCCCATCACCTCAGAAGGCACTTTGAAACTGTACTTGCCAGAAGGGGGGTTTGCCGAAGTGGACCTGTTCAACCTGGCAGGTCAAAATGTCGGTGCTGTCTTTAGCGGGGAAGTATTGGCCGAAGAGGAGAAATTGGTGGCCTTCAAGGTTGAAGAGCTTCCGAGCGGAGTCTACCTGTTGCGCATGACGACGCATACCGGGGAGGTACTGACCAGGCGATTGGTCTTGAATAAATAAAG
>JBFGVE010000010.1:0-41343 GCA_041565275.1 Bacteroidia bacterium
GAAGTCTATGTCCAGAAAGGTGCAGGAGAGCCAAGCAGTTACCCTGACGGTGCTTATAGCAAAGCAGGAGCACATATCCTGTATTCTCTTGCAGAAATCTATTCCAGGGCAGAAACCATCGTAAAGATTGCTCCGCTATCTTCCGAGGAATTGGACATGTTGCGTCCTCAGCAGGTTCTGATCTCAGCGGTCAACCTGGGAAGCCTGTCCCCACATCATCTGAAGACGCTCATCCGCAAGAACATCCTTGCTCTCGGTTTCGAGTTTTTGGAAGGGAAGCGGCGCAATCGTCCTCTCGTACAGATCATGTCCGAGATTGCCGGGATCAACTCAATCCATATTGCGACTGAACTCCTGAGCGCTGCTACCAATGGCAAAGGGATGTTGCTCGGTGGTGTCACAGGTGTTCCTCCCGCAGTAGTCACTATCATCGGTGCCGGCACTGTGGGCTACAATGCCGCCCTCACTGCTCTAGGTATGGGCGCTACGATCCAGATCATCGATGAAGATGTATCCCAGCTTCGCCTGTTAGAGGCGCGGCTGGGAAGAAAAGTTTATTCCGTTGTCTCCATGCACAACTATATTGAAGAAGCTGTACTCGCCAGCGATGTAGTCATCGGTGCCGCATTCAAGCCCGGCCACCGTGCTCCAGTGGTGGTTACAGAAGACATGGTCTTCAATATGAAGGAAGGGTCCGTCATTGTAGATGTGGCCATAGATCAAGGAGGGTGTATCGAGACAAGTAGTCCTACTACCCATGAAAAAGCTACGTTTGTCAAACACGATGTAGTTCACTACTGTGTTCCCAACATTGCAGCAAGAGTTCCTGCAACAGCTTCGGCTGCAGTGTCCAATATCCTTGGCCCGATCCTCCTAAAGGCGGGAGATTCCGGAGGGGTCGAACAACTCATGAAATTCGACGAAGGAGTCAAACAAGGGGTCTATGTTTACCGAAAACATCTCACCAAACGAACACTATCTACATTGTTTGGTATTGATTTTATGGACATCAATTTATTGGTGGCCAGTGTACTTTGAATCGAATCTGTTACCCGTACGGTTGACTTGCCATAAAAAATGGTGAGAAGGTGTGATTCACCATTAAGTAAGCCATTAGATCGGTTTATTAGAAAGGTAACAGCCGTGACATAAGGTCTTCTGCCAGGGTCAGATCCACGTTGTCAATTGAATCAATCCCTTCGGCAAGTTTCCTCAGAATCCGGTCATTGATAATTCCACGTTCAAGAGCTTCAGCGTATGGACGGTGGGTGAAAGAGATTAATTCATACCGGGAAATGTATTTTCCGGGATACTCCCGCTCCAGCTTGTGTTCTATTTTTTTACGTAATTTCCAGTCCTCATCGTCTACCCGATCGCGCATTTCATAGTAGTTGTCGATGGCCATGTCAGCAATCGCATGACCATTCTTAACCCTCAGTGAACCATAGCGTTCAAATGTGCTTGTCCAGTCACTCTCCTGGTCAATACAGGCATTCAGAACAGAACAATCTTCAAATGCGGCATTCATTCCTTGTC
This sequence comes from Bacteroidia bacterium, assembly GCA_041565275.1. Lineage (GTDB taxonomy): Bacteria > Bacteroidota > Bacteroidia > J057 > JADKCL01 > CAWUKT01. The sequence continues at coordinate 1,537 of JBFGVE010000010.1, forward strand.
CGTAAAATGGAACAATGGCATGTGCTGAATCTCCCACCAACACACAGCGATCCTCGTAGTGCCATGGGTCACATTTTATCGTCAGCAGGTCTCCAACAGGATTTTCAAAGTATTCTTTGTCTAAATCGGGGATCAGCTCAAGTGCATCGGGAAATTCTTCTATGAATAGCTTCCGGACTTTTTCCGGGTTGTCCAGGCTGGCAAAGCTGTTGTGACCTTTATGGGGATAGAATAAAGTAACGGTAAAACTCCCATCAAGGTTGGGCAGGGCGATCAGCATAAAGTGGCCTCGTGGCCAGATATGAAGAGCGTTTTTTTCTATTTGCCACCCACCATTGATTGTAGGGGGGAAGCTGAGCTCTTTGTAGCTGTGGGAGAGGTAGGATTGAGAGAAGTTGAAGCGAGGCATCTTCATCATGCTGTTCCGTGCAAGGGAGAAGGCACCATCAGAGGCGATAACCGTCTGGCCAGTTACCTCAAAAGTTTGATGGTTTGTTTCATCACGTATCAGAGCTAAACCGGTTTTCATATCCACGGCTATGCAACGTTTCTGAAAATTGAATTTGATGGTATTAAACTTGTCTGCTTCGTCCATCAATAGACAGTTCAGATCACCCCTCGAGATTGAGTTAATGGCAGTGGTTCCATCTTTGGAGTAGGGCTGAAACTCTGTATTCCCATTCCTGTCATGGATGATCCTACCTCGCATCGGGATGCACATTTCAGCCACCTCGTTGTCCAGCCCGACTTCTTTCATAGCATTCAGCCCGCGCGCCGAAATAGCCAGGTTAATAGAACGACCCGAAGAGATATCTGCAGCCCGAAGGTCAGGACGACGCTCATAAACGTCGACCAAGAAACCTTTTTTGGCGAGGTAAAGAGCCATCAGAGACCCAGCTAGACCAGCACCCAAGAGAATAATAGGTTCTTCCTTGTTTATTTTTCTGCCCATGGGGTTATGTTCCTGTTATTAGATTTCCGGATCTGTATCTTTTTTTAACTTATTTCGGAAGCTCAAAAAACCCACTCCGGCAATGGCAAGGAAAAGCAAAATGGAGCCGATCAATCCTATCCTTTCACCGGTTTTATAGGACTGGGGTTCAAATTTGAATTCAATGGCGTGTTGTCCACCAGGTATTCTCGCGGCACGTAGAACGTAGTTGGCTCGGAAGTGGGGAGTTGGTGTTTTGGCTCCATCGAGATACATATTCCAACCCTTTTTGTAGTAAATTTCAGAGAATACTACCATTTGTTCACTGCCACTTGGTGCATTGAACTGGTATTTAATGTAATTCGGGAGGTACTCAGTCACAACAATGGTGGCGGAAGGATCAAACTCAGGGTTAAACCCATTCAATTGATCATTGAATTCCTTGTGGATAACTGCAGTAGCACGTGGATCAACCTTGGCAATACCATCCAACTCGTCAATATTGGATTCTTTAACAGCATAGTTTTGGACGACCCAGGCAGGGCCAAAGCGCAGTGGGTTTTCTATTTTGATATGTGCTTCCTGACCTTGTGGTGTTTGGCCTCTCGCTATAACATACTTGAGGTTAAGCATGTTCATCGCTTTTGCAGATCTAAAAACAGCATCGATCGTTGTTCCTTTTGTGCTGAGACGGGATAGCAATTCGTTTTTTTCCCGATCAAGGTAGCAGTCGATCAAGTCCTGATAACGTCTGAATTTTGCTGCGTGGTAGCCTCCTATGCTACGGAAGTGGTAAGAGGTGTAAGCTTCATTCCAGGTACTTCGAGTTGTGTTGAGGACACGGAATCCAGGCTCGGGATCACCTAGCATTTCAATATAGGGCCTTGCCTTCTCAGGATTGCGGTCTAAAGTCAGATCGTAAGTTTCCTTGAATTGTCTTTCAGAAACGAAGTTTTCATGGTTGATATAATGAAGGTTGACCGGAATTAAATCAATCATGACCACAATTAGGATGCTACCAGAAAGTATCGCTTGGCCAAGGATCGGCTTCTTTCCGAAGGCGGGTCTGAGAAAACGAAGGTATCCAAGCATTAAACCGCCTGTGAGGATGATCAGTCCCATGCCCCTCAACATCCCAAACTGGAATGAACTGGCTCGGTCACTTATCATGGCTGCCTGGAGTTGATTTTTCAAAGCAATATTCTCGTTTAATCCCAACTGGCTCATCAAGCCTGCATCACTGACAGCGATGAAGTTCGAGGTTCCAGGTTTTGTAACCATGAGCACCAGAAAGATGGCAAGGGAAATTCCAGTGGCAATAAATAGGAAGGTTTCTGTGGCTTTCAGGTTTTCCTTATTATTCTTGAGGAACTTATGAATCGCCAAAGCAGCCAGAACTGGCATGGTAATCTCAGCGATCACAAGGGTCATAGACACCGCCCTGAAACTATTGTAAAGGGGAAAGTGATCAAAAAAGAGGTCAGAAAAGATTTGCCAGTTCTTACCCCACGAGAGCAGGATAGATAGGACCGTGGCACCGAATAGCCACCAGCGGTAGCGGTTATTGACTGTCAACATTCCTAAAATAAATAGGAAGAAGATCACTGCTCCAACATAGACTGGACCGGAAGTGCTTGGTTGATCACCATAGTACATGGGCCATCTTTGAGACATTTGAGCAGCACCCTGTGGTCCGTAGATCTGGGCTAAGGTTTGATAGGTATCAGTTTTCTCCCCTAGTCTGACACTTGATGCCTCTCCCATGTAAAATGGGTTGAGAAGTGTAAAAGTCTCTGCGATACCATAGCTCCAACTGTAAGCATACGGCTTTTTCAATCCACCGGAATTGCCACATCCGTTTTTGTCGATATCAGCCGCTGAATTCATTGCTGACTGCCCATATTTGCAGTGGTTTTCCTCCTCGAGTATTTTACCGCCTCGCATGGTATCGGTTTTATATTCCAGAGTGGTGTACAAACGACCAAGATTAGGGGTGATTGCAAGTAGTCCCCCGACCACCAAGATGAGGGAAGCTATCAAAAAGTTCCTAGCAGGTTTAAAGCCTGGTGAATCCCAGCCCCCTTTGGGTATCTCAGTGATAAATTGAAGGACTAGTGGAACTGTGAAACTTAACAGGGCAATCCCCATCCAGAGATATTTAAGATTGTTACAGGGATCAATTAACCAAATCACCGGAACCAGAAGAAGTCCCAATAAGAAAAGGGCATGCAGGGGTCTAACAATCCTTGCAACCTCACTGATCAATAAAGCAATGATGATAAAAAGAAGGTAAAATGTGATCTGGAAATGGTTGGCATATAATTCCAGGCCCAAGGCGAGAGTAAAAATAATCCCACCTAGGAACCACCGGCCTCGATATGTCATGATCATACCTCCCAGAACCGCAGGCGCATAGCCGAGGGCCATTATTTTGCTGTTGTGGCCTGCCTCCATAGCTACCATGAAATAGGTTGAGAATGAATAGGCAATTGCTCCAATGACCGCCACCCAGGGGTCTAGACGTATTGCCATCAGCAAAACGAACATCCCAATAAAGAGGACAAAAAACCATGCAACAGGATGCGGAAAAATAAAATGGATCAAATTTTGGATGTGGGACAACCAGTTGTTACCATAGAGGACACTGATTTGGTAAGCCGGCATTCCACCAAACATTCTGCTGGTCCAGAGCGCCTCTTCCTTCTTCCTGTCACGGTGCTCAGACATCTCATGACCCATTCCCCTGACTTGGGAGATATCAGGCTGAAAAAGTACCATCTTATTTTTGAAGGCAGGTTTGAAATATACAGACAGAACAATTGCTCCAAAGGCAACACAAGCTACCGTGATAAAAACAGTGAGTAGATTGATATGTTTTGAAGATGAGGAGCCACTTTTTTTCACTTCCGGTTGCTTAGCCATTCTGAATAATGCTTGGTTTCAGGATTTATATAAGGTAAAATTAATCTAATTTTCTAAAGCGACAATTTCTTCTTCCGAGCCAATTTTAACCGCTTTTTTCCCATAAAAAGGAGTCAAGACATCTACCAAAATATTCGATTTCTTGGCACCCCAATACTCTGTGGTTATAACTTCAATGGCATTGAAACGGCAATTCCTATCGAAGTCAAGGATCGACCTTCCACTTTTAATTAAATTAAAGTGACTTTGTTCTGCCTCCATCTACGGGCAGGTTGATGCCATTGATGTAGGCGGCTGCATCAGATGCTAGAAAGGCAATAGCATAAGCGACTTCTTCTGGCTTTGCGAAGCGTTTCACCGGGATCGCATTACGCATGGCCTGGGTAACTTCTTCTACCGTTCTTCCTGATTTCGCCGCTTTATCGGCAATAATTTCAATCAAACGCTCCGTATTTGTAGCACCAGGTAAGACATTATTTACTGTAATTCCGAATTGGCCAAGTTCATTGGCTAGTGTTTTTGCCCAATTGCCTACAGCTCCCCGTATGGTATTAGAGACACCAAGATTGTCGAGTGGTTGTTTGACAGAGGTTGAGACAACATTGATAATGCGGCCGCTTCTTGCAGCTTTCATCCCTCTATAGAGCCCTTGTACAAGAATTTGATTGCAGATCAGGTGTTGGTTAAAAGCCTCCCGGAAGGCTTCCGTGTCTGCTGTATGGACAGGGCCTCCGGGAGGCCCTCCTGTATTGTTGACCAGAATGTGGATGGGGAAATCATGGCTAGAAACCCAGTTATTGAGTGTAGCTTTTAAGCGACTCGGTTTACTGAAATCAGCAACCATGTATCCGTGGGTTTGGCCGTTTAGCCGAGGGAGATTCTCCCAAACCGCTTTGAGTTTTTCTTCATTTCTGGAAACCAATATGACATTTGCACCCAGTCCAGCCAACTCGATGGCAGTTGCTTTACCTATTCCTTGCGTACTTCCGCATACAAATGCATTTTTCCCTTCCAGGTTCAGGTTCATCACCTCTTTCATTGCTTTTAATATATTCTAAGCTCCGTAAGTCCACATTAGCACATTGCTCAAGCCCCCTATTATTGGGGACTATTTAATTCAGGTAGCCATTCGGCTTTACCACTACTTCGGCAAAGGTAGGCTCCACTTCCGGCCTTGTCAAGGCTAGCAACGAGTGACGGATTTTCACGTATATTTCCGAAAGAACCATCCAGCTTTGATAAGCCCTCAAATATTTGCCCCATGTTTTCTGGCTTGGATGTACTACTTTAACTAGCGTTTTTCATCGTATTGGCTTGAGAATACGAAGCAGTCGACCAACTCTCAGTTCAATTTAGAAAATACTTAAGTATATACGTTTTCCTCCGATGTTGCCATATCGGAAGACTTCCAGACGAAATATTGTCTTGAGATTTGCGTACTTTTAGGGTACAGAAAATATTAATGGCCAAGCGCATTCCCAGCCATAAAGTGGAGGAGATTTACAATGCCTCCGATGTTTTGGAGATCATCTCCGACTTTGTTCCCCTGAAGAAGCGGGGCTCAACCTACTTTGGCCTATCACCTTTTTCAAATGAAAAGACCCCTTCATTTGCAGTGTCGCCCACCAAGAATATTTGGAAGGATTTCTCTACTGGAAAGGGAGGCAATGGCGTCACCTTCCTGATGGAGTCGGAGGGAATGAGCTATGTTGAGGCACTCAAGTACATCGCAGAGAAGTACAATATCGACCTGGAGATGGAGGAAACTCCCGAAGACTACATCCGCCAGGACAAGCGCGACAGCCTTTATATCCTGAATGAATTTGCCGCCAAATTTTTTAATCAACAACTGACGATAGGCGAGGGAAGACAGGTCGGATACAGCTATTTCAAGGAACGAGGAATCCTGAAGAGCACTATGGAGACCTTTCAGCTGGGGTATTCTCCTACATCCTGGGATGCATTTTCCCAAGAAGCCCTTCGCAATCAGTACAATGAGGACTTCCTGATTGAGACTGGTCTGGCTTTCAAGAGCGACCGGGATGGGAAGCTACTGGACCGGTTCCGGGGGCGTATTATGTTCCCGATCCACAACCATATGGGAAAGGTGGTTGGGTTTGGCGGGCGTATTTTGGATGGGAAGAAGAAGATGGCGAAGTACATCAATTCGCCAGAATCTGAAATCTACCAGAAGAGCTATATCCTGTATGGTCTCCACCAAGGGAAGAAAGCAATTCGCGATCTGGACCGTACCCTGTTGGTAGAAGGGTATATGGATGTTATTGCCCTTTACCAGGCTGGCATTGAAAATGTGGTCGCCACTTCGGGGACGGCACTCACAGTAGAACAGATCCGTTTGGTCAAGCGGTTCACCCACAATATTCTCCTCATCTACGATGCTGACCCAGCCGGGATCTCTGCCACCTTGCGAGGTATTGACCTCTTGCTGGAACAGGAGATGAATGTCCGGGTGCTTCTCCTTCCGGAAGGAGAGGATCCCGACTCTTTCGTGAAAACACATGGAAAGTCAGGTTTTGATGCTTATTCAGAGGAAAAGGCTCAGGATTTCATTGATTTTAAGATCGATTGCCTAGCAATGAGTTTGGATTGGTCAGACCCCGACCAATTTACAACTGCCATCCATGATACAGCAGCAACGATTGCCTGGATTCCTGATCCGGTGAAGAGAGCCATTTACATGAACCGAGTCACCAAGCGGTTTGGCATCAAAGAAAACACAATGCAGCAGTCCCTCAACCGGGCGTTGGCTGAGCAAGCCAAGCTGCAAGAGCGAGAATTGCGACGGCAGAAATCGGTACAGACTAGGTTGTCTCAGACCGCATTGCCAGTCACTCCGGCCACTAAGGTACCTGAAACTACCAGAAGCGTTGCGGTACCAGTAACTTCCGCCTCTACGATACCCGGTCAGGAGCGAGAGATCATTCGCCTAGCGCTCAATCATTACGACAAAGAAATCAATCTAGAGGGAGAATTATACCCATTGATTGAAGTATTGCTGGCTGACATTGGAGAATATACATTTGAATCCCCGAAAATGGAAAAATTCCGTCAGGCAGTCTTTGGCTACTACAAGGAAAATGGAAAGATAGACTTAAACTATTTTCTGAGCCATCCCGACCCAGAAATTGCCCAAGCTGCTTCCCGGATGGTCGAAATACCAGAAGAGGTAAGTAAGAATTGGGAAATCAAAGCCGATATCCGGGCACCTATGATGGATCAGAACCTGGAAGAATCCGTATTTTCGGCTACCATGCATTTCAAATTACGGAAACTAGAGGCACTCATCAACGAAAATATGGAATTGCAGAAGAATTCACCTCCCGGTCCGGGATCAGATAAACTTCTGAAAGTGTATATGCGCTTGAAAAAAATGTACCGTGCCCTCACCGATGAGATGGGGATTATCATACCTAAATGAAATATGGAAACTAAAATAGATCAGATTACAGAGGAGTTGAAGAAAAAGGCCTGTAAAAAACAAGCGATCTACCGTCATACGCTTGATGTTTTCAATCGGATGAAGGAATTGGCCAAAGGCCTAGTTGAAAATCTGTCCGTGCGATTTCAAGAGATCGACAAGTATGTAAAAATAACTTACAAAGAAGTCAGTGAATTTGAATTCTATGTTATGTTCTCCGGCGACTTATTGATGTTCAATATGCACTCTAATATCGTAACCCTTCCTCATGAGAACATCATTTTTAAGAGTCCTTATATTCTAGAAGATCCTACCAGGGCTTATTTTGGGACCATAATGGTTTATAATTTCATGGCGGATTCATTGAAGTACAACCGTCTCAACGATCCCGGATATCTGATGACCCGGATGATGGTTAACCGGGATAGCCACTTTTACATCGAAGGCGTTCGTCAGATGGCATTTTTATATCCTGACATTGCCCAGAACCATATATCAGACGATTTACTCCAGGCCTATATTGAGAATTCTATTCTCCTCGCAATTGAAAACGACTTGTTTGCCCCCCAGTTCCATAAAATCCAGGTAGTACCGCTTGGTCAGAAACTAGCGAACCAAATCCTGTCAACCGGTAACAAGGTAGGCTTTCAGATGAGTTATCATAGGAAATAAATATAGAATTTACCTCTGACAGCCGTACAGTCTTTCGTTTCAAAGGCATTATCAAACAAAAATGACGTAAATTTAGTCTTGTACATGATTTTATTGGAACCGTATTTGTAGAGTTCTAGAGAAGTTAATTTAATTAATATGAAAAAGATTATCCTATTCCCAGTATTGCTAACTGTCTTCACGCTCGTGGCTTGGGGACAAAAAACCACCGAAGGATCTGAAAAGTCGCCGCTTGGCAAATCCGGTCCTTGCCTGATCGTAGAAGTTGAGGGACAGAGAGACAACGTAGAGAGTGTAATGAGAGACAAATTCAAGAAACTCAAGACAGGCAAGAAGAAGGGCTATATCACCATGGAGAAGCAACTGTATGAAGAGATCTCTTCCAGTACAATTGATCTTTATTACAAAGTCGAGAAGGTAGGGGATAACAAATCCAAAGTGATTATGTTCTTGTCCTCTGGTTATGATAACTGGCTGACATTGGCAACTCACCCCAATGAAGTGAATAATGCGAAGGCTATTCTGGACGGGCTCGCACGCGAGGTCCGCGTATATGAGTTGACCCTTGCCATTGAAGCACAGACCAACGTCGTTGAAGGTATAACCAAGAACCAGGAGAGTCTAAAGAAAGATATGGAAAAGCTTGAAAGGGATTACGAGAAGCTCGAACAAGATATCTCCGAAAACAGGCAAGATCAGGAAGAGAATAAGAAGAACCAGGAAGAGACCAAAAAAACCTTGGAAGAGGAGAAAAAGACCCTTGATGAATTACAGAAGAAGTTAGGTACGGTCGGCAACTAGGCAACTGCCCTTTTGGTGTATTTTTTTGAGAATGTCCAACCTTGCAAGGTTGGACATTTTTTTATTAACCTCAGGGTTTAAGAGCAGCAGTCGTCTTTGGGTCAAGATTTTCCAATAGATAGCTATAGTCAGGATCTTTGGCAGCTTCTTCCAGGACAGGCTGTAAAATATTAGCCGCTCCACGGTCAATCTCTTTCAGGTAAGGCCCCGAATTAAATCCCATGTAAAACATTAATACGACCAAGGGGAGTAAAACCGCAATTTCACGGCTATTGAGGTCGGTCAGAGCCCTGTTCTCGTCTTTGTCCAATGGGCCGAACATAACGCGACGGAACATCCATAGCAAGTATACTGCAGCAACGATGACCCCCGAAGCAGCAATTATGGCCCAGACACTGGAAATAAGATCGGAATAAAAAGAACCCATGAGGATCATGAACTCACCCACAAAGCCGTTCAGGCCTGGTAAACCAACAGAAGCTAGGACGGTGATCATGAAAAACATAGTAAAGATTGGAACTTTTCTAGCGATACCCTGAAAGTCTTTAATGGCTCGGGTATGACGACGGTCGTAGATCATTCCCACAAGCAAGAAAAGTGCACCGGTTGCGATACCGTGAGCCACCATTTGGATCACAGCTCCGTCAAGCGCTTCCTGAGTAAATGAGAAAATCCCCAACACGATAAACCCAAGGTGGGATACCGAAGAGTAGGCTACCAGTTTCTTTACATCGGTTTGCACCATAGCTGCCATACCTCCGTAGATAATTCCCACAACTGCAAAGAAGCACATCATGGGTGCAAATTCCAGAGAGGCATGGGGGAAGAGTGGCAGACAGAAGCGAACCAATCCGTAAGTACCCATTTTCAGCAATACACCGGCCAAGATCACAGAGCCGGCGGTAGGCGCTTGGGTATGTGCATCTGGTAACCAGGTATGAAGTGGGAAGAGAGGGACTTTGATGGCAAAACTAAGGGTAAACGCCAAGAACAACCATTTCTGGGCCTCCGGTGAAAACTCTGTCTGAGATATGGCAAAGAAGTCCGAAGTGAAGGACGCACCACTGTAAGCGGCAGCTTCAATACCAACGTAGATGATGGCGATCAACATCAAAAGGGAACCCACCAATGTGTAAAGGAAGAACTTCATCGAGGCATAGATCCGTTCTTTCCCTCCCCAGATCCCAATCAAGAAATACATGGGGATGAGGACCATCTCGAAAAAGATGTAGAACATAACCAGATCCAGAGAAAGAAAAAACCCGATAACGCCAACCTCAAGAACGAGGAGTAATGAATAATAAGCCTTGTCCAGTTTCTTGACTGACCCCCAAGAAAAAAGGAAGGTCAGCGGAAACAGCACTGTAGTCAGCAACAGGAGGTAAATGGAAATACCATCGATTCCAGTAATAAACTTGATACTGAGTCCTGAGTCACTGCTAAACCACCAGTCCCCTACAGAAGAGATGACAAAACTGTTAAAATCGGCAGTGGAAGGCTCGCTTCCTGTTGGAGCTCCAGCGATACCACTTGAATGATGCAGGTAGTGAAGGTACACAAAGACGGACATCACCAACGGTATCAGGGAGATGAAGAAGGCAATGTATTTTGCGTTCTCTTTCTTTGACACTAGAATCAGCAAGGTCCCGATCAAAGGGATGCCAATCATCAAGTTCATCAAAAGGGCCGCATTGGTGGATAAATCAAGTGACATAATCAGAATGTGCCTCAGGTTAGACGGCAAATTAAAAACGAATTCGGAAAGATGAAACTAATTTGAGTGAAGAGAAATGCTTTAGGAAAGGAAAAGAAATACCGATGGAATGCAAACAGGCCATTTCCACTATGTCTATTCTCTCACATATATCCTTTGTACCCGCTGGCCAATGTTAACAAGTACCTCATAGGGAATCGTATTCGATGCGTCAGCAATTTCCTGGACAGATATGAAATCTTTTCCTTGTGCCCCGATTAGGACAACTTCATCACCAACTTCAACCCCGGCGATGCCAGTGACATTTAACATCAACATATCCATACAGATCCTCCCGATCACAGGTGCTCTTTTTCCCTTGACTAAAAAGCTCATTTTACCGTTGCTCAGGCTGCGCCTGATCCCGTCCGCATAGCCGATGGCAACAGTGGCCACTCGCGATTCACTTTCGGTGACCTCAGATCCACCATAGCCAATGGCCTGACCGGCAGGAAAATCATGGACCTGGGTCACGACTGAATGAAGGCTCCCTACTTCACGTAGATCAATTTCGGTTTTGTCTACCATCGAGCAACCGTAAAGTCCCAGACCCAAGCGAACCATGTCTGAGTGATACTCGGGAAACCGAAGGATACCGGCTGTATTTACCAGATGGCGCAGCGGTTGCCGCGCCACCACCGCGCTCAATGCATCCGCAAAGACCTTGAATTTTTTAGCTTGGGTGTGGGTGTAAGCATCTCCGTCAGCTATATCCGCCATCGACAAGTGTGACATAACCGATTTGACTTGGACCTGAGGGTTGCTGGAAAGCAGATCACTCAGAAGGCTCACCTCGTCAAGCTGGAAGCCTAGGCGGCTCATCCCGGTGTCTGCTTCCACGTGAAGTGGTAACTCTTCTTCATCCCGGCCCATTTCCAGATAGCGGTTTAAAAAGGTGAACCCATATACAACAGGTTCCAAATCGAATCTAAAAAGCTGAGAAATACTTCTTGGATCGGCGTTCATCACCATAATCGGAGTAGTGACACCATGGGTGCGCAAGGTAATACCCGTCGATGTATAGGCGACTGCAAAGTAGTCAATACCTTCCTTTTCAAGAGCCTGGGCCACTTCCCAATCACCAGAACCGTAACCGAGGGCTTTAACCATAACCATTAGCCTTGTTTCAGGATGAAGCAAGGAACGGAATTGCGTTAAGTTATGACATAAGTGGTCGAGGTTGATCTTGAAATGAGTGGCTGTGGCTCGAAGACTCAGATAAGGGATCAGCCTTTCCAATTGGTGGCGCTGTGCTCCTTTGAGAAGAACTGTTTTGTTCCTGAAGTTTTCATAGTCAAAGTCCTCGATCATTTCTTCAATGTTGGCGTAAGCATTAACCTTTTCCAAGTCAATCATACCATCAGGATCCTCAATCCTGTGAAAGATATCGCCTTTCACAGAGAGCATGCCTTTTTCTAAACCTCCGGCAGCGAGTGCTAAAAATTCAGGGCCGATCAGATACACGTTTTCTTCACCGAGTGCTTTGACCGCCAAGACTAAGATTTCACTCTGGTAAGCACGCTGATAATTCCCCTGGTTTTCCAGATCAGAGAGAACAAAGACATGACCTCTGTGATAATCCAATTCTTGCAACCAGTTTAATGCATTGATGACGGAAGTTCGGCTCACATCGTGAACATCATTGATAATGGTGATCTCAGGATTGTCTGTCAACATTTGCATACGCACGGTATTTGTTTCACGCTGAAATAGAAGTACAATTGCCAGTGTCTCTGCTGGAATAAGAGCACATCCAATTGTTCCATACCAATGTAACTGTACACGCTGAATTTTTCAACTGAAATGGAAGCACACTACGGGATTGAACCTGGCTATAGCTGTACAGCCTGGATTTACCCTCTGGAATAGTTGTACAAGACATGTGTCAAATACCAACTATTTTACACATAGTCCTTCGGTTCCTAGCCCTGCCTTCTGGGGTATCATTTGAGTCCAATGGCTCAGTTTCACCATACCCTTTTGCCTCAATTCTATCCTCAGAAATTCCATTCTCAATCAAGTACCCCCTCACTCCAATGGCCCGGTTCCGGCTCAAATTCATATTGTCAGCAGGTCGGCCCACATTGTCGGTATGCCCCCCTATTTCTACCCTGACCTTTGGATTTCGCTTCATAAAACTGATCAGGTTGGCCAACTCAGTTTTAGACCCATCGAGAAGGTCATATTTCCCTGTCTCATAAAAGATATTATTCATCACTACCGTGACCCCTACTTCCAGCTTTTGTAAACCGATTTCAATCTCAAAGTAGGTATCTTCATTGATCGGGCAATTAATGCAGTCGCGGAGATTTTTGAGAGAGAATGCCTTGGATTCAAAGAGAAAACCCTCTTTGTCAATGAAAGCTGCATAATCATAACCTGGCTCAAGGTTGAGCAAGAACTTTCCACTTGCGGAGTTGGAATTGACAGCGCGGATTGTATCCCCGGTTTCCACATTGACAAATGTGACTTTACTTTCGAGAGGTTTTTTACTTTTCTTTTCGAAAACTTTTCCCCGTACATAGGTCAGGTAAGATGGGCGGATTTTCTCATCTAGGTCAAAAAGGTAGATATCCGACCGTCCATAGCCTCCTTCACGGGCAGAGTTCATGTATGCCTGGGTGCCTTTGGCATTTATAAAAATATTGGCTTCGCTTCCCGAAGAATTAAGAGGATAACCGAGGTTTTCTGGGGCAGACCATTTGTTTTCGCTCTTACGGGAAAGGAATAAATCATAGGCTCCATAACCGGGGTGCCCATCTGAGGCGAAGTATAAAGTTCGGCCATCAGCGTGGATAAAAGGCGTCTGCTCATTTTGACTAGTATTGATCTCCGGGCCCATGTTGACCGGAATGGTCCATTCGTTGTTGACAAGAGTGGTGTACCAGAGGTCAAGACCTCCATAACCTCCTGTGCGGTTGGACGAAAAATAGAGGGTGCGTCCGTCACCTGAGATTGAGGGCTGGGATTCCCATCCGTTCGTATTGACAATTTCTCCCAGGTTGATGGGCTTAGACCACTCTATGCCTACCAGACGGGAGACATAGAGGTCGCAATCACCAACGCCATCAGCACGGCTACAACCAGTAAAAAATACGAATTGCCCATCGGGACTGAAACTGGCAGCACCTTCATTCTTTTGGGTATTGACTGGAGGGCCAAGATTTTCGGCAGGTTGCCATTCACCGTTTTTGAGAACAGAGTAAAAAAAGTCTTCTGTATAACCCCGGTATTCGGGGTTGAAGCCCCCAATACAACCGGGGCGCCGGGCTGTGAAAAATATCGTCTGCTCGTCGGCTGTGAGGAAAGGAAGGTATTCATCGAATTGGGAGTTGATGTTACTACCCATATTGTTAGGGTCAAACTTGACCCTGTTTTCAGCGTTTTCCAAGGCGAATTTAGCACTCCTGTGATTCTTCTCGGCCTCTTTTCTGATTTGTGGGGGCATCAACTCGTTGGCTGTTTTTGTTTCGAAAACCTTGTAATTTTCAAGCGCTTTAGCCCAATTTTCCTGGTAGAATGATGACTCAGCTATGTAAAAGTATACCTTAGGACTTGGGTTTGAGTGAACCTGCAAAGCACGTTCCATCCATTCTCCACTTTTCTTGTTGTCTTTCAAGACATACAGGCAGGCGCCTCCCCGGAATAGCGCCTCCCCGAAATCAGGTTCGATTTGCACTGCTTTTTCGTAATATTCTAATGCAGCGGTATAGTCCCGGTATTTCTCATGCTCAATTGCAGCATAAAACAGTTTGAGTGCTTTTTTGGATTTGATTCCAAAATCGGATGGCTTGGCCAGTTGACCCTGGGCCATACAACCTAAGGCCAAAAACCATGTCTGGAGAAAAAAATAATAGTTCAAGTACCTCATGTCAGGGGATGTTGATGTATTTGTGCGACTGTATACTGAGACGCCAGTGGGGATTGGCCTTGATATAGTCAATGATCAACCCAACCCGGTCCTTGCGTGACCATTCAGGCTGCAGGTAAAACCGGGTTTTTTGGGGATTGCATTTTGCTGCTTCTTTCTCGGCCCACTTTAAATCATGTTTGGTATAAATAACCACTTTCAATTCCTGTGCCAGGGAGTAATATTCCTCCCTTGAAGCTTTGAACTTCTTGGGCGACAAAGTGATCCAATCGAACTCTCCTGAAAAAGGGTAAACTCCCGAAGTTTCGATATGGATACGCAAGCCTACCGTTTTTATTGAACGCGTCAAAGGGCCGAGATCGTACATGGTTGGTTCTCCACCCGTCACAACTACAATGGGTGCCTTGGAGTCTCTAGCCAGTTTAACTACCTCCTCTACTTTTACATATTGCTCTTCCTTCACAGTCCAGGATTCTTTCACATCACACCAGTGGCAGCCCACATCACAACCTGCGGTACGGATAAAGTAGGCGGGAGATCCAGCCCACTGTCCTTCTCCCTGAAGCGTATAAAAGTGCTCCATTACCGGAATGCGAGATTCCTCAATAATCTCCATGTACGCAATCTACTTAGTCCATCCTGAAAAACCCAAAGTGAAGCAACGGAGTCTTTCGCCCTTTTCTTCGGCTTAAATGGCTGTTTTCATTGTGAAGAATGGAAAATCAATCCCTGGTATAGCAATGGGGTGTTGTTTGGTGAGGGCTGTGGGATCACCAGATGAAGTAACCGAAGCTTCCCGGCATGACCTCCGGAGAGGGTATGTGAGAAGAAGAAGTAGGCCTCAATTTATACCCTTCTCAATAAAATTTCCCTAACTTCGTTCTCAAGTGTTCAAGTATGAGTGAGGTAGAAACCAATATTGCATCTGCACTGCTGGAGATCAAAGCAGTTCGTTTACAGCCGAGACACCCATTTACATGGGCGTCCGGATGGAAGTCCCCGGTTTACTGCGACAACCGCATTACCCTTTCATATCCAGAACTTCGAAGCGCAATCAGAGATCAACTCGTGACTCGCATTCGGACCACCTTCCCAGAAGCGATGGGCATCGCTGGTGTCGCAACCGCCGGCATTCCCCAAGGAGTTCTGGTTGCAGAACAACTCAATCTTCCTTTCATTTATGTGCGGAGCAAGCCCAAGGACCACGGGTTGAGCAATCAGATTGAAGGACGTATCCAACAGGATTTATCTTACGTGGTCGTGGAAGATCTAATTTCGACTGGAGGTAGCAGTATCAGAGCTATTAATGCCATTCGGGCAGCAGGCGGAAGAGTTGTCGGACTGATCTCCATCTTCAATTATGGATTTCCGTTGGCAGTTGAAGCCATGGCAGCAGCTGACATCCCTCATACAGCACTCACATACCTAAATGAATTATTGACAAAAGCAGTTAAAATTGAGTATATTTCACCTGCAGAGATGGGGATCATTAATGCTTGGCGAAAAGACCCTTCTTCATGGTCTCCTTCTGCAGCCACTGATCAATGATGTTATACGATGAGTGATAAAACACAGGAAATCAATCAATACCTCGATAAGTTCGACGATGTCGTCATCGGTACTCGCCAGCACGCTGGCGAGTTGACCATTGAAGTCAAAGCCGATTCCATCCACAATGTGCTAAAGACCCTTAAAGAACTATTTGGTTTCACCTATTTGTCTGACTTGACTTCCGTAGATTATTATACCGATAGCTTGCGTTTTGGAGTCAGCTATAACCTGATCAACATGGAAAAAGGCTCTCGTCTGAGGGTTACTTGTCGGGTTGAGGAAGAAAATCCAGAAGTTGATTCTGTCTCTGATATCTGGGCAGGAGCCAACTGGCTGGAGAGGGAGGCTTGGGACATGATGGGAATTCGCTTCAAGGGCCACCCTGATCATCGCCGTATCTTCATGCCCGAAGATTTTGAATACCATCCTTTACGCAAGGAATTTCCCCTGATCGGAATTCCCGGAAGTATTGAAACTCCCCCACCTGCTCCTCCTAAAGAGTACCAGTAGCAAGCTAACTGGTTCCCCCTTGGATACACCCCGTTTTCTGGAATCAGTTCTGTGTGTAACATAAATCTTCTTTGGCAGTATAATTAGAAGATTGTTTAGACACCGACAGGTTAAAAGCCAAGACGGCGAAGCTAGGTGTATCCCTATCGCAACGGGAAAGCCCATCGCTTAGGAATATTAGAAGTCTGACTCATTACCAGCCACACATGACTTTCATCATGCAAATTATATGGAGTAAGGTTGAAATCCTCCTACCTCGGTTTTCTTATCTGTTAATCGGCTTTCTGATGATCAGTACTACTGAAGCCAGTGTGTCTCAAACGGTCTCTGGCTTGGAGAGAATAATCTTGGTAGACCTGAACGTAAAGTCACCTGAAGATGCCCCAAAGGCTTACAGTGTCCAATTTGACCGTAAAAAAATTAAACTCGAAGTTCCCTACGATAGCGAGTTCTTCACGCTTGAAGATTATTCCTTAGCAGAAGATCCCTTGGAAGGTCCCGATTGTTTTTTCCCACAGTTGAAAATGATCTTTCGCACTGAAACCTATGTGTTCAGCCTATACTGCACCAGTGTGATCAGGTATAGAAACCAATCTCCTTTTGTTCCATCTGGTAAAAGAATACATAGTGAAATCAAAGTGACCAAGTCTGTATTATCCTTATTACAGGAAACACACAGGGAATATTTTGGCGATACTTTTGACCCGGTAGTGGCCAATAGGTTTGTAAAAAGAGAGAAACTCAAAGAAATTGATAACACGGTTGACGATTCCCCTCTTCTGAATGAAGCAGATGAAGATACGGTAGAAGACCAGAGGCTTGAAATAGATGCTTCTGATAAAGAGGGCTGGTTTGACAATCACTCTGATCCAGGACTTGAATCGGATGATAATGATGATTTGGACCTTGATGGAGATATTGAATGAGTTTTTGATAAAGGACTTGGATACTCCATTTAAATCTTGCCACCTTCCCTTCAGGAGTTTAAATTTGATCAATGCCTGAAGTGAACAGAAATATTGAAAAGATCAAGCATATTCTGGCCCATTCCATTGAGCAAGCAAAACCTTACCTCAAAAAACTCCATGCCTCAGACCTCGCACTGTTATTAGCAGATCTTAGCCCTGATGCCCGCAGGGTCATCATTCAGATGTTGCCAGTTGTCCAGGCTTCTGAAGTACTGAGTGAGATGGACGAAGAGACGAACCCGGAAGAACTTCTTCTAGCCATCTCAACCCGTCGTGCCGTAGAGATTGTCGAGGAGCTTGACCCTGATGATGCTGCTGACCTCCTCGCTCAACTGGAACCAGAAGATCTGCGGGTAATCATGGACAGGCTTTCCTTGGAGAACAAGACCGCGATCTCCAATCTAATGACCTATCCTGAAGATTCAGCAGGCGGAATCATGAATCCGGAGGTGATCAAGATCCCTTATGAATTCAATAAACGTCAGGCGATTGAAATGGTCATCGAAGCTTCAGAGGAAATGGAAGACTTCTATGCCATTTACATAGTAGACAAATCCAACAGGGTTCAAGGTGTTATCTCTTTGAAATCACTCATCAAGGCACGTCCATGGGTTTCGGTGAGTGAATTGATGGAACCAGATCTTGTTACCATCAATGTCAATGCAGACCAGGAAGAGGCGGCCCGTAAAATTCAACAATATAATCTCCCAGCTCTTCCTGTTGTTGATGATGAAATGCGCTTGCTGGGAAGAATCACCTTTGACGATGTCATGGACGTCCTTGAGGAAGAGAGCACTGAGGATATCCTGAAAATGGCAGGTGTATCTGAAGAAGAAGAACTGCGCGGTAACTGGATCAATTCGGTGAGGAGTCGTCTTCCTTGGCTGCTGATCAATCTGGTGACCGCATCCCTGGCAGGCTTTGTCATCTCTCGCTTTTCCAACACCCTAGACCAATTGGTTATCATTGCTTCATTTATGCCTGTTGTGGCAGGTGTCGCTGGAAATGGAGCAACTCAGACACTGGCGGTTACAATTAGAAGAATTGCTACCGATGGTGTTTTAAGCAAGCAATATATATCAGTTATCCGCAAAGAACTGATCGTGGGTTTTGTAAATGGGATGGTGCTGGGAACAACCGTAGGCTTGATCGCATGGGGTATCAATGCCAACCCTAAGCTGGGTTTAGTTGTATTTATGGCTTTGGTAGGAAATCTTCTCATTGCTGCTTTTGCTGGGTCGGCCATCCCACTCCTTCTGCAAAGACTGGACGTTGATCCTGCAGTTGCATCATCAATCCTAATGACTGCATTCACAGATATTCTGGGTTATACCCTATTGCTTGGATTGGGTTCTGTTATCCTTTTGTAAAAACTCATCTATGAAAAACCCCTTCTTTTTTCTAATTCCTGTATTATCTATCAGCTTGGGTGGTTACTCTCTCTTTTTTTATAGCAACGGAGACCCAATCCAAGCAGTTGAGACAAAAAGTGTAGGCTTCAATGGCCCAGACAATAGCCTAACCATCAGGGACGAGCCCAGTTCCGGTGAGTTCGAGCAGGAGCGACGAATCAATGAAAGGACTCACCCCGAGGAATTTTTGGATGCCAAAGACCAAGTGGACTAAGATCCCCAACAGAGAGTTAATTTACCGTTTATTAGATATAATCGTGAAGCCCAGCAAAACACTGCACAGCAAGCTCGAAAATCTATTCTTCGCTCTCCGATACAAAATCAGGTATGAGCGTGGGAACTTTCGCAGCGGCCATTGCTTACTGGAGGAGCAAAACGTAATTGTGATTAACAAGTTCTATTCCTTGGAGAGTAAGATAAATGCCTTGGTAGAAATACTACTTCAAATACAGCCAGACACTTCCCTTCTAAACGCTTCTCAGAAAAAATTCCTTCAGCAACTCAATCAAACGGAAATACAGTTTTGAAGTTTACTTTTCTGGGCACAGGCACATCTCAAGGGATCCCAGTCATTGCTTGTAACTGTCCGGTATGTACCTCTTCTGACCCTCGTGACAACCGGACCCGAACCTCCGGGATGATCGAAATGAACAATCAATTTGTAGTTATTGATACTGGTCCGGACTTCAGAGCGCAAATGTTACGAGAACAGGTCAAGCGTTTGGATGGTGTAGTATTCACTCATCCGCACAAAGACCACATTGCCGGAATGGACGATATACGTTCCTTCAATTTCCGCCAACAGAAAGACATGGATATCTATGTCAACGAAATTACACTTGAAGCACTGAAGCGAGAATTCTACTACATTTTCGAAGAAATTAAATATCCCGGTGTTCCTTCCGTTTCGATCCACAAAATCGATGAATTGGTTCCTTTTAAGGTGGCTGGTATGGAGTGGCTTCCTATCCCGGTTTCTCACTATAGAATGCCCGTCCTTGGATTCCGGGAGGGAGGCTTTGCCTACATTACCGATGCCAATCACATCCCGGACCGCTCATTGGAGCAGTTAAAAGGTTTGAAAGTATTGGTGCTCAATGCCCTCCGAATGAAAAAGCATTTATCTCACTTCACTCTGGAAGAAGCTATCGAGATCGTAAATCTCCTACAACCTGAAAAGGCCTATTTTACTCACTTGAGCCACCTGATGGGCCGCCACGAGGATGTAAGCAAACTACTCCCACCCGGCATTGAAATTGCATACGACGGACTATCAGTAGAAATTTAGCACTAGTCGGTCAAGAGGCTAAGATCGAGCTTGAGTTCTGCTGCCGTTTCTATTACAATGATCTTTTGCCAGTTTTTGAAATCGTCCAGAGTTGCTTCTCCATAGGCTATTTTCTTCAGGTTCTTCATGCTCATGATCATTGGATAAACATCATAAACTTCCTTGATCTGGTCTCGAATCGCTTCCAGTACTTTAGTGCGTTGGTCAACCTTCTGGAAAAAAGCTTTTTTAGAACGCCTCTCCTGGCTCTTCTTATAGCTCCTGGCAACTTGCTCGGGCTCTGAATCCAATGCTTTAATGACCGCGTGGTAAAATAATTTCGCATACCTTTTTACCCTGGGGCTGACGCCTTTGAGTTCGGTCCAGCCTTTTATGTTCTTAGGAGGCAGACCTGCCAATTCCACCAGTTTTGCGTTGGGAATGATGTAATAGGCTGGTTTATCATGATCGCGGGCGATCTGATCACGAAGTTCATATAAATGTTTTAGAACATGTGCTTGCTGGTAGTTTAATTGGTTTGCACGCTGTATCTTCAAATGAGGCCTATCCTTTTTTCGGTAACGGATATGCTCTAGCGCTTTGCATTCTTCTTGGTGCCAGGTGAATCGTCCCCGTTGTCTCAACTCATTAGACAATC
Source organism: Bacteroidia bacterium (assembly GCA_041565275.1). Taxonomy (GTDB): domain Bacteria; phylum Bacteroidota; class Bacteroidia; order J057; family JADKCL01; genus CAWUKT01. Next base: position 22,292 of record JBFGVE010000010.1, read on the forward strand.
GTTCTTGCAGATTGTGCAGAAAGGCGACGTCCATCGCTGCATATTTCAGCATTTTTTCCTTGAGAGGGCGCTTATTCCAATCTAAAACCCGGACCTTCATATTTTTTTGTACACCAAAATGATGGTCGAGCATACCCGACAGAGAAGTACTGTCATATCCAAGAAGTTGTCCAGCCTTTTCGGTATCAAAAATATTGGCGGGCCTCCGACCAAATAAGTGGTCGAGCAATACAATATCGCTTTGAGGACCGTGAGAGATTATATTGATATCTGGATCCTCCAAAATATCCAAGAAGGGACTGAGATCGCCAATTGTCAGAGGGTCCAGGAGAAATATATTCTCACCATCACTGACCTGAATGAGACAAAGGTGAAGACCATAACGGTGTAGATTCCACTCTCCTTCAAAATCTACTGCCAGGGTAGAAAAACCTTGAAAATAGTCACAAAGCTCTTCGAATTCAGACGGATCTTCTACTAACCGGAAAGATTCTGTATCAATTGTCAATGCTTTTGTATTCAAAGTCTAGGTCAGTTGTGCGCGAACAAACCTGGTGGAGGCAGAATCGCAAGGCTCAATTCTCAATATACGAGATTATGCAAAAGCGGGGATAGAATTGGTAATACCGCGCCATTACTCTTTCAGTAAGTTCCTGGCGATCACCAGTTGCTGAATTTCGCTGGTACCTTCGCCGATGGTACAAAGTTTGGAGTCGCGGTAGAACTTCTCTACACCAAATTCCTTGATATAACCATAGCCCCCGTGAATCTGAACTGCCTCATTGGCAATGGCAACACATGCTTCAGAAGCGTAGTACTTGGCCATCGCTGAGATCTGGGTCATCGGCTTTCCTGCATCTTTTAGTGAAGCAGCCTTGAAGGTCATCAATTCAGAAGCTTCGATCTTGGTGATCATATTAGCGAGTTTAAAGCTGATGGCCTGAAAATTTGCAATGGGTTGATCAAATTGATAGCGTTCCTTGGCATACTTCAACGAAGCTTCATATGCACCGCGAGAAACTCCAATGGAGAGAGAGGCAATAGAGATACGACCACCGTCCAGAACTTGCATGGACTGGTGAAACCCAGTTCCAACTTTCCCGATGCGCTGTTCATCAGAAACACGAACATCTTCCAGGATTAACTCGGCAGTTTCCGAAGCCCGCATCCCAAGCTTGTCCTCTTTTCGTCCACCTCGAAATCCAGGGGTTCCTTTTTCAATGATAAAGGCAGTTGAGTTGCTGCTAGTCCTTGGCTCTCCTGTGCGGGTCACGACCACCGCAACATCTCCGGAAATGCCATGAGTAATGAAATTTTTAGAGCCATTTATAACCCAACCTTCACCGTCACGTACTGCTACCGTCTTCATATTGCTAGCATCAGATCCTGTATTTGGCTCGGTCAGACCCCAGGCACCGATCCACTCACCAGTCGCCAATTTTGGCAGATACTTGCGCTTTTGTTCTTCACTGCCGTGGTAATAGATATGCCCAGTGCACAAAGAATTGTGTGCCGCCACAGAAAGGGCAATGGAAGGGTCTATTTTACCCAATTCAATGACGGCAGTTGCGTACTCAGCATAACCAAAACCAGACCCACCGTACTCAATAGGAATAAAAATCCCCAGCAGACCCAGCTCTCCGAGTTCTTTCATGATCTCAATGGGGAATTCCTGGGATTCGTCGTACTTTCGGATAAAGGGCTTGATCTTTTCCTCTCCATACTTACGGATCATATCCGTGATCATGAGTTGGTTTTCATTCAAGGAAAGAACGATGTTACTCGCCTGAGTTGTGGATGTTTCTACTGCCATTGTTCAGATTAATCGATTCAACGAGAATCAAAAGTAACCTTAAATGGGAAATAAGGAAACCCCTATTGGATTTATATTTCCCTGGGTCAATAGTGGACGATAGAATGTGAATTCCCAGAGAAGTCCATGAGAGTGTTCCGTCCATTGAGGAAATCCAATTCGATCAAAAAGCTGAATCCGGCAACCTCTGCTCCTATTTGCTGAACCAAGCGCGCTGCTGCTACGGCTGTTCCTCCCGTGGCAAGCAAGTCGTCATGGATCAAGACCCGGTCTCCATACTGGATCGCTCCCATAACCATCTCTATGGTCGCTGCTCCGTACTCCAGTTCAAAAGAAATACTGGTTGTCTTGGGAGGAAGCTTACCTGCTTTCCGTACCAAAACAAAACCGGCATCTAATTCAGCTGCAATCTGAGGGCCGAACAGGAATCCGCGGCTCTCAATGCCAATTACCTTTGTCACGTGGCTGTCACGCCAAGGGCTAGTCAACTCCTGGACTACCCTTTTCGAAAGGGAAGGCTTGAGCAATATCGGAGTAATATCCTTAAAATTTACTCCCGGCTTCGGAAAATCCTGTACTTCCCGAATGTTATCTTTTAGTGTGGCTTCCAGACTCATCCTAAACTGTTTCAGATATCAGCTGTAGTAATCTTATCCCGGGGTGAAATTGCAAAAAAATCCCAGACTGCACCAACAAGCCCGGATAATTCATCCAGGGATATGATGATTGAGATCCACTAGAATACTTTTAATGCTTATCTTAACTTCGGTCTTTGACTGAATAATAGAACGTCCATGCAGTACGATCTTTTACGCAATCCACTTTTAGCTTTGTTCCTTTTTGTTGGTTTTTATGCTAAGGGACAATACAAAATCAGGTATTCTCCTGATACTCTAACTTTGAACCAAATCGGACTCTTTTCTTCCCAGGAACTGATCTATACGGGTATTCCAGGGCTGGAAATCGCCATTGCCGGTTATGTCAACGGCCGGGATACTTCAGGACAGAGCGTTCAATCTGCATTTCTTCTCCAAACCAATTCAGACGGAGACCCCAAATTTTTCAGTTATTACCATGATACTACCGCTTTATTTTATCCGGGAGCTCGAGGATATGGACTCTGTTTTGATGGTAACAGCCACTTTTACTTGGCGGTAGGAAGCAATGACAACTGTGTGATTATCAAAACTGATACATCGGGGAACTTATTGTGGGCTAAAGATGGTGGGCACCACGATTTTAATGGAATTTTATATGACAATGGTGTTGTCGCGGCATTGGGGCAAAATGAAAGTTTTACCGGAGCCCATGACTACTCCATCACTCAGGTTGATGAGGCAGGGAGCAGTTCGGTTCCGGATATGATGTTTGGAACTACTGGGTTCGATGCTCCCAGGGCCTTCTCTAAAAGCCCCGACGGTTATGTGATGACTGGGTTTTCTGCCAGTGGTGCTGAAAGGAGAAATATGATGGTAAAAGCGGATAACAATTTGAATGTCAATTGGTCTCGGGTCTGGAGGGTAGTGGACAAGCGGATGAGTGGAGAAGATATACTGACATTACCCAACTACGGTGGTTATTTTGTCACTGGAACTTTGGAGTCCTCGACGGGAGGATTGGACTCAATTTATATTATGAAAACGGATACGGGAGGAAATGTGCTTTGGATGAAATCTTATGGGCTGGAGAATTACGCTACACTTTTTTCAAGTTCCCTTGATTATGTCCCATCTACCGGCAATTTGTTGGTAGGAGGGGGCTATAAGGTAGGATCTTTTTCTAAAGGATATGTACTGTCAGTCGACAGGGACGGTAATTTTCTCTGGGCCAGAGATTATGCCAATCCTGATTCACTGATCGAAGAGTCGATCAGTGATATTGTAGTTTCTCCGGATGGGAATTATTTCTTTGCCACAGGCAATTATGTCCGATTTGACGGGGTCACCCTTACGAATAAGATCATCTCTTGGAAAGCACCAGTTAGCAATGGCAAAATTGATTGTGATACATCGCTGGTTTTCGGAAGTCGCATTGCCTATCCCTTCGACGCTGATGTGGTCTTTACAGAACCCTTTAGTGAAAACAGTCCCTATCCCATTGTTCCGGTACGGAATGGGCTAATGAATGATGAGGTAATCTGCTCTACAATGGTTAATGTTGCTGAGGCTATTCCCGACAAAGAACGGTTACGAGTTGTCAATCCAGTAAGGATGGAAATGATAATTGATTGTAATATGGACTTGGAACCTGGAATGCTGGAGTTGTGTGACTTGCAGGGAAAATTGCTTCTTAAAAGGAGAGTTGAGCCTGGAAATCAAATTATTAGAATTCCCGTATCTACTATTCCCGAAGGATTGTATTTTCTTACGCTGCGTTCCCAAGGCAGTGTATTAACCACTAGAAAAATCCTTATCCACTGAAAGGCTAGCTGCAAGAACCCCGGTCTATCAGGGTGGTAGGAAGGTGTATCTGGTCTTTTAATCCGCCATTGTCTCCTCGCTCAATCCTGTCCAAGATTATTTCTACAGCTCTTGTTCCCATTTCTTCAATGGGTTGAGCTACCGCAGTAATGCCCGGCCTGACAATGCCAAAGAGATCGCTGTCACCAAAACTAAGTAGTGCCACATCATCGGGAATGCTTTTTCCAATCATACTCAAGCAATTCAATGCTGCTATGGCAAGATTGTGGTCCAAGGTGTAAAGGGCCTCCACAGGATCTGGGCCCGACAACAACGGTGGGATAATCTGCTCAATGGCGGACTTAATGGCATTGTAAGGAATTTCAATATTGATAGATCCATCGTAGGGTATGCCGCTGGATTTTAAGGCACTTCTATACCCCCGCTCTCGTTCGGTCATGCTGGCCAGGTGGGAAGGAGAAGTCCTTAGCAGAGCAATCCGCTTTTTCCCTTTTCTGATCAAGTGCCCGACCGCCGCTTTACTTCCACCATAATTGTCAGCTGTAACAAAGGGGAATGCTTCATTGGGGATATAGCGGTCAATTAAGACCAGTGGGAAGTCATCTTTTTTGAGTTGAAGAATGTCTTCATTGTTTTCCAAGGTAGTTGAGAGAATGATCCCGTCCACCAAGCGACCACGCAGCATCTGAATGAGTTCTTTTTCCCGGTCAACTTTCCCATCTGAACTGCTGAATAGACAGTAATATCCTTTTTTACTGGCAGCATCTTCTACGGACCGGCACATACGTGCAGTAAAGACATTTGAGATGTCGGCAACGATCAGGCCAATGGTATAAGATCTGCCTGTTCGTAGACTTCTGGCCATGATGTTGGGTCTGTAATCCAACTCCCTGGCTTTGGCCCAAACGCGCTTTTGGGTATCTTCATTGATTCCATTTTCCTTACCCTTGTTGTTCAGGACCATGGAAACAAGTGTTTTAGATACTCCTAAAGCCTTGGCTATGTCAACGAGTGATGTCTTCTTTTTTTTCAATGGTAATCCTTGATCTGTAGATGTCTGAATTGGACGATTCAATACAGTTAAGCCGGACAATTTTATCCAATTGTTGTATTGCTACCTCTTCATGATCCTGTTCATGAATTCAATACAAAGTCGATAGAGCTCATAGTATCTTGAGAACCGCATTTCTTCGTAAGTATCATGAACATCATGATAATGGGGGGGGCCACCCATGGTGAAGATAAATAAGGCAGGTACACCTTCTTTGACAAAGAAGTAATGGTCACTATTTGCACGGTTTCCATTTGGCTTGACTACTGGCACTGCATCTAATTCCTTATTGATCTTCTCCAGCAAAGCGAACTCTTCAGGAAATTCATATCCTGCAACGGCAGTAATCCCTTCATCCCCGTTGGCCATCAGGTCCATGTTGAGGACAAAGACAGTTTCTTCAAGTGGTCTGAGGGGGTTTTTTACATAATACCTGGAGCCGTGTAATCCGGCCTCTTCCGCCCCAAAAGCGATGAACAACATCGTATAATCCGGGCGATTACCGGGTCGAGCGTAGTGCTCAGCCAGAGCCAATAAGAGGGAAGTCCCGGAAGCATTGTCATTTCCACCGTAAAAAATCGCATCTCCTTGCTTGCCGAGGTGGTCGTAATGTGCACACAAGATCAACACCGAATCCGGATCTGTCTGGCCGGGGATCATCCCAATCACATTCTGAGTGGTAATCTTTGTCAATTTCGTATCAATCCCAATAGCTCCCGTCTTTGCCTTATTGTTGGGCAATTCGCTGGCCAAGACCTCCAGCACTGGAAAGTTCAAGGGTAGAGGATTGAATCCGGCAGTTAACTTCTCTTTTACGACGACAAATCCCTCAGCTCCTAAGTGTCGGGCCATTTTTATTTTAACCTGATCATTCTTAAAATCTTTGTATTTCTCCACAAATCTCTTCCTCTTGGCCTTTTTGGGGGGCAATCCTGACCGAAACATCACAATTCCACCTTGGAAGTTCTTTTTGAGATCCTTGGGTAGCCCATACCCCAGATCATATACTTTGGTTTTCTCAATGGTTCCACGGCCGCTTATGGAAGCAGCGATGAACTGGCTCCCCTCCTCCAGATCTTTCCCATCCAGGCACAAAGCCAGTGTATCCACAATATTTGTAGAAAAAGAAAATGGCTGGAAATAAGGATTTTCAGATTCTTCCACTTCGTTTACAGGCTGCAATCCAAAGGATTTGAATTCACCGGCAATATATCGGGCCGCCTTCAGAGCACCGTTTTCCTGATAACCCCGGCCTGCCATTTCCGGGGCAGAAAGCACTCTGGCATGTCTCCTTCCCCTTTCCAATACTGTCGACCGGTCCGGCATTTGACCCAATAAGATCATTGGAAAAAAGCAAATGAAAAGGAGGTAAGATTTCTTCATATGATGTTGGATCCAAAAGAAGGCTAATTCTCATTGATAAAATGCAATTTAAATGGTTTATTCTTATAATTACGACACTTTAGCTGAATTACAATCTCATTACAATTATACATGGAAGTCCAAAGGCTGTTCGACATTTTTCCCTATCAACTAGAGAAATACCCCAAAGGTGACGCCATCGCGGGTAAATTCGGGAATGTCTGGGAGACATTTTCTACCCAGCAGGTCATTGACATCACTGATGGTATCGCTTTGGGTCTGCTCAAGATGGGATTTAAAAAAGGTGATTTTATCGGTTTGATCTCAGACAACTCTGTTGAATGGACGTTTGCAGACTTCGGAATTCAAAAGATGGGTGGGATTGTCGTCCCCCTTTATCCCACTAGTTCAATTGAGGATGTTGAGTACATTACCGCCCATGCTGAGATCAAAGCGGTATTTGTCGGGAATGAGGAGTTATGTGTCAAGGTGAAGGCCGCCCAGTCCAAACTTCCTAGTGCACCCCGTATAATTACCTTTGAAGAAGTCCCGGGATACACCCACTACAAGCAGATTATGGTCCCAGTCAGCAACGAGGGCCGAAAGGAACTCAAAGCCATTCAAGACACTATAGGTGCACATGGGATGGCAACCGTTATCTATACTTCCGGTACGACAGGCTTGCCCAAAGGTGTAATGCTGACCCACAATAATGTGATTTCCAACATTCTTGCCTCTATTGAGCGCGTCCCTGTCGACAGTCGGCATACAGCTCTTAGCTTTCTTCCCCTGAGCCATATTTATGAAAGGATGATCACATATATGTACTTCTTTTTGGGCATCTCCGTCTACTATGCAGAGTCCCTTGAAAAGATTGGTGATAACTTGAAAGAAATTCGTCCTCACGTCTTCACCGCAGTTCCACGGTTGCTGGAAAAGGTATTTGACAAGATCCTCGCCGGAGGCAATGAAAAAACTGGAGTTACCCATAAGATATTCAATTGGGCAGTGAATACCGCCTTGAAATGGGAGCCAGTGGGGAAGGGGCCTGGATATAAGCTGAAACTTAAGCTTGCAGACAAACTGGTCTTTTCCAAGATCCGTGCCAAGGCGGGACTCGACCGTATCCTTGCTGTAGCCTCTGGTTCTGCAAAACTACAAGAGCGGCTGGCCCGCTTTTACAATGCGATTGGAGTACCCACACTGGAGGGATATGGCCTCACTGAAACATCCCCGGTTATTTCGGTAAATTCTCTCGGAAAGGGAGGCATGAAGATAGGAACTGTAGGTAAAGTGATCTCGGGTGGTGAAGTCAAGATTTATCCGGATGGAGAGATTTGCTACAAAGGCCCCAATGTCATGATGGGCTACTTTAAGGATGAAGCTAAGACGAAGGAGGTCATTGATGATAAAGGCTTTTTACACACAGGAGATATTGGGCTGGTCGACAAGCAGGGTTTCCTGAAGATCACCGACCGTAAGAAGGATATGTGGAAGACTTCCGGAGGCAAGTATGTTGCACCCGGAGTTATCGAAGATAAACTCAAACAATCCTATTTTATTGAACAGGCCGTTGTGGTGGGTGAAGGCCGGAGATTCCCAGGTGCACTCATCGTGCCCAACTTTGAACACCTCTACAATTGGCTAAAAGAAGAAGGCATTAACTTCAACGAAGACATGCCGGCTGCAGTGGTCAGTATGGACAAGGTTAAGGCTAAGATCCAGTCGGAGGTAGATCGAGTGAACGAAAGTAGAGGAAAATGGGAAATGATCAAACGTTTTGAGTTGCTGTCTCACGAACTGACCATCGCGGGGGGCGAGTTGTCTCCCTCTATGAAGATCAAGCGCAAAATTGTACGGGAGAAATATGCAAAGGAGATCGATCAACTCTACAACTCATGAGAGGAAAGGTCACTTATATACCAAGTTTAGTTCTCAACCACGAGGGCTGCATTTAGAAAATAATCAGCTTTTGGGAGCTCTTTTTCGCTCGTGCTCTTTCAAATAAATTTTGCGTAAACGAATGTTTGCAGGGGTAACTTCTACGTATTCGTCCCCTTTGATGTATTCGAGCGCTTCTTCTAAACTGAGCCGGATGGGAGGAGCAATGCGCATTTTCTCATCTGTACCTGCGGCCCGCATGTTGGTAAGCTTTTTGGTCTTTACCACATTGACGACTAAGTCATCGGAACGGGTTGACTCTCCGAGAATCTGACCTTCATAAACCTGTTCACCCGGTGCGATGAAAAACTTACCTCTGTCATGGAGTTTGTGAATGGAGAATGGAATGGCGGTACCTGTCTCATGTGCAATGAGAGACCCATTCCTGCGCTTGAGGATCTCACCTTTCCACGGTTCGAATTTTTCAAACCTATGCGTCATAACCGCTTCACCTTGTGTCTGGGTCAGCATTTCGCTTCTCAATCCGATAATGCCACGGGATGGGATCATGAAACTGAGCAAAGCCCTGTCTCCCTTCAATTCCATTGAAGTCATTTCCCCTTTGCGTTGGGTCACCAGATCAATGGCTTTGCCAGATAAGGCCTCTGGTACGTCAATATTGAGCTCTTCGACAGGCTCACATTTTTTGCCGTCAATTTCCTTTATGATCACTTGTGGTTGGCCTACCTGGAGTTCATAGCCTTCACGACGCATTGTTTCGATCAAAACCGAAAGGTGAAGAATACCGCGTCCGTAGATCATGAAAGAGTCAGCACTACCAGTATCTTCCACTTTCAGTGCCAGGTTCTTTTCCAACTCCCGGTCCAGGCGGTCTTTCAGGTGGCGAGAAGTCACATATTTGCCTTCTTTTCCAAAGAAAGGGGAATTGTTGATGGTGAAAAGCATCGACATGGTTGGTTCGTCGATAGATATAGCCGGAAGGGCTTCAGGAACTTCAGGGTCGGTAACGGTATCTCCTATCTCGAAATTTTCGAGGCCTACCATAGCTATAATTTCGCCAGCATCAGCGGATTCTACCTTTTTCTTTCCCAATCCTTCGAATGCGAAAAGCTCCTTCAAGCGGGAATTCACCTTTGTTCCATCTCGCTTGACAAGGGTGACAGGCATATTGGTCTGGACTTCTCCCCGAAAAAGGCGGCCGATAGCAATGCGGCCAACATAAGTGGAGTAATCCAATGATGTGATCTGCATTTGCAGAGCACCTTCAGAAACTGCCGGAGGGGGGATGTGTTCAATGATCCCTTCAAGCAGTGCATTGATATTGTCCGTTGGTTTTTTATAATCCGTACTCATCCAGCCATTTTTACCGGAACCATAGAAGACAGGGTAATCGAGCTGAGCTTCTGTGGCATCCAGGCTGAACATCAGGTCGAAAACCGCTTCGTTGACCTCTTCCGGCCTACAATTGGGTTTATCAACTTTGTTGATGACCACGATGGGCTTTAAACCGAGGGCGATCGCTTTGGACAGAACAAACCGAGTTTGCGGCATTGGACCTTCAAAGGCATCTACCAGCAGAATTACCCCGTCCGCCATATTCAATACACGTTCTACCTCCCCACCAAAGTCGGAGTGACCGGGCGTATCGATAATATTGATTTTGTACCCTTTGTAGCGAACTGAAGCATTCTTGGAAAGGATCGTTATGCCACGTTCCCGCTCAAGGTCATTCGAGTCCATGATCAACTCACCAGGAGTTTCATGATCCTTGAACAATTGGCCTTGAACGAGCATTTTGTCTACCAAAGTTGTTTTGCCATGGTCAACGTGGGCGATAATAGCAATGTTGCGCAGATTTTTCATTCGCTCGCAAAGATAGGCTGAAAGGTTTTGTTTGTTGTGAACTATTTGTTTTTTTTGTACGCTCGTTTTGAAGTCAGAGTAAACCCTCACAAGATGGCTAAGAATAATGAAAAGTCTGGCAAGAAAATTGCCGATGAGTTGATTTATGAAGAAGAGGTCGGCGGTGAAGTACAGGCTGAAGCTGGTGACCGATCATTTATTCAAAAGTATCAAAATCTGCTACTTCTGGGTATAGTTGCCTTCGTTGTGGCCGGCGCATATTTCTATACACAATGGGGAAGTGCAGATGAGGAAAACATTGAGGCTTTGCAGGAAATGGCCATGGCGGAAGTCTATTACCAGCAGGATTCTGTTGGCCGTGCCATCACCGAGCAAATTCAGTTCTTGGGTTTTGAGTCTGTAATCGATCAATATGACGGGACCGATGCTGCCAATCTGGCTCGCTACTATGTGGGTACGGGTAAATTAAGGCTCGGTGAAATTGATGCCGGTATCAGCTACCTGGAAGAGTTTGAAAAGGGCGACAATATGGTTTCCGGTTCTGCCTGGGGAGCTTTGGGGTATGCTTATGAGCAAAAAGCCGACTTTGCCGGTGCGGCAGAAGCCTATCAGAAAGCAGCGGTAACACCTGCTGAGAACGACTTTACTACTCCTATGTACCTCATGGATGCTGCCCGCAATTTTGAGTCTGCAGGTAATCCTGCCCGTGCATTGGAGATCTACCAGCAACTGAAGAAAAAATTTCCCCGTTACCAGTCAGTTGCTAACCAGACCGTCACCAAATACATTTATAAGTTGGGTGGTGAGACTGATGTCTGATCAAGGGCACAACCTTTCACACATTAAGTACTTTGGTGATCAGGATCACTTCAAGGATCAAATCTCGATCGTGGTCAGTAAATGGAACGATGAGATCACCAACTCCCTTTACGAGGGGGCGAGAGAAACACTTCTGAAAGCAGGTGTTCCTCCTGGGAATGTCCACCACTTTCAAGTTCCTGGCTCTTATGAGCTCCCCCAGGGGGCGCAGTTCGTACTGGACAGTGTTCCGTCAACAGACGCCGTCATTTGTTTGGGGGTAGTCATTCAGGGAGAAACCCGACATTTTGATTTTATTTGCAGTGCAGTTTCCAAGGGCCTCATGGATGTCGGCCTCAAATATAACCGCCCGGTTATATTTGGTGTGTTGACACCGGATACGCCACAGCAAGCCGAGGACCGTGCGGGCGGCAGGTATGGGAACAAGGGGGAGGAGGCAGCGGTCGCAGCCTTGGAGATGATCGACCTCTATCGCAGACTCCACCCTTGAGGTTAGCGAATCCTCTCGCACAGGAAGGCCATTCTTTTCCCTGTTGAAGACCGGCTCAAGATCAAATACCGTTTTCCACCCGGCCTAACTCCCAATTGCTGATAAACCAATTTGGGAGCCAGGTCAAAGTACCTACGGCTAATCTCTATCTTTTTTATCTCTCGGTTTTTCAGTTCCTGTTTCAATTTTCTGGGTTTGAAGTACCACTGTTCCACCACCCTGAAAATCCTGGCGGGTAACTCTTCCAGACACTGTTCGGAAAAGAAATACCCTTCCGGGTGGTTCATTTCACCGAACAGGTTTCGAATGGACCTGAAGTAGGTGGATACCAGCCTGGCTTTGTACAAAGCAACATCCGCTTCATAGATGAATTGGTCCTTAAAATCGTTCTCAATCTTTTCCTGACCGGCGTTATCCTGCTCCGGGTTTGCTCTTGGAACCCCCTGAAACCGATGTATTCTGTTTTTTCGGATGATGTGGCAAATTACCTCAGTGTCCTTTTCTCCAGCTTTTTGCGAAATACGGAACAATATTTCTTTGACTTCATTGTCTACTGAAATGATTTCGGCCTGGACTCCAGCTGCCATAGACAGCAGTTGGCGACGTCCTTCCTCAATGTCAAGCATGGGGGAAGCCTTGATCAGGATTTGCCCACCGGATGCAAGGTGCTGGACCAGGGAGGGTAACAAGGCGAGGACATTGGGCTGACAATCTTCAAAAGCAGCGACCCGCTGCCCCGATGCATTGCGTCGATCCGGGTCCAGATAGATGAGGTCGTAAGACTCTTCGCTGTGAAGAGATTGAATAAACTTTTCTGCGGTAGAGAGATGGATCGATATATTTTTCCGCGCCAGTTTTCTGAAGTTAATACCTGCCAGATGGCAAAGGACAGGGTCAGCCTCGACATAATCTACCCTGTGGTAGCTTTTGCTTAAATGCCACAGGTCTACTCCTGTCCCTCCGGTCAAATCGATTGCCCGCTGTCCGGTACCGAAATCCTTTACCTTAAGGCTTGCCTGGCTGCTGGCTTGTTCAATTCCTTTGCGGGTGAAAAAACACCGGGCCTCATACCAGTCGGGAAGCTTAACCGAGGCCTTGGACAGGAGTTCAAGTTGGGTTGCAAGGGCAGCTACAGGAAGGCTGGAGCCATGGAATTTCAAAGCAAACTGAGCTGGGTCTGTGCCCAGGTGGTCTTCCATTACTTTCCGGACCCCCTCTTGGTCCAACCTCGAAAATTCTTCCAGGTTCATGTGAATGCAAAGATGTACGAGCTCTCTGAAAAGCAGGACAATTTAGCGAAACTTAATTCTTCACAGTAAATAAATTTGTCGTAGTAAATTCAGGAATAGCAACCAAGAAGAGTGCCTTTCAGCTGCCCCCTTTTCAAAATGGATGAGAAAACCAGCTGCTCTACGCCAGCCTTGACAAGGCCGCAAGCAAGGTATACCTTTGCCAAAGTGCACCAATGCCGCAAGCAAGGTATACCTTTGCCAAAGTGCGCTGAGGCCGCAAGCACCGGCAGAACAGAACTGCTTGAAACAAAGATATAAATCAGTAGCAAATCCATGGACTTAACTAATCGAAGTGTCTTAATTACCGGTGGTACTGGTTCTCTAGGTAAAGAACTAACACGAACAATCCTTAAAAAATGGCCGAAAGTGGAACGGTTGGTTATCTTCTCAAGAGATGAGCAGAAGCAATTCCTGATGGCGCAAGAGTATCCAAAGGCAGACTTTCCCCAGGTTCGTTTCTTTATTGGAGACATTCGTGACAGAGAGCGGTTGCTCCGTGCTTTTGAAAGAATTGACTACGTTATTCACGCAGCAGCAATGAAACATGTACACATTGCCGAGTACAACCCAAGCGAATGTGTCAAAACCAATGTGGGAGGTGCAGAAAATGTCATTCACGCTGCAATACAGACAGGCGTCAAGCATGTCGTTGCCCTTTCTACAGACAAAGCCTGTGCACCAATTAACTTATACGGTGCTACAAAACTGACTTCGGACAAACTTTTTGTCGCAGCAAACAACATTCGGGGAAGACATAATATACGCTTTTCTGTAGTTCGTTACGGTAACGTTCTGGGGTCCTCTGGTTCTGTTATCCCTTATTTCCTAAAGAAAAGGGAAGAAGGTATTCTTCCAATAACTGTAAAATCAATGACTCGCTTCAATATTTCGCTGGAAGAGGGAGCAGATATCGTGCTTCACGCACTTTCAACTGCATGGGGAGGTGAAATATTCATACCTAAAATCCCTTCTTATAGAATCACAGATGTAGCAATGGCAGTAGGACCGGAATGCGAGCACAAGGAAATAGGTATTCGCCCTGGTGAAAAAATCCATGAAGAGATGATCACCCCGTCAGATTCTTTCTTTACTTACGATATCGGGAAGTACTATGTAATTGTTCCACAGACTCCTAACTGGGATATTGGAGAATTTGTGACCCATTTTGGGGCCAAATCAGTACCCGAAGGGTTTGCCTATAATTCCAATGATAACATCGAATGGGAAACGGTGGAAAGTCTTCGTGAGCAGATCCGTAAACATATTGATCCAGCGTTTACAGTATAATGGAAATAAGGGGAATACCATACGGAAGACAGTTTATCGACCAAAAAGATGTTGATGCAGTGGTTGAAGCTCTCGAATCCGATTATATGACGCAAGGGCCTCGAATCAGAGCGTTTGAGAATGTATTTGCTGACTACGTGGGAAGTAAATACGCGGTTGCGGTGAGTAATGGAACTGCTGCACTGCATTTAAGTGCCCTGACGTTGGGAGTTTCACCAGGAGACAAAGTGATTACCACACCCATAACATTTGTTGCCAGTGCCAATTGTGTAAGGTACTGCGGTGGCGAAGTTGTGTTCGCAGATATTGATCCAGATTCATTCCTGATGGATATTAGGGCAGTTCGCAACTTGCTGGAGTCTTCTCCCGGAGGAACTTACAAAGGAATCATTCCAGTAGACTTTGCGGGAAGAGCAGTTGACATGGAAGCCTTGAGAGGACTTGCTGATGAATACGATCTCTGGATATTAGAGGATGCCTGTCACGCACCGGGGGGGTACTTTACAGATAGTTCGGGAAACCACCACAATTGTGGAAGCGGAGCATTTGCCGATGCCGCAATTTTCTCGTTTCATCCTGTAAAGCATATTGCTTGTGGGGAGGGGGGAATGGTCACAACCAATGATAAGGCACTTTATGATCAACTGATACGACTCAGAACACACGGTATCGTCAAAGACGAAACTTTGTTTACAAACTCTGTTGGTTCTGCAGGGGGAGCTGATTCCTACCCTCTGTGGTATATGGAGATGAGCGATCTGGGGTACAATTACCGTTTAACGGACTTGCAAGCCGCATTGGGGATCACACAATTGGCGAAAGCAGACAAGGGGCTAGAAAAGCGACGTGAAATTGCCAGAGTTTATTCGGAAGCATTGCGCGAGTGCTCTTTCGTCAAGAGGCAATCGGGAGTCGTTGCCGGACATGCTTACCACCTGTATGTCATCGAGGTAGAAGATCGTTTGGGATTGTACAACCACCTCGTGAAGAATAAGATCTTCGCACAGATCCACTATATACCTGCTCATTTTATGCCATATTATAAATCGTTGGGTTGGAAGGAAGGAGATTTGCCGAATGCGGAGGCATATTACAAACGGTGCATTAGTCTGCCAATGTTCCCAACATTAACGGCTGATGAACAGCAATTTGTAATCTCCAAAGTTTTCGAATTTTATGTGGGAAGTTAGAGCCGGAATAATTACCCAGGTGCGAATGACAAGTAGCAGACTGCCTGGAAAGGTGCTGAAAAAAATAAAGGGAGTTCCCTTGCTTAAGTACCATACGGATCGCCTGAAACGATCTGGAATTTCTGTATTTGCTGCTACAACGAAGAATAGGTCTGATGATCCTGTCGCCAATTTTTGCGAAAGTGAAGGGATCCAATACTGCCGTGGGGATGAGTTTGATGTTCTGGAACGCTATTACCAATGTGTAAAGAAATTCAACCTTGACCTGGTAATCCGTGTCACCTCAGATTGTCCATTGATCGATGGTGAATTGATCCGAAAGGGCGTTCAAAACTTTCAAAATCTAAAAGATCCGCATGTCTATTTAGCCAACGGACTCAGCAATACGTTTCCCCGTGGATTTGATTTTGAGATATTCGGAAGCAATCTTTTGAACGAAGCTCACCGTAACGCAACGGAATCCTATGAAAGAGAGCATGTGACCCCGTATCTGTACCAGGGTAAAAACAAACGGGTTCGATTGATTCCCGTGGAGCATTCAGAAAATAAAAGTAGCTACAGGGTTACGGTTGACACCCCTGAAGATCTCAGATTGGTGGAAGTATTAATTGAAGAACACCAGGCGCATTTACTGAATGCAGGAGATATCATTCGGATCCTGGATGAGCACCCGGAACTTGTGGCGATAAATGCACATATTGGACAAAAAAAGTTGGGCGAATAATTGGGATCAGGTACGAATCATACCCGTCGAATTCTCTTACGTGCTGATGGCGACAGTGCTATTGGCCTGGGGCACTTGTATCGACTGTTCGCATTGATGGAAATGTTCCGGGATCAGTTTGATTGCACGTTTTTAACATCTGAAAGATCTACCCATGAGATTGTACCCAGTCACTATAATTTGGAACTTATTCCGGAGTCTGTTGCGATCGATCAAGAACCCAGATGGTTAGCGAAAAACTACGACCCCGGCACGCACATTATTGTCGCAGATGGTTACGGATTTCATAGCCTTTATCAAAAGGCTTTACGCGATTCTGGCTTTCGATTGGTTTATGTGGACGATCTTTCTGAAGAACACATGCATGCTGACTTAGTGGTCAATCATGCGATCGGTATTTCAGAGGATATGTACTCGGCTGAACCTTACACTCAGTTTGCACTGGGCACTGATCATGCCATTCTAAGACCCGAATTTTTACATGCGTCGGCGAAAGGCCGGTCCGTTGATCATATAGGGAAAGCTTTTGTGTGTTTCGGTGGCGCTGACCCAATGGACCACACATATTTGGTCGTAAAAGCATTGTTGTCTTTTCCTGAAATATATTCCATTGATGTTGTTTTGGGAGCAGCGTACAAGTACGAAGAGATCTTCAAAGCGGCAGGATCGAATAAAGTTCAAATCCACAGAAACCTAAGTGCTCGTGACCTTGTAAGTGTTTTGGAACAATGTCACTTGTCAATTGTACCGTCCAGCACGATATTGTACGAGGTTTGCGCAGTAAAAATGCCGGTGATCACCGGGTACTATGTAGACAATCAGAGAGGCATTTATGACGGTTTTTTATCCCGAAACGCTGTGGCCGGACTCGGAGACCTCAACTTAACAGATATTACTTCGCTGAAAAAGAGCATTTCAGGAGTGTTGAGTAGTCAGCACTTGGCAGAATACACCAAAGTTCAGGCTACAATGTTTGATGAACACATAAAAACCAGGTTTCTGAAATATATGGAGGAAATCAGTAGAGGTTAGCAAAGGAAGCCCCAGGAGTGATGTGAGATGAGAGTTTTATCTGAGAACAAATGTTGATCGACTCAACGGTAACAAGGTATCGGAATGATTAAAATAGGAAAAAGGAGTATTGGGCCAGGACATCCGTGTTTTATTGTAGCGGAACTTTCCGCGAATCACAATGGTGACTTGAATATTGCTATTGACACCATCCGTGCTGCAAAAATAGCGGGGGCTGATGCAATCAAATTGCAAACTTACACTCCGGATACACTCACAATAGATTGTGAAAGTGCACTTTTTCGGATTGGACACGGGACCATCTGGGATGGAAAAACCCTTTACGAACTCTATGGAGAATCTTTCACACCTTGGGAATGGCACCAGGAACTCTTTAAAGTAGCAGATGAAGAAGGTTTGATTTGTTTTTCGTCTCCTTTTGACACAACCTCCGTCGACTTCTTAGAAAATCTGAATGTCCCCGCGTACAAGGTTGCTTCCTTCGAAATTCAAGATATTCCCTTGATAGAATATGCAGCGTCCAAAGGAAAACCTATGATAATTTCCACCGGAATAGCTACTAAAGAGGACATTCAGCGTGCTGTTGATACATGTCATTCGGTCGGTAATGAGGATATTATTTTGTTGAAGTGTACTTCTTCATATCCCGCTCCGCTGGAGTTGGCAAATCTAGCCGTGATACCCGATCTTCAGAGGTCTTTTGGAACTGAAGTTGGCTTTTCCGACCATACAATGGGTAGTATAGCACCTGTTGTTGCACGAACAATGGGTGCTTGCGTGATCGAAAAGCATCTTATTCTAGACAAATCGATCGGAGGTTCTGATGCTGACTTTTCTCTTGATCTCTCAGAATTCAAGGAGATGGTCAATGCCGTTCGCGAGGCAGAAAAACTCATTGGAACGGTTACCTATGAACTTTCGGAAAAAGTAAAGAAAAACAGAAAATTCGGTAGGTCGTTGTTCGTAGTTGCTGATCTGAAGGCCGGTGAAACTATCACTTCAGAACACGTACGATCTATCCGGCCATGTGATGGGGCACATCCAATGCACCTCAAGGCAGTCATCGGAGGTAAAGTCAACAGAGATATTGAACGAGGTACTCCATTCGATCTGTCTTTTTTGGCATGAGAATACTCATTTACGAGAACACCCTTTGTCCAAAACAGGTACAAAACCTACCATTTACGCCCCCACACTCTTGAACTCAGCACGCAATTAGGTTTTCTACCAGCACGAGCCGATTTATCCCCGAACACCAACCCAGTTGTAGTCAGGGCGCAGCCGGGTTGCGGTCAGCGTACAACTGAATTGTGGTCCAACCCCTACCGGGATGTACTTCCAACCACAGCTGGGATGTGTCCGGACCCTTTTCCACCTCCTTTCACTGGCATATCGGGATGTGTCCGGACCATACCTGGGTGATGGGTGTCACTGCAACCCAGTTGTAGTTCAGAGTATAGTTCTGTGGTAGTTTCACCACAGCTCATTACGGTTGGTGCATATCTTGGGTGTATACCAAAGTGCATCTCCGTTGTCGTCAGAACATAACCTGCTATCGCCCGAGAATGGATTGTTTGACGATGGTTGAAGATCTCCAACCCAATACCGGACTGGTTCAATATATTTGATTCTGGATTTTGAAGGAATCAAACCATTAATTGTCAGCAACTTAGTATAATTTCATACCCAATTCTATTCTGGAATCCAGAGAATGATGTAACGATACGCTCAACAATATTTGCGAGTTTGATAGAGTAACCCTGTTAACACTCTTTTTTTAATACGCTAAACTCTACAACCATGAGCA
>JBFGVE010000011.1:0-40782 GCA_041565275.1 Bacteroidia bacterium
AGGTTCACGAACATGAAAGCCAATGGAGATATTTTTTGTACCTTAAACCTGTCTATGAGATTACGTCAACAAATATTCAGGATTGTAAATGAAGATTCCGGGAACTATCGACCCAGCCGCTTGTTCAATGGTGCTATTATCTTATTGATTATCCTGAACGTGGTGGCTATCATCATGGAATCAGATGATTATTTCGCAGTTAGGTACAAAGTTGTGTTTGATCAAATTGAGTTCTGGTCAGTGTTGATTTTTGGCTTTGAGTACATACTGAGACTGGGCACTGCGGATTTCATATATCCCGATAAAAAAGGATGGAAGGCTTTCTTAACGTATTTAGTATCTCCACTAGCGATCGTTGACCTACTGGCCATTTTACCATCGATTATCATCATCATAGCACCGTACACCATTTATCTGGTGGGAGCTTTGGATTTCAGAATGATCAGATTGTTGCGGACATTGCGTCTGTTTCGCGTATTCAAAATCTCTCGCTATTCCTCTTCTTTGAGAATGATTATCACAGTGTTCCGAGAAAAGGGGAGAGAACTGGGAGTAACCATTTTTATAACTTTCATTCTAATGGTACTGTCTTCTACTTTAATGTTCACTGTAGAACATGATGCTCAGGAGGACCAATTCCCCAATATTCTAGCGACTTTTTGGTGGGCAGTGGCCACTCTTACCACAGTAGGCTACGGTGATGTATACCCTATCACGGGAGCTGGAAAGGTTTTGGGGGGAGTAATTGCGCTTTTGGGTATTGGATTGGTAGCACTTCCCACAGGTATACTTAGTTCAGCATTTGTTGACAAAATGGAACGCAATAAGCAAAGAGAAGAAGCGATAGCAGGGGAGTCCTTTAAAGGAGAAGCAGGACAAGTTATTCCCAAGACACCATATTGTGCCCATTGCGGGAAAGAGCTAGGACCTGATGGAAAACCTCTGGATGATCAATGCGGTAGAGAAAGCATATCTTAGATTGTTTGTTTCAATGGATTTGTATAATATTAATTTAGAGAATCTAAAATCAAATCATCCATGACATTTCGGAAACGTCTCTACGCATTTGTAGATGAAGACAGTAGAACGGGGAATTTTTTCAATACCCTGATCATATTGTTGATCACTTTGAATATGATTGCTATCATCTTGGAGTCTGTCAAATCACTTCGAGAACAGTACGATCATTTGTTTGAGGCCTTCGAATCTTTTTGTCTGGTCGTATTTACCATAGAGTACATTATAAGGGTTTTGACAGCAGATTTTGTTTTTCTAGAGTACAAAGGATGGCGCCCTTTCGTCAAGTATGTATTTTCTTTCATGGCTTTGATAGACCTGCTTTCTATCCTACCTTCTCTACTGCTGATATTACTTCCCCAGGGAGTACTGGCCGAAATGCAGTTTATACGAATGCTGAGGATAATGCGGATATTTAGGGTACTGAAGATCACCAGATATTCGAACTCCCTCCGGATGATGGGGGATGTACTCAAAGAAAAGAGCGGAGACCTTTCCATCACCATTTTTGTAGCTATGATCCTAATGGTGATTGCATCGACATTGATGTACTATGCGGAGCATTCTGCTCAACCAGATCAGTTTCCTGATATCGTACATGCTTTCTGGTGGGCGATTGCGACCCTGACTACGGTGGGTTATGGCGATGTCTATCCCGTTACTGGCGTAGGTAAAATTTTGAGTGGTTCGATCGCATTGCTTGGCATTGGATTGGTGGCGCTTCCCACAGGTATATTGAGTTCTGCATTTGTGGATAGAATGGAGGATGCAAGACGTAAAAAGAAGGAAGAAAAGAATACTGGCACCGTTGGGAAAGGTCCAACAGCCATCGATCCAAAAGATACAACTTCTTCCAAAGTAGCTGAGCCAACGGTACAGGAGGAGCGGAATGGCGGTGGCAAAGCAGAGTCAGCCATTGCAGATAAACTCGGAGTAATTCTGCCCGAATGCCCCCACCCAACACTGCTTTCTAATGGTGACTTCCCGGCTTGGATGAGTTATTGTCCTATGTGTGGAGAAAATATAGAGCAGGAGGCTTAACCTACCCGGCGCTTGAAAGCAATTCGGCAGCGTTCCGCATCATCTTTGTCAAGCCCGATCTTTCCCGCGATTTTAAACAGCTCATCTCTAGGGATATCCGGATCGATATTTTTTTCTAACACAAAATATTTAGCATGCTTGGTAAGGTCATTTCGAACCGTATCGGTCA
Source organism: Bacteroidia bacterium (assembly GCA_041565275.1). GTDB lineage: Bacteria > Bacteroidota > Bacteroidia > J057 > JADKCL01 > CAWUKT01. The sequence continues at coordinate 2,228 of JBFGVE010000011.1, forward strand.
GGTTAAAAACGTCAGCATACTCCATCAGCAACTCTTCCTCTATAGAATCTAGTTCCAGATCGATCAAAGCGATTACCCAGGCAAACATATAAATTGTGCCCTTTACACCTTCAGTAACCTCTTGTGCTTCAATAGATGAAACAGGATCTGATTTAGCAAGAACATCCAGTCCAGGCTGATCCGGGGGAATGATCTCTTTGAAAAATTCAGCTTCTTCAGGAGCAACCTGACCATCGGCATAGGCCAATTCAGCCATTACCCGTGCAAAGATATTTTTATCGTGCGCATCTGCGATTGGATTTGCTGCAACTTGTTCTTCAAAGGGGGATTTGGGTGGCGGCGGTGGAGGAACACCAGGTTTACCCCATTCCTGGGTGGTTTCGTTCCATTCAAAGTATTTGGAAACCTTTTCAAAAGCTTCAACAATAGCATTATCAATTTCTTTTTGGGAAACTCCCTGCCCTGGCTTGATCTCTCGGGAAGCTTGGTTCATGGTCTGTCCGATCATCCTACCGGCGATACCTCCACCAAGTCCACTACGGACCGCTCGCACCGCACCGCGTCTGGCGTACATTACCCCTGTGCGTGTCGCTCGATCCTTGATCTTGCTTCCGACATCGCGAGATTTCTTTATGGTATAACTGACATCATAGATCTCATCTGAACCAGGAAGGGCGAACTCAATGTACAGTGTACGATTGTCCACTTCCTGTGTTACGATAAGGGGTTCAATCTGTTCAAGGGTATATTTATTTTTCTTTGCCATTTCTAACTAGGATTTTTGATTATCAATTACTCTTTCAGCCAGCCTTGAAGGTCTGACCATGTATTAAAGATAGCTGGGTCACTGAACCCAACAGCAGGTCCGGAAAATTTTAAGATTCCCTGCCGGACAAAGTATTCTATCAATTCGTCCAACTGCGATTGAAAGCGGCCGATACCACTCTTGATTTCCGAGGTTTTGATGCTTCCATCTGCACCCGCCTTTTGTGCAACATAGACCATCAACCGCTTTGCGACTCGCTTCCTCATGACTGGAGCAAGGGATGCATAAACGGATTCGGCACGGTGTACAAGTTCTTTGGCCTCTTGGGGAACATCCCCAAAGTCTTCTTTGAGAGAAAGGTCTATTTCTGCCAAGGCTTCTGCCGGAGGTGCACCGTCTCCCAAATCAGTACTGTACGTAGCAGAATCGGGGCTGGTTGACTTGCCGGAACCTGGGGAAAGTCCAAAAACCCATTCTTTAAGACGTGGCCACTTTTCAACAATATCAAGATCTGAAATTTCAATTTTGGTGTTGGGTTTGAGATCACCCTTTGGGTCTTGGATAAGAATTCCAGCCATAATGAAGACTGCGAGGACGTCATTGATCCTGCTGGAGAAGCGGCCAATCGCATAGCCTAAAGAGTCGACGGTCATCTTGGGTGCCTCTGAGGCATTGGCAGAACGCCCCATAATGATCATCACTTTTTTCGCAATACGCTTGTCAAGAGTAGTTTGGAGTGCATTGTAAGCAGATTCTGCTCGCTCAGACAATGGAAGGCTTAAATCGATTTTGGTATCTCCAAAAGCTGCACCAGTAGATTTTTGCTCTGCAAGGAAGACAGTCTTAATTCTGCTTCGACGGCCCTCTTGTTCAGACCTGATCTCTGAGGTTGCATCCGCCCAGTCTCTTACAAGTTGTCGAACATGCTTCTCAATCTGTGTCAGTGGTTCACGTTCAAAATAAAGCTCTTCGGCAAGGTGTTTGCTCATCCGATGTAAAAGCTCAGAGGTTAGGACATCGGTCATTTGAGCCTTAAGATCAATGATGATGTCATCTCTATCTTCTTCCGCTAGGTTGCCAATTTTGGAAGCAATAAGCAATTGGGGCCAAATGGTTTCTGTAATGGATTTCAGTTCCTTCGTAATATGCTTTACAGATGAGGCTGCAACCATCCGGGAATTGGTGTTTGGAGAAGTTTCTTTCAGCATCTTCTTCCATTTGGTCTTCATGACCTCAGCCATATCTTCAGAGATGTTTCGAATTTTGGGAATGGCAACCCTCTGATAAATATCCTGCTGCATCAACCACTCAGGCGATAAGAGCTCATCACTAAGGTCATTGCCAAGGATCCTACTTTTTTCTATTTGAAAAGCCTGGTCAATGACGCCTTCTAACTCTCTCTGATTGGGGTTATAGAGGCGAAAGCGACATAAATTGACGGCTTGGTTCAATTCTTTAAAGTTTGTTTTCCAGAGGTCTGCTTTAGGAGGCCGAATAGCTGCAAGAACATAGATCTGCCGCTTGTGCAGACTTGCATGTAACAACATCCTTATGAACAGTAACTTCTCCTCTTGTGAAAGGATAGTGGAAAAAAACAGGTTTTCGAATTGGTCAACGATGAGGAGAAAGTTGTAGCCCCTGGGCTTGAGAAATTTTTCATAAACCCAGATCAAACCGGAATGGTTTTCCCGCTTAAGAACCCTTTTGATCTTGTTTTCAAATAACGGGTCAACTTTTTCATTACTGCTAACGAGGATATTTGAACCAGAGTCAGCAATAGCCTGGGTGACTAAATCAAATGGGTTATCTTCGCGGGTCAGTTTGATATGGGCGACTTTCCACTTCATGCCAGCTTTAGCCTTGAATCTTCTTTCTACCTCTCGCATATTCCTGACCTCAGATTCAAGCCCTCGCTTAAGCTCCTTACATATTCGGGATTTGCCAGTATTTCTAGGTCCAGATATTGCAACAAAGTGGTGCTGCCTCATCCGACTTCTGAGTTTTTCAATTTCTGCAATTCGTGACATCAGGGGTATGCTATTTCCATATTGCCGGTAGCTATAATTCCGAGCCATCCAACGAAGAACAAGAGGCTCGGGTGCTTTTCCATTTTAAAAGTAATAAAAAAAAAGTCTGAATCAGATTTTTCCTTTATCCGAATCATTTTAAAGGGTTTCAGGGGTGTAAAGCTATTTTGGGATTTATGTATACTTTGAAAGGACAGATAATCAAGATAATGGAGAATATTTGGCTGCAAGGAAAAAAGATTTTGAATTTTTTACAATATTTAATACCGCAGAATGAAGGGGATTCATATTAAATCTCCTAGGGTAGATTTATTGGCATTTTTCACTATATTGCCTGAGCATGTGTGCTTGCATTTATCCACGTTGTGGACAGCAAACCCATCAAAGAAGGTCTCAGGCAGGATTTGAGGTAACTCCTCATTAAAGTGCCTCCTTCGTAAGAGAAGCGTTTAATGACTATTTTAAACCGTTGAGTCATTTCTGGGTCAGCGGCTCTGTCAGAAAGGTATTTTGTTCTAAATGAAAATCAAACTATTGCTTATCCTGACCTCTCTTTTACTGTTCTCTCAGTGGGGAGTGTCTCAGGTATATGTTTCTTCCAGGACCAACGCCAGATTGCAGGATAGTCGGCAGTGGCGAGAGGATATCGTGAAGATCCACAGTATACTTAAGAGCGGAGAGTCTCCAGCTAGGATGGAAGAACTAGCCGATCGTTATCGGATGATCGGTGATTTTGAGAAAGCAGAAAGCTGGTACCGCAAGTCGATCATTGGTGGCAGTCAGTCTTTTGATTGCCGTCTGAATTATGCAAGGGTTCTTCAAGGAAACGGTAAGTATCAGGAGGCAAAAAGTCAGTTCAAACTTTTTGCAGAGTTAACCGGTCAACCCTCATTGGGTGTGAAATATATTGCATCCTGTGATATGGCAATGAGAGCTAGAAATGAAAATGGACGCTATGCGATTCGTGCTCTAGACGAAGTTAATACGGTTAACTCCGATGTAATTTCGATCAATGGTAAGTACCATGCTGTCTTTGCAACTCGAAGTAAAAAGAGGGTTATTGGTACTGACAAAGATATTGGGTATGAGGGAGATTATGACCTTTTTTCAGCGGTCAAACGCAGCCGGGGACAACTGGAAAAGGTGCGACGGATCAGGGGCAAAGCACGCTCCAGGCATAGTGATTTCAGTGCGGTTGATATGCCTAAAAGTGGACTTGTACTCTTCACTCGCGTTTGGAAACCTCACAAACGAACTGGTTCCTTGGCTTCGACGTGGGCAGGTAGTGGTAAAGAGCAAAGAGTAAGGATCCTGAAGGCCCGGGTGCGTGGGATGAAGGGGACCAGATGGAATGATTTAGAAACTTTTCCCCATAATTTGTCAGACAATAGTTCCAATTTCCACCCGGCTATTCACCCCTCTGGTGATGTGGTCGTTTTTTGCTCTACTCGTCCTGGGGGCTTTGGCGGAGCTGACCTTTACATGGTAAAGCGAGAAGGGAAAATGTGGAGCGCTCCTCTTAACTTGGGTTCCGAATTGAATTCCGAGGGAGACGAGCTTTTCCCTTCCTTTAACCGGGAAGGTTTCTTATTCTTTGCTTCAGATGGCCATATTGGATATGGGGGACTGGACGTTTACACTGCTGATTATTCCCAAGGACGCTATACCAATGCGGTCAATATGGGTTCAGGGCTTAACTCGTCCAGAGATGATTTCGGAATCTCCTGGGACCCAAGAACTTCATCAGGATACTTCAGTTCCAACAGGAACCCTGCTTCAGGAGATGATATTTATTACTTCAGACGTCGCCCGGGTGTGACTGGTCGTGTATTTGACAGCACGACCAAGAAAAGTCTGGCAGGTTCTACCGTTAGGATTCAAGACATTCGCGGCAATGAAAAAGTGATCATTACCGATGAGGTAGGCAAGTTTTCCGAGCCATGTAAAATCAACACAGGTTACCTGTTGACCGTTGATAAACCTGGCTTTTTCACTTACCAAGATACTTTCTGGACAAAAGATATTCCACAGGGCCGCGATGTAAATCTGTATGTGTACCTTGAAGCGAAACAGCTTTACGAAATGAGTGGTATCACTTACGATCTAGAGTTAGACTCGCTGTTGGGAGAGACTAAAATTAAGGTTATTAGCGGTGGCAAGGTCGTAGATGAACTGTACACTGATACTGATTCAGCCGATTTCAAGATTAGTCTCCGTGAAAATCAAGATTATTCTATCATTTTCGAGAAAGAAGGCTACATGGCAAAGGTGTTCAACCTTTCAATTGGAGATACTCGCGGAGGTGGGATCCGTGAGGATCTTGTGTCAATGACCAAGGGCGAATATGTTCTGGTTCGTGGGCAGGTCCGGGAAGATTCTGATATGGAGGCTTTTATACCCCAAGCTTCAATAGTAATTATCAACAATAAAACTCAGCAAATAGTTGACTCTACACTCAGCCTTCGTGACGGATCATTTTATGCAGTCATTCCGCGAGGTGGTGGTGATTATTCCATTGTTACTTCTAAGGAAGGATTCCTCGCTGCAAGTACCAGTGGATTAAAACCTGAGGTCGGTACCACTGAGCTGAATGTTGAGCTAGTGATGCACGAAGTAAGATTTGGCCTTGACAATAACATTAAGGTCATTTACCATACTTACAATCAGACTGAACTGGATCTTCTTTCTAAGAAAGATCTTAATGAGATCTACTTCTTCTTAAGGGATAATCCGAATGCAAAACTGGAAGTTCGATCTCATACTGATTCGAGGGGAACAAAAAAGTACAACCTTGAACTTTCTCGTCGTCGTTCAGAGTCGGTTGTTGCGTACATTCAAACCCATCTTCCTTTGCCGGATGATCGGTTTATTGCCTGGGGCTTTGGAGAGGAATATCTTCTCAATAGGTGTGCTGACGGTGTAAATTGTACAGAAGAGGAACACGCAAACAACCGCCGCACGGAACTGAAACTCGTAGAGCGTTGATAAGGAGTGATAATAAAATGGAATCAATGAGCTGCGTACCTGCTCTATCCTTGAATAATTACCGTAAAAAGGGCTTGAACGTTTTGAAATTGTTAACTCGTCTCGGAGCGGTTCTACTTTTAGTAGTAGCGTTCTTCAATCACCTAGCCGCCCAGAAGTCCATCGTACTCATCGATGCTGACCTTGGACGCACTATAGAGAGTATTCACAAGTTCAGCTACGATGAACAGAGTTTTACTCTTATTCTAAAACACCGAATGACCCACAATCTCCCTGTGGAAATCAGTTTGTTGCGTTCGGAGAGGTTTAAGAAAGGACCTTACTCACTACAAAATGAACTTCCGACTGAAATCAATCCGGGGGAGTCGGTAAACCTCACCTTTAATGTTGATTACTCAAGGAGCATCAGTGACTTGTCTGAGGTGACATTGCTAATATCCCCCGTGGGAGATTCTGATCCCACTACCAGAGGGATCACGTTTCGCATGGAATTGTCCGCTGAAGGGATGATGATGTTTTGGGACAACCGCGCAAATAAATACACAACAACCCTTCCTGATTTCAGTTTTGGCTCACCAGGTGATCAACTTTTGGAAGTTACCTGGAATGGTAATGGAGAAGGAAGGGCAAATTTTGCGATTGACAACAACAGCAGGGATGCATTCAAGTTAATATCAAACACCAGTGCCGGAACCCCTGTGCCTCCCGGCTCGGAGATAAAACTTGGAAAAGGAGGGAAGTCTTTTTTTGTACGTTATGCGCCTCCGGGTAGAAGGCTTAACAGTGACGCAGGCACCCTTGTGTTCACAGATATCAATTCAGGAAGCAATGCCAGTGGAAGTTTAAAAACCATTATGGTGGCGCTTGATGCCAAAGGCACAAATGGTACCTCAATATTCCTCGCCGGCAACAACACAGAAGGAGTTGGTACGACCACTATAATTCCCAATGCCAGTGGTAAAAGTTCTGACAGTGAGAGGCCTGGTACCATGGGAAATTCTACTACCAGTAGATCAGGTACTAAAGGGAAAAGTGTGAAGGAAGCCATAACCAGCGAAGAAGGCACCGATGAAGGCGCGATCATCGGGACTGTGGCTTTGCGAGGAATTGGAATTGGTAAAGTAACCCCACTGACCAATTGGAAAGTTAGGAAAGAAGCTGAAAAAAAACCGGATGCCGCCAAGCCTAGTAGCCTTAGTAACTCCGGGTTAGAAACGGGAGGTTCTGTCAAAGGAGTCATCGGTAGTCGGAATCCGGATGAAGAGGACGGACTTGGTGAAAGTGAGAATGCCGCTAAGGACGGACTCATGCCTGATAGGAATGGGATAGATATAGGAAAAGAAGATACCCTGGGTGTATTAATAGAACCAGACAGGGTTATTGTAGATCCTGTTACCGCTATGGAACGCTTGAAAACGATCTATGACGGCCGTAAGAGGTACAATCATATTATTTTTCCTAGAATAATTTTTAAGAAGAATCCAGATGGTAATGAACCGGACAAATATACCACATCTATTCCTGTTGCATTTGATACCTTGTTTGATGACAAGAATTTCAAATTTACCCCCCACCATGTAGCTGCGATCAATTCAAGAGACAGTATAGAGTTACAAATTCTCTTTTTTGACGAAGACAGTCTGAAATTCAGGGTTGGCATTCATCCTGACGATGAACCGTTGGTATTAGCGGAGGATTCATTTGACCTTCGGGTTGGACTCATACCGTACTACATGGCGGGTGACCAGCCTGTTTACCTAGAAGACGAGAACAGCATTCTTACAGGTAGTACCATTGGCATCATTGAGACTGAGTCGAACTGGTTACTGTGGTTGATAATTGGGATTGTATTGTTCTTGTTCTTAATCTTCTTCTTCGCCAGAATGTGGGTTCGCCAACCGATAAAGTCATTCCGCTACCTGAGAGAAGCCAAATATCAGCGCATACGACGGAAACAGCAAGAGGGCATGACTACTTTCGTCACCGACACCATATATCTTGATCTTTCCCAGCACAATTCCGACCTCATTCAATTAAACTTTTTAGATAAGAACCCAGATGATCCTGGAGAAACCATTAAGAAGAAAGTGCTGGAATCATCTGTTCCAACTCCTGGTCGCTCAGGTTTAAAACGATTCTTTGTTTGGTTTTACGGTTTGTTTGGCATGGACAAAAAACAACACTTTAATTCCGTTTACTATAGTTTCAGGATTGAGCCACAAAAAGGAGGCGTCCCTCAGCATTTAAAGCTTAAAGATGACAAGGGTCTTTTGTTGCTGGGTACTTCCATGACGCAAAAGGTATTGGCTACTGATCACCAAGATGTCCGGTTCACGGAATCCCCCTTTACCTACACGATTTTCCTAGACCCAACAGAGATTCTTGATTATACGGGTTCTATGCGGTCGGTAAGTGTTTTGTTTAGGGTGTTGGAAGAACCCTTTGAGGGATATCTTACTACCCGGGATTTTAAACTTGACCTTGAGTTGATTGTAAGGTAATAGTCGTAAAAACTGCAAATCTGATTCTGGGGGTGGAGTTGACCGGATATTATCAGTTAATACTAGCTCGGTTGATGCTGACTTAGTTATAGGTCAAGACCATTCAGGAAAATTCAATTCCCAATTTCAAAAAGAATGGGGAGTGGCTCTGCCACCCCCCAATTGTGGATTATAAGCCGGATCCTGTAACCCACCTGGATGGGCGATCACCATCTATCTAGCCCTGAAGTCACCTACAGGGTCAAGCAGCCTACCCACCGGCATAGAGCGAGCTACTCTTTTCCCAAACATGTTGGGGCCACCGGTATATTTGGCCTTTCAGCTCCCGGGGTTTGCCTGGCTTCCGATGTCACCACCGGAACCGGTGGTCTCTTACACCACCATTTCACCCATCACCTCTTGCGAGGCTGGTTTACTTTCTGTTGCACTTGCCGTTACCGAAAACGGTACCTACCTGTTAGGTAGCGAGATGCTCTGTGCTGTCCGGACTTTCCTCTCCGGGAGAACCCGGAGCGGTGATCTATCCACAGGAGTAAAATTATCCTTTTTTTATTCCCCATGCTTTCTCATTTGCAACCATTCCTCTATATTCGTATATGATAAAGGGCTATGGTAAGTTGAAATGAAAATGCGCATACTTCCCGTTATATTCTTTTTTGTATTCTTGAGTTCAGATTCGTTTGCGTATCCTTCCTCGGGCGCGGAGGATCATACCCCACCATTTTTGAAAGAATTTACCATCTTTCCTAATCCTACGTCCGGCGAAGTAACCTTGACCCTTGAAACCACTGATCCAATCAGTGCAGTGATGACTTTAAAAGTCTACAGCCTCATCGGACAGGAAATGATGAAAGAGTCCATTAACCCGTTTGTAGGCACAAAGAAAGTACAGCTCGACTTAGGCAACCTGCCGAGAGGGCTGTATATGGTTGAGATTTCCGATGGAGATCGATCGCGCATCAAGCGTGTGAGCGTAAGGTAATGTGTTAACAATTGAAACCAAGTCTTGTTGCTTCTGTGCAACTTCATTTCGCAGAGTCCATCACATATAGAGCCAATGCCATCGGAATCCATTTTGCCCATTCAGTTCAAGCGCAGGAGCAGGAAGATGGATCAGATTAAGGACACTTAGCAGGATTCGGAGACCTCCATGCCGGGTAGAAATAGCTGAAAGGTCAATATCTGGACTAAGGTAAAATTGGCGATATTCTCTCTCTTTAACCGCTGAGGTAAACCCCAGGTCATATCCCCCTTCCAGACCATTTGCACCATAGCCGACAGCAATATTTAGCCATTTAGGGTATTTGTGTCTGAGCATCCCTCCTTTTGGTAACCAACTGTGGATCCTGAAACTGAGCCAGGTAGTTTGTCCATTGTAATCTTTGAGAGGCTTTTCGATCCCAACTCCAAACAATTCCGGGTAAACATCAGCGTACCGGGTAGGGTGGTAGGAAAACTTAAACTGGATTCGCTGTTCTGCCCAGAGCATTTCATTGGTAAAGGCGAGTCCCGCACCTGTGAGATTAGCGATCAAATCCCCAACGGATGCCCCCCACTTCTCCGTGAATCCGTCAAGAACTTCAATGGGTCCCAAAGATATGAATCCGATCAAACCCCCATACAAGGCAGAGTGAAATTTATTCATTCCACTCCATTTGAAAAGCCCGATCATTCCCCGAGCACCTTGATATCCTCCAAATGCATGCCCCATTTTATCAACCTGACTCCACTGGTAATTGTCATTGAACCAATGCCATTTGGTTTTAGGTATGTTTTTATACCAAGCCAGGGATATTCCTGTATAGGCAAGTCCATATCCCGCAAGGCATACACCTGTAACTGTAGCCACTCGCTTACTATTCACGGTCGTATCTGCACGAACAAAACCACCGTATCGAGGCTGCTCAGGACGCCAGTTATAGGGTAGGGTTTGCTGAGAACACAAAGTTCCCCCCAGCAGCAGGGTATAAAAAAGTAGTACGCAAGTCTCTTTCACCAATTAAAAATAGCGGTTCATCAACTAATTCCCACTTCGAATTTATGGATCATTCCGGAATTGGTAAGTAACCCTTCCGGCATCACATCCGATCTCCCAAGCCATGCGTCCCCCGGTTTCTTCCATCCATGTGAAGTAACGCGATTTCAGGCTGTCCAAACTTTCATGTTGGTAGATACAGGATGTTTGCAGAATAAAGAAGTCATTTTCAAGAAGGGCACAGAATAGGGGTGGGGATTTGACCGTCATAACTTCCTGTCCCAAAGCAATAGAATCTGCGCTGGACTCAAAGCCATTCAACCAACTGGTCACAGCTTGGTTTGCAGCTTCTTCCGTGGTAAATCGATAGCACTTCAGGATAAACCGCGGATAGGTATTGATGCCTTGATCTACCAAGGTTGGTTTCTTCATCTGATATCTTAAAAAAATGTGCTCGTTGGCCTCATTGAATTTGGGCAACTGATCCAATGGGTCCATTTTGACTTTTCTGTATTCATCCTTTACAAGATAGACCGTGAAAAGCTCTACCAATTCGGTAAAATTTTTCGGGCTGGAAATGACAGTCTGGAAAGCTTCAGAGGGTCGATCTAGCGCAGGTGATTGAAGGGCATAAGCATTAATTGAATCAGTGTTGAAGTTACCCGGGGGATTATTGCTTCCTTCCGATTCACTATCGGTTTCACAAGATAAAAAGAACAGCATCCCAACCATAATTGTAAGAAGAAGGAATCCTGGTTTACCTTTTATATGAATGAGTCTGATGGTAAATCGGGTTTAAGATTTGTGGATCATTCAACTAGGGTCTCAATGCAATTCTTCGTTCTGCTTACGGATCTCGTTCAGAGCGGATCCTGACCGGAACCAACTAATCTGATTTTCACTGTAGGTGTGGTCAGCAATGATTGAGTCACTACTTCCGTCGGTGTGATGTGCAACAACCGTTAGTTGTGAGCCTGGGGCAAAGTCACTTAATCCGAGGATGTCAAAGGTATCATCTTCTTGAATGAGGTCGTAATCAACGGGGTTGGCAAAGGTTAAGGCCAATACACCTTGCTTCTTAAGGTTGGTTTCAGCGATACGTGCAAACGAGCGAACGACAACGGCACGGACTCCCATATGGCGTGGCTCCATGGCAGCGTGTTCCCTTGAAGAACCTTCACCGTAGTTTTCATCGCCGATTATAACTGAGCCAACTCCTGCTTCGCGGTAGGCACGTGCCACCTGGGGAGCCTCAATATACTCACCAGTGAGGGCATTTTTGAGGTGGTTAGACTTCATATTGAAAGCGTTGACCGCACCCAACATTAAGTTGTTGGAGATATTGTCCAGATGCCCCCGGTAGCGAAGCCAGGGACCTGCCATTGAGATATGGTCTGTAGTACACTTGCCATATGCCTTGATAAAGAGTTTAAGGCCCTTAATATCAGTACCTTCCCATGCTGGAAAAGGAGATAGCAATTGAATGCGCTTAGAATTAGGGTTGACAACTACTTCAATTTTCGATCCATCTTCAGCAGGAGCTTGGTAGCCGGCATCCTCTACATCAAACCCATTTGGCGGCAACTCAATGCCTTTTGGTTCATCTAGCCTGACTTCTTCACCGTTTTTGTTGGTAACAGTATCTGTCAGTGGGTTGAATGTCAGTGAGCCACCGATCACCATAGCTGTTACCAGTTCGGGGGAACCTACAAAAGCATGGGTATGAGGGTTGCCATCATTTCGCTTCTTGAAGTTTCTATTGAAGGAGGTAATGATGGAGTTGGCTTTTTCCGGGTCATTGGTATGTCGTGCCCATTGGCCAATACAAGGGCCACATGCATTGGCAAGCACTACGCCTCCTATCTCCTCGAAGATAGCGATTAGGCCATCACGTTCAGCAGTGAAACGGACCAGTTCTGAACCAGGGGTAATAGTAAATTCTGATTTTACTTCTAAACCTTTAGTACTGGCCTGTTTTGCAATTGAAGCAGCACGGGTGAGGTCTTCGTAAGAAGAATTGGTGCAAGATCCTATGAGGCCCACCTCAAGTTTTTCCGGCCATCCATTTTCTCTGACTGCGGCTGCAAATTCAGAGATAGGAAATGCACGATCAGGGGTAAAAGGCCCGTTCAGGTGAGGCTCAAGCTCGCTGAGATTGATCTCTATGACTTCATCATAGTATTTGGCTGGATTGTCGTAGACATCATCATCGGAGCGGAGGTAGTCAGCTATTTCATCCGCCAAGGTAACAATTTCAGCACGTTTTGTTGCATTGAGGTAGCGACGCATACCATCACCATATTCGAAGATGGAAGTGGTTGCACCTATCTCAGCGCCCATGTTACAGATGGTACCTTTGCCTGTACCCGAAAGGCTCTGCGCACCTTCACCAAAGTATTCTACAATCGAACCGGTTCCGCCTTTGACAGTGAGGATACCGGCAACTTTGAGAATTACGTCTTTAGAAGCAGTCCAGCCATTCAAGCGACCTGTAAGTTTTACTCCTATCAATTTAGGCATTTTAAGCTCCCAAGGCATGCCAGCCATAACATCGACTGCATCCGCACCGCCGACACCAATGGCAATCATGCCAAGGCCACCTGCATTTGGAGTATGCGAATCAGTCCCGATCATCATCCCGCCCGGGAATGCATAGTTTTCGAGGACGACCTGGTGAATAATGCCTGCACCTGGCTTCCAGAAACCCAGGCCATATTTATCTGAAACTGTAGCAAGGAAATCAAAGACTTCTGAATTGTTCATCTTGGCTGCTGCAAGATCCTGATTTGCACCAACCTTTGCCTGGATCAGGTGGTCACAATGGACTGTGGAAGGAACAGCTGTTCGCGATTTCCCAGCCATCATAAACTGGAGAAGGGCCATTTGGGCTGTTGCATCCTGCATGGCAACGCGGTCAGGAGACAAGTCGACATAGGAATTACCGCGTTCGTATTCTGCGGTCGGATATCCCTGGTAAAGATGAGCGTACAGGATTTTTTCGGAAAGGGTCAGTGGACGGCCCAGTAAGTCACGTGCTGCGTCAACACGTTCGGGCATGCGGCGATACACTTCCTTGATCATTTCGATGTCAAATGCCATAAATTCAGTATTTTTAGAATTCTAGATCATGTTCCTGTGTACGAATTTAACCCCGCATCCTGTAAAAAGAAATAATATGATATAAGAATATTTCTCGGGAATAATATCTAGCAACAATTTTTTTAATTTCGTTGGAAACCAATGAAAGATGACGAAGATCAAGTTTGGAACAGACGGCTGGCGGGCCATCATCGCAGCAGATTATACAATTGCAAATCTTACTCGGGTGGCGCAGGCCACCGCAGCCTGGCTGAAGGCCAATTATGGAGACCATCCCACTGCCATGGTTGGCTATGATTGCCGCTTTCATGGACCCTTGTTTTCCCGGACCACTGCCAATGTCCTTGCCTCTGAAGGTATCAAGGTCTATGTCTCCAATGGCTTCTCTTCGACCCCCATGGTCTCTCTTTCTGTGGTCAAGTGTCAGGTCAATGCCGGAGTGGTCATCACAGCCTCTCACAACCCACCAGAGTACTCTGGTTTTAAGATCAAAGGGGATTTTGGCGGGTCCGCTTTGCCGGATACCATTGCGAAGATCGAAGCGCTCATACCAGAAGCACCTGGTGACTATCCTGACCGGTATGAAGAATTCGAAGAAAATGGGATGGTAGAATACCATGATATGGCAGCAGTCTATATCGATTACCTCAAGTCGAGTTTTGACCTTCACCTGATTCGTAATTCCGGTCTCAAACTGGGCTATGACGCCATGTATGGCGCTGGTCAGGATGTTTTTCGAAAGGTATTCCCGATGGCTACCTTGCTCCATGCAGACTACAATCCTTCCTTCATGGGAACTCCTCCCGAACCGATCGAAAAAAACTTGAAAGAGTTTCAGGCTCTGATCCGGGCTGAGAAAATTGATATTGGATTGGCCACCGATGGGGATGCAGATCGCATTGGGCTCATGGATGAGAACGGTGATTTTGTTGATTCCCATCATATCCTGTTGCTTCTTATCCACTACTTGGTGAAGGAGAAAAAGCTCACAGGAAAAGTCGTCGTCACTTTTTCTGTAACTCCCAAAGTCAGGAAGTTGTGTGAGTATTATGGGTTGGAATACACCGTAACCAAGATTGGGTTCAAGTACATTGCTCAGATAATATTGGAAGAAAATGTACTGGTTGGAGGAGAAGAGTCCGGTGGTATCGCTGTAAAGGGTCACATCCCGGAACGGGACGGTATTTACATAGGCCTGATGGTCATGGAGATGATGGCCAAGACAGGCAAAAAACTGACAGAGTTGATCCTGGAGATCTACGATATTGTAGGATCCTTCTCTTTCCAGCGCCGAGACCTGCACCTTTCGGGATCAAGCAAGCAGGCCATTATTGCCAAATTAAAGTTGGGCAGGTACGATAGCTTTGGCGACTACATGATCCTTTCTTCCGAAATGCTGGATGGCTTTAAGTACCACTTGCCTGGTGAACAGTGGGTAATGATCCGTCCAAGTGGTACCGAGCCTGTATTGCGTATCTATGCTGAAGGTGCCAACCGTGCTGCGGCAAATGCAATACTGGATGCGACTTTGGGAACGATTCAAGATTAAGAGAACTGACCACCTTATATAGTTACTCCGCTCCTTCTGCGGATACCGTTTGCACTGCGATCTTATCCAATTGCTCGACCACTTGGTCACGGTAGGCTATATAACTTTCCATACAAGATTTGCTGACTGGCTCACCACTAGGCATATCTTCCTGTACAGAGTCTACGTGCTTTCCGTTTTTGATCAACTCAAAGTGGAGGTGAGGACCAGTGGCTAGGCCGGTAGAACCAACGTAACCAATTACCTCTCCCTGGCTTACCCGACGTCCCTTTTTTATGCCTTTGGCAAATTTGGAAAGGTGCAGGTACTTGGTCGTATAGGTATCGTTGTGGCGAATGGTAATATTATTTCCTCCACCACGAGAATATTTAGCGTTCACGATCACTCCATCTCCAATTGACCAAACCGGTGTCCCGGTTGCGGCCGCATAGTCGGTGCCAAGGTGGGGACGGCGGCGCTTCAGGATAGGGTGGTATCGTTTTCGGTTGAATTTGCTGGAAATACGACGAAACTCCAAGGGTGCCTTGAGAAAAGCAGAGCGCAAAGAAAGCCCTTCAAATCCATAATAATCTTTGTGGTTGTTTTCGTCTGTAAAGGGAATGGCATAATACACTTTGTCCCTGTGCTTGAACCATCCAGCTTCGATGGGGCCTATTCCGATCCGTTCTCCATTGACGAATTTCTCCGAAAAGATCAGTTTGAATTGGTCCCCTTTGTGAATACGGTAAAAATCAATGGTCCAGGCATAGATCTTAGCCAACTCAACTGCTACCTGAGGACTGATATCATTGTCTGAAAGTGTTTGCCATAGAGATGAATTGATGACTCCGGAAGCTTCACGCCTATATTCTTTTACCTCTTTACGACCTTTGTAAACTTGTGGAGATCCATTGAGATCATAGACCACATAGTTAACCGGATCTTGTTCATAGATGAGATAACGGGCTTGATCTAGAGAATCGCTGCGCAGGACGCAGTAAGATTTTCCAGAACGGATCTTTCGGACATCAAATACCGCCTGAGACTTGCTCACCACTTCGCTGATCAATGCAAATGGAACTCCATTTCGATTGAGAATGGCACTGAGATTATCATTGGGTTGGATAACATCGGAACAGAGGTATAAATTCTCCAATTCGATGCCATAAGCCACCATAGTCTCTTCGATCTTGGACCCGGCAATAACTGTGGATTCTCCGAATATCTCTGGAAGGAAACCAAAGTACTTGGCGACAGTATAGCTGCCACTCAGAAGAAGGATGAATATTAATCCGATAGGGATGAGACGTTTACGATCCATAAAAAACATTCTTTTTCCAGAATTTGGAGGCGCAAGGATAAACAAATCGAGGCCGTTAACCAAGATCTGGCCATTTGAGTTGTCTACATTAAACGGATCGTTGCACTATATTTCACACATTGTTAAAATCAACCGGGAGTAAACTTGACTAGATATGTTCTGATCGCCTGCTTTGTGGTATGCCTACGGGGGTGCTTTCAGGAGTGTTTTCACCTGAACGCCAAGCCAGGCGACTGGGCTTTGCGAGCCTGGTCTCAGATGGAAGGCCCTCCAGGGGCTGCTTTGGTAGTCATCCGTGGGGACTCCGTAATTTATATGGAAGGATTTGGGAGCCGGCAGGTCAACAGAGCTCCGGGGGTAGATACCTTGACGGTATTCAAAGCTGGATCCATTGGGAAAACGGTGATTGCATTGGGCATCTTTCGCATGGTGGAGCAAGGAAGATTGAGGTTAACGGCACGGGTAGATTCTTTGTTGCCAGGTATCGCAGAAGGGACCAGTGCCAACTGGGGCAAAGAATTACAGGTTCAGCATCTTCTGGAGCATAGCAGTGGATTGGATGAGATGCATTTCAATGAATATTATTCACAGTCCGACTTGGAAGAAGCCCTGCTATTTAATCCATCGTCTAAGCAGCTCCGCTGGGAACCCGGACGTACTGCGTCCTATTCCAATGTTGGGTATGCATTGCTGGCATTGATCGGAGAGCGTGTTTCCGGACATTCCTGGCAAGATTGGTTGGATCAATATGTCCTAAAACCCTTGGAAATGACGAAATCAGGGTTTGGACCTATTCCCAATGACATTGCAAACCAAGCTGTCGGCCACAATGAGGGGCAGCCAATCTCTTCTGCTCCAGTCTACCATTACAAACCTTCCGTATCATTTTACACCAATATTGTTGATCTCAGCCGGTTGCTCAAGTGTCTCATTCACCGGGGTGCACCCCTCATTCAGCCTGAAACTATGATCCGCCTCGAATCGATGCGCACTACACCTGCAGGCCGGGCAGGACTCGAAGTGGGCTATGGTGCAGGTGTCCAGATCGACTACATAGCAGGGTGGATGTGCCGTTACCATACAGGAAAAGTTGACGGGTTTACAGCGATCTATGAGTATTTTCCAGAGCAGAATAGCGGTTTTGCGGTGCTTTTTAATGGCAGTCCCGAAGGAAGTATCCGATCTGCACCTCTCGTTCATGCCTGTCGCTTTTCCTGTATTCCAAGGCGAAATAGCCCAGTTCCCCCCATCTTTCTGAAGAACCAGGTCAGTAAACTTGACCTCAATGAATTTGCCGGAACCTATGCCTTCGCAAACCCACGCAATGCTATTCCGGGTTTTTTTGATAAGTGGATGCTGGATGTAAAGGTGGTGAGGACCGGTGAGCGGACTTTTCAGATTGACGGAGAGGATTGGTACTGGATTGGGAGTGGCCGTTTGGTTAAGGCGGGAACAATTCATACCGGAGCAGTTTTCAGCGTAGATGCCGAAACTGGAGAACTCGGTTTGAGTATAGGTAAATTGTATTTTGTGAAGGGAAGTTTAGCCATTTGGAGAAAGGTATTCAGATGGGGATTGTGGGTGCTTTCACTTTTGGGAGCCTTTCAGTGGCTTCTGATGTATTTCAGAGGGAAGGGGCCAGCGTTGTCTGCCCTTTGGCTTTGTTTTCCGATTATCAGTGCAGAGGTGGCGTTCTACATATTATTGAAGTCGAATCCGCCCGAATTAGGCCAACTGAACTTCCATACCTTTTGTATTTTAGTTTTTACTTCGCTTGTTCTTCTGACAACCTTGGCCGGGATCTGGGGCTGGATCCGTCTTCTTAGAAAGGACCCGGAGAAGAGATATCAAAATGGTGGCTTTTTCTTTTTAGGGTTTAGTCTGGTGATACTGGACTTGGCATTTTGTTTTGCTTTGTGGAAAGAAGGGTTGATCGGCTTGGCAACCTTTAATTATTGAGGGTTGAGTTTGCCGGTACGGGCGAGCAAGCCCATCAAAGATCAGCGGTCAACGGTGTAGTCCTTAAAGTTTTGAAAGTTCTCTCTATGACTTTATCCCCTGCTAGCAGCAATTGCCATTGGGGTCGCAGCAAGCATTGGCTTCTTTGAAACCAGTGACGGTAATACTGTAAATCCCGGTCTCACTTTCTTTGAAAGCTTTCAGGCCATCTTCATCCATATAGTTCAGCAAGATCTCATCCGGGATTGTGATTTCTTTTTCAGCTTTGATGGAAACAGACTGGAACCCAGTGTCATGGACAATTCCAAGGTAGTCAGATCTCTGCAAAGCCCCCGCCACACATCCAGCGTACATCTCGGCTGCCTCCCGTATCTCAATTGGGAGTTCACCCTTTAGTACTACATCTGAGATGGCAAAATGACCACCTGGCCGGAGCACCCGGAAAATCTCGGCAAATGCCTTCCTCTTGCTGGGAACCAGATTGAGAACGCAATTGCTGATGACTACATCGACCCGATCGCCTGCCAGGGGCAGGTCTTCAATGTCACCCAAGCGGAATTGTACATTTTTCAACCCCAAACTTTTTGCATGTTGACGGGAGAGTTCTATCATTTTCTCAGTCATGTCCACCCCGATCACTTCTCCTCCTTCACCTGTCAGCACCCTGGAAACAAACGCGTCGTTTCCCGCACCTGAACCAAGGTCTAGCACCGTATCTCCACGGCTGATGCCTGCATACTTTACTGGCATGCCACAACCCAATTTGAGGTCAGCAGATTTGACGTATCCCTCAAGCCCGGAATAATCTTCACTGAAGATACTGTAGTCTATTGTCGTGCAGCCATCTACTCCACAACAGGAGGTGGCATTCAACTCGGGGTCTTGAGTTGCGATCTGCCCGTACTTTTCCCTAACAAGTTCTTTGATCTTTTCCGAATTTTCCATTACAGTAAATTAATGCGTAACTAACAACACCTTGGGATATCCCCAGAGTTGGAGAAGAGCTGTGCAACCAGCTTTCCAGCTTCTTCCCAATTTTCTTTATCGATACAATAGCAGATGCGAGGGCCATCGATATCGCCCTTGATCAGCCCGGCATTTTTCAACTCTTTCAGATGCTGGGACACGGTCGCTTGTGAAAGAGGCAGCATGTCCACCAAATCACCACAAATGCAAGCCTGCCGTTCCTGAAGGATTTGCAGGATTGAAATGCGGGCGGGATGGGAGAGTGCTTTGGACCATCTGGCCAGTTGGATCGTTGAAGCTGCATAGGACTCTATCTTTGTAGTCGCCATTTCTTTAATTGTATATCGCAAATATACGATATTGAGGTCGAATAAAAAACCGATCGTGTAACATCAATTTGAATGGGCAGCACCAGTACCTGATAAAAGAAAGGTCCCGGTCATAGAATAATGAATTTGTCTTAACTTTGCCGGAATTTGCATCATATACAATTATTTAACCGTGGAAACCAGACAACTCAACGACCAGGAGATCCAGCGACGCAAAGAAGTTGAGGAATTGCGTAATATGGGTATCGAACCTTATCCTGCAGATCAGTATGAGGTTACTGCCAATGCAGCGGACGTCCTCGCCGGGTACACTGACGAGCGAGCCGAAGCATACAAACAGGTATCTTTGGCTGGACGTCTTGTTGTGAAACGTGTTATGGGCAAGGCTTCCTTCGGAGTACTACAGGACAGCACCGGAACGATGCAGCTTTACTTCAACCGCGATGTGATATGTCCTAACGAAGATAAAACCCTATACAATACCGTTTTTAAGAAACTCATCTCTCTGGGAGATATCATTGGGGTCAAAGGGGATATATTCACCACCAAGACCGGTGAAGTTACCCTTTCAGTGACTGAATTTACCATTCTTGCTAAGACCCTGCGGCCGATCGCATTCCGCAAGACAGAGGAGGATGGGACTTTACACGATACTTTTACGGATACGGAAGCCAGATACCGTATGCGTTACCTGGACCTGATCGTTCATCCGGAAATTCGGGAAACCTTTCGTAAGCGGACCTTGCTGGTGAAGTCAATGCGGGATTTTCTCAATGGTAAGGGGTACCTGGAGGTGGAAACCCCCATTCTTCAGCCTTTGTATGGAGGAGCCACTGCGCGGCCCTTTAAGACCCACCACAACACCCTGGATATGACACTTTACCTTCGTATCGCCAATGAGTTGTATCTTAAACGGCTGATTGTAGGTGGATTTGACGGGGTTTACGAATTCTCCAAAGATTTCCGGAACGAAGGTATGTCCCGCTTTCACAATCCTGAGTTTACTCAAGTCGAGCTCTATGTCGCTTACAAGGACTATCAGTGGATGATGGACCTGGTAGAGGAAATGCTTGAAAAGGTAGCCATTGATGTAACTGGAAGTACTCTGGTACAAGTCGGGAACCAACAAATAGATTTCCAGCGTCCCTGGAAGCGGTACACTATGTTTGGGGCCATTCAAGCGTATACAGGTATTGATATCTCCAGAATGGATGAGGATGGAATTCGTGAAGCAGCTATCCAATTGGGGATCGAAGTCGATAGTTCAATGGGCAAGGGCAGGTTGATTGACACTATATTCGGAGAGACAGTGGAAGGGAAACTGATCCAACCTACCTTTATCACTGATTATCCCGTCGAGTTGAGCCCGTTAGCTAAAATGCACAGAGATAAGGAGGGGCTTGTCGAACGATTCGAAGCGGTCGTCAATGGCAAAGAGATCCTGAATTCATTTTCAGAATTGAATGATCCGATTGACCAGCGGGAACGCTTTGAAGAACAACTGGAGTTGGGTAAGCGAGGGGATGAGGAAGCGATGGTGCTGGACGAAGACTTCCTCCGTGCCCTTGAGTTTGGCATGCCACCGACTGCAGGGCTTGGGATTGGGATTGACCGATTGGCGATGATCATGACCAATTCCCAAAGTATTCAAGATGTGCTTTTCTTCCCCCAGATGAAGCCTGAGAAGGCAGAGCCTATATCCGGAGACGATGATTTCATTGCGGTGGGAGTTCCACCTGAATGGGTAAATGTGCTGCGTAAGATAGGATTTCAGACTGTTGAAGCCCTGCAGCAGACTAACTCTAATAAACTATTCAACGATCTTTGTAGCTACAACAAGAAAAATAAACTGGGTTTGAAGAATCCCGGAAAAGATTCTGTTGAAACCTGGGTGAAGTAGGAGAAACACTATTTCATGTTTTCCGTTGGAATGACTCAGATAATTATTTTATTTGACGTTGTTTTCAACATTCAGTGCTTTATTCTCTGCCTGAAAAAGCGAGATACCAATTACAATTACGGATGATACCCGAAGAAGGACTTAACCCTGAACACAACGAGCAAGGTACCCAGGATCAAACGGATCTGGAGGTTTCTTTGGTCGACGAAGACCAAGAAGCGGCTTCTCCCCAAGCCCAAACCGAAAAAGTTAAATTTCCGGGGGAAGAACCTGATGGTGATGAAGAAGCGATCTCATTTCTGGAGCAGGTTATAGGTGATGTTGAGAATTTCGAAAGTGTTGTTGACAAAGCCTCTCTGAATGAACTTGCATTACTCTTGGAGAAAATCTCCGAGCGTGGTGATATCAGCGGGTATATCAACAAGGTTGGACGGATCAAGGGTCTCTTCAACGAGAAGGCAGATGGGGAGAATATTGAAAAAGGATTGTTGGAGAGATTCTCTACAGCTCTCGCGAGGTTCAATAAGAAGCGTACCGCATACTATGCCAAACGGGAGCAGGAAAAAGAGGAAAACTCTGCTAAGAAATATAGTTTGCTGAAAAGGTTGAAAGTCATAGTTCAAGAGGAGCAGGTGGCTAAGATCCAAGAAGTAAGAGAAATTCAGAAAGAATGGAGAGAGACTGGTTGGGTTCTTCAAAAGGATATCCAACCTCTCAAAGAGACCTACAAGCAATATCTGGACATTTTCTACAACCTACGCAGTAAGTTTCAGGAACTATTGGAGGTGGATAGGGAATATAACCTGAAATCCAAAGAGGAGATCATTCAAAAGATAGATGCCTTGATCCCTGGTGAAGAAGGAACCCGCGAACTTTGGAAAGAGAGGAGTGCTGCTGTTAAGGATCTCCAGATGGAATGGCGTTTTACCGGCCCTGTTCCCAAAGAAAAAATCGAGGATATCAATTCGTCATTTCGGAATGTTTTAGATCGCTTCTACGAGATGCGTTCCGGGTATTATGAAATTCAGGATGCACAGAAAGAAGAAAATGCAGAGAAAAAGAAGGTACTGATCGAGCAGATGCGGATCTATTCCGATTTCAAATCGAAACAGGCCAGGGACTGGAACGAAGCTACTCGAGGAGTACTTGAGATCCAAGAAAAGTGGAAGGCTATTGGGCCTGGTCCAATAGAGTTGAACAAAAAACTCTGGAAGGATTATCGAGGCATGTGTGATACCTTCTTTGAGCATAAAAGTGCTTTTTTTAAGGAGTTCGATGCGATTCGTTCTGAAAATCTTGCCCGTAAGACTGCAATTTGTGAGAAGGCAGAAGGATTACAAGAAAGCGAAGATTTCAGAGAGACAGCCCGGGTGTTGAAGGAATTACAAAATGAGTGGAAGTCAATTGGTCCTTCACACGAAAGGTATTCCAACAAGATCTGGAAGCGGTTCCGCCGGGCTTGTGACCATTTCTTTGACCGAAGGTCAAAAGCATTAGCCAGTGAAAAGTCCGAATACCAGGAGAATCTTGATAAAAAAGAAAAACTCATCGAAGAATTGCGTGCATTAACAGCCTCTGAGGATGCCGCGACTCGTCAGGATGAGTTCAACGCTATTCAAGACCGCTGGAAGAGTACTGGACACGTTCCATTTCGCTTGAAAGACAAGATTAACAATTCCTTCAAGGAGGCTTTAGGTCAGTATTTTGAGAAGACCCGAATTAGTGGCCGCAGCGGCAGGGGAGCCCAAAGTAATTCAAACTATAGCCACAAGGCACTTTCTTCTATTTCTGATACTCATATTCGTGAAAATCGCATTGACGGAGAGATCAGAAAATTGCAAACACGGATTAGAATGATCAAGGAGAAAGTGGATCAATATGAGCTAAATATCCAGTACATTTCCAAGGGGAAGAGTGGTGACTCTCTTCGCAAACAGATTCAAAGCCAGATCGACGGTGAAAAGTCCCAGATTAAAGAGATGAAAACCAAGGTGAAAGAGCTTCGAAAGCTAAGGGACAATCCAGAACCTGAACCCGCACCCGAAGCTTCTGCCGGGGAAGAAGAGTAGGTGTAACCCGTAGTGTGAATTAAAATTAGGCGAATGCATGCTTTATATGCTTGATGGGTCTTTGTAGTACAATTTGGTTGAGATATTGAATGATGGTCATTGCTATCAGTTTTGTTAATATTTTTGACTTAAAACCCGAGAAGGACCTTGCATAGTTGCGATTGATCAAGAACTGGTCGTTCAACTAAGAGAAAAGAGCCTCGATCCTCTTCCTGGATCTTTGAAAAATATAGGCTTGAGGTTTGTACTGATACTGGTTTCTTCTCATCGGTACTTCCAGTTTGATCCTCCTGGTCTGGAAAAGATTCAACTGCTGTTCTGCTCCGATATAGCCCTTGTCTCCCAGCAGCAGGCAGTCTGAAAATAGGTCTTCATCGTCCTTAATATAATGAATGTCATGTACACATTGAGCTTTCCGAACAGATAGGTGTCACTATCAA
Source organism: Bacteroidia bacterium (assembly GCA_041565275.1). Lineage (GTDB taxonomy): Bacteria > Bacteroidota > Bacteroidia > J057 > JADKCL01 > CAWUKT01. The sequence goes on from JBFGVE010000011.1 coordinate 26,093, forward strand.
TGGATAGAACTTCACTGACCAGGGACAGAGTGATCACTTCCAGATCAGAAAACTTGGCTTCCGGACCTGGACGGATATAGTTCCTGTGTTCATTGGCCTAATCTTTCAGCATCTTAGTGACTATTGGATATAATTTGTCGTATTTAAACTAAATACTGTATATTGGCCTATAGATTAGGGGTTTTAAGATACAAATTTTTAGTTCGCCTTGGGAAAGTACAAAAGTAAGCAACGGATTAATGAAAGTTCGAGCCAAACGGCCAAGGTTTCTGGAGATATGTCAGGTGTAGGATCTGAATCTCGTCTTGTAGACAGCCGTCCTGAAGCACTGCAAATGCGGAAGATTCAGGAAGTAGCTAACAACAGCCCCCGGGTCATGCAAATGAAGGCTTTACAGAAATCAGGAAATGATTCACAACAGAGGCTCCTCCAAAAGAAGAAGGGAAAAAGGACAGGGTTGCCTGACGATTTAAAAGAAGGCATGGAAAGTATCTCAGGAATCTCTTTGGATGATGTAAATGTAATTCATAATTCTTCGGAACCCACTCATTTGCAGGCACATGCATTTGCCCAAGGGACGGATATACATTTAGGGCCTGGGCAGGAAAAGCATTTACCACATGAAGCCTGGCACGTGGTACAGCAGAAGCAAGGAAGGGTAAAGCCCACTAAGCAAATGAAAGGAAAAGTAAATATCAACGACGACTCAGCGTTGGAGAGAGAGGCGGATAAAATGGGGGCAAAAGCACTCTCCAGAGACCTGACGCAAAGGAAGTCAATATCTCAAGGTACAAAAGCAAATTCATCCCCGATCATACAAAGAGCCTCCAAGGAGTTCACAAGAATAACCGGAGGCACAGAGATCAAGAATACCGTTACCTGGGATGATGGAGGAAGCTTAAGCACTTTAAAAGTAGATGGAGAATCACCTCTAACCGCTTTTTTGATTGGTGATACCAAATCTCTGTTTGACAAGGCGAAAATTGCCAGGGTTCAGCAAAACCCAGCTAAAAATATGATCATGGTCTATCCGACGGATACCAAGAGCGGAATTTGGAAACTTGATATGAGTAGAGGGGGATTATCTTGGAAATTTGTCGGAGAAGCAGACTCATCAGGATCATTATGGTGGAAAGAGTATTATGCAAAAGGATAAGTCTACCTTGCTGGCATAGATAAATTGAGTAGTGCCGATGCCATTGCCAACAAAATATATGATAATATGTTAGGGAAACTTTCATACGTCCCCTCCGGTTCGGAAACAGTTGACAGCATTATCTCAACAAGCGAGTCAAAAGGACAGTGCCATATTGTAAACTCAGCTATGGGGCTTTTAGTACAAGCTGGTCTCGCCTCAAGAGGTATTTCCGCGGATGTTGCCGAAATGACTCATGAATCCCCATTTCTTACGCCGGATAATAGTAACAAGTCTGTGATAAATGGAAAGTCTACAAATATTAAAACTCAATCAGGAAAAGCATATAAGGGTCATAGGATTAAATTTGATAATCACATGTGGATCACTGTAGGAGGTAAAGTATACGATCTTGTAGCTGGGATCAAGGGAGGTGGAAGTAGCTGTGTTGATGTCTCCATCTCAGAAATATCAGACGGAAAATACAAATGGGATGATAAAACGCTAACCAAATCCGACTCGCCAGGAAGCCCCTGGATAAGTGGTTACGACATAGTTTAGGACAAATGAAGATCTTTTGCTTAAGATAAAGATACACCTTGTTCCAATTTAAATGGCAAGGGGGGAGGGGTCTTATCGGATGCGGAGGTCTTAGTTGTTTTATCGGATCAGTGTTGACGCTAGCTTGTTGATTACTGTTTCGATATATTTGAGCTGTGAGTACAATACTTGAGATAAGGGGTCTGAGTAAGACCTACGGGCGCATTCGCGCTGTGAATAACCTCAGCCTCGACATTCCTAAAGGAACTGTTTTCGGTATACTGGGACCGAACGGTTCCGGAAAAACTACGACCCTAGGTATGGCTTTGAGTGTGATTCGCCCCACTAAGGGCAGTTGCCTATGGTTTGGGGAGCCAGTCTCGCCTTCTACCCTGAAGAGGATCGGAGCGATTTTGGAGGGACCGCTCTTTTATCCTTATCTCAGTGGGGAACGAAACCTGGAGATAGTTGCCCTGATCAAGGAGGTTCCTTTCTCACGCATTGACCAGGTATTGGCTACAGTTGGACTGGAAGAACGCCGAGCTTCTCAGTTCAGGACTTATTCATTGGGAATGAAGCAGCGGCTTGCAATTGCTGCAGCTCTGCTGTCCGAGCCAGAAGTGTTGATCTTGGATGAACCCACCAATGGGCTTGATCCGCAAGGAATTGCTGAAATCAGAAACCTGATTCGCGTTATCGCAAACGGAGGGACTACCATTCTGCTGGCAAGCCACTTGCTGGATGAGGTTGAAAAGGTCTGTACCCATGTTGGGATACTGAAAAGAGGCGACCTGATATTTTCGGGTCCGGTAGCTGAGATAGGTGGTTCTAAACCCAAGGTGGAGTTGGCTGCTGCGGATCTGTCGGCACTTGAAAAATATCTCAAAATGTGGCCCGAAGTCGAATCTGTCGATCGAGTTGAAGATCTGTTGATCGTTCACTTTAAGGCAGACCCCGATCCTGTTGAGATCAATGATAAGCTACACCAGGGTGGGATCTCATTGAGCCACCTTGCAGTTCGCAAAGCACGCCTGGAAGATCAATTTCTCCAACTCGTCAATCAAACCGAAACCTCAACATGAAGCGCCTGATCCTGATAGAATACTTCAAACTAAAATCCTACAGGATCTTTTGGATTTTGTTTGGGCTTTACTTGAGTTCGATGGTCCTGGCCATGTTAGGCTTCAGCGGATATGTCGATTCCATTTTTGGAGATTCCCCTTTTTCTGTTGGAATAGACAAGATCAATCATTTCCCGATGGTCTGGAATTACATGACTTATATCGCTGGTTTCTTCCATGTGATCCTTGGGGTTATCATCATTATTGTTACCTGCAATGAGTATGGTTACAAGACTGAACGACAGAATGTGATCAATGGGTTAAGCCGATTGGAGTTCCTGTTGTCCAAGTTTCTAATGTTCCTTATTTTTTCGTTGATCTCAACGGTTTTGGTTGGCATTGTGACCTTGCTGTTGGGCCTTATCTATTCGGAGCCTTACGAGATGGCCTATCTGGTTGATAAAATCGCCTTTATCCCAGGTTTTTTTATTCAACTGCTCGGCTATTCGATGCTCGCTTTTTTAGTTGGGCTTATTGTCCGCAAAACAGGCTTTGCCATTGGTTTTTTGCTCCTTTACATAGTAGCAGTGGAAAAGATCGGAGCCTATTACATTCCCGAGCCACTGGATCTGTTTCTCCCGGTTGAGGCCTTTGACAATTTGATCGTCTTTCCTCTGGCCAGTTTGGTGGATATTGAGGTGCCTCCCGTACCCCGTCTCCGGGATATAGGAATCTCTGTTTTCTATATTCTTGGATTTGCCGGACTCTCTTTCTGGATATTAGATCGGAGAGATATCTAGTAAGGTTCTTTTGTTGAAGACTATCACCTTTTAGAATACCAGAATTCTGCCTGTGAATTTCAATCTAGAAATCTGGTTATCCTGTCAATCTGGGGTTTCCACTCTTCTATCGCAGCGTTTAGTAGGTTATCTCTGAGGGCCTCAAGTACCTCATTTTCGATCATTCCCATCTGACTGGATGTTGACTGGCGTATGATCTCAAAGGAAAACCTGTGTGCCTCTCCGGCAGTCAACTGACTGATATATGAGATAACCTTCATGGGTTGTTCTAAGGGGAGATACTGTAGCAGTAAACGGCTCAGTTGGACCAAACCAAGATTTCCTTCTCGATTGTCCCGGAATGCTTTTTTGACTGGATTGACCGGAGGAAGTTTTTGGTCGAATCCGCAGTGGATGGTAATATTTCCTGATAAGACTTGATGGCCGCCACTCATAAGGATTCGGAAGGTTGCAGGGTCCAATTCTCCCTTCTCTGGCAAGAGAGGTGCAAGGCGGAATCTCTTATTGGCATGTAGTTGGAACTTATGCAAGGAGGCATCAGCAGGAAATTTGGTCATCTCGGAAGGGGTACCAAAACCTCCTTTTTCATTTTCATACCGGAACTTTACCGGTTCTGTTTCGTTTTCGTCTTCGGGACGAGGAATATTCATGGGTAAAAAGCCGAGGACTTTGAGCATCCGAACTGCACAGGCACATTGTACCTTGGCAAATGCCTGTGAACGGCCTTTATGAATGAGATAATCTGTCATTTTCATCCCCTCATTCTTTTCCTTCGACCAGAGAAATACCCTGATGTCGGCCATGACCTCTTGGGCAAGAAGACCCGTCTTCCCACCGTCCTTTCTCCCAAGTATTTCACTGGCCCCTTCCCAGTTTTCTACTTTCCTGTTAAAATAGTCGCTCAGGGTCTTTCCAGGGGTAAACCCAGTTTGGAACATTCCTATTCCCATGATGTGGGCTGCTATTGTTGGCACATTGACCAGGGATGGAAATCGGATCAAGTCCAGCCCAATTTCTCTACTCATCTGGAGGTAATCATCTTTTCCTTCGAGGGAAGTGAAACCTCGCTTCCAAAAACCAGCTTGCACGTTTTCATGATTCCAGTCTTCTTTGCCAAGGTCAGGAGCAATGCACTGAAACGTCTGTGCGGTCGCAATAGAAATGGCAGCAATCATGAAGGCGAGTTTGCGCAGATCAGCGTTGGGTTCCTGGTCTTGCCATTGTCTGTAGATCAGTTCGAGATTGCGGTGGGCTATGTTAGAATTGAGGTAGGGATCAAGAAAAACATCTTTTACCGGATGGCTGACACTTTTAAGGGTCGCAAGGTCTTCAGCGGGTAGAAATCTGGCCAGGTCTGCGGTTGTCCTCATCTCTCCCCGGGCCGTACCGGTAATGAACTGGTCTCTAGGACTTTCCGAAACTGAGAATTCATCTCCTGGAAGGAGCGGCAATTCAGGTAGGATTTCATCCCGATAGAGATCAAAGTCGGGTACATCATCTTCCCCCAGGAAGGCTTTGTGGTCGGGTTCGGAAGATTCGAAAGGATCGTTCATAACTCGTAAAAAACACACTCCACCATGGAATTGTAATCAATTACTTCCCACAAAGGTAGGGAACCGATCCTTTTATTCCATGAGAGGGATCTTAGCCAGATGTAGGATTGTATAAATCATAGGTATCGAGCAGTACTGCCAAAAGTTTAAGTATACTGGAAAAACAACCATGAAGTGCAACAGTTTCAGATCTCTCAGGCTTATCCTATGGTTCGATTTTTAGGGGGCAATTACATACCTTTGCCACTGAAATAACAAAGCAGAACAGAATAAATCCGCTTGGAAAAACAGTCCAGATAATAGGGGACTGAGACAATATTTTAAGAAACAAAATCAGCATGAAATCTGGAAGTGAAATAAAGCAATGGTACAACGTTTATTCAGAAAACCAGTTGAAAACAGGGACCAACCTGAGACATTACACAATTTTTAATAGATTAAAACAATCAGGTCTTAAAAAAAAACATTCAGTTCTTGAAGTTGGGTGTGGCATTGGCACCTTGACTAAGTTGATCCATGATTACCTGAAAAAGGGTGAGTTGGTGGCCACAGATATAAGTGATAAATCAATAGAAATTGCAAAAACCCGGATTCCCGGATCAAAAAAAATCAACTTCTTGGTTACGGATATGAAAGATTTTGAATACCCCAAGAAGTTTGATTTTATCGTATTTCCTGATGTTTTGGAACATATACCTGTGGAGCAGCACAAAGATTTGTTTGCTATTTCTAATAGGCATATGCACGAAAAATCAATTGTGCTTATTAATATACCGCATCCTAAGGCTTTAGATTATCTAAGATTGCACACTCCTGAAAAACTTCAGGTGGTTGACCAATCGATAAGTGCTTATACTTTAATCAAAAATGCCTACGCCTCAGGAATGGAATTAATCAATTACACATCCTATTCACTTTTCTATGAGGAAAAGGACAGTGTGCTAGTAAGATTTAAGAAAGCAAATAATGTGACTTTACGTCCTCTTCCAAGGAATAAAATTATTCGGAGAAAATTTATTGAGCGAATCAATTACTTCTTAGCAAAAGGATCCTTTTAACGGTATTAAAAGATGAACCAATCCATCATTTACATCTATCCATCTTTTTCTACGTTTATTCAAAAAGACATCGATATACTTTCAAAGAAGTATAAGGTTATAACTCCCAAACACAATTGGACAGATAAAAAATTTATACCTCTTAGATTTCTTCAACAATTTTATTTTTTATGTAAGAATATATCAGGTTGTTCCGCTGTCTTTGTTATGTTTGGTGGGTACTGGTCCTTTTTACCATCTTTGTTCGGTAAATTCTTTAAAAAACAAGTCTTTATTATTCTGGGTGGTACTGACTGTGTTTCCTTCCCGTCTTTAAATTATGGCAGCTTGCGAAAACCTTTGTTGGCCACTTTTATTAAATGGTCTTATCAGTTATGTTCGAAATTAATTCCAGTAGATAACTCATTGGTATATTGCAATTATAACTACTATGAGTACAGCCAATTTCAACATCAAGGTTATAAGTACTTTTTCCCCAAGATTAATACACCTTACGAAGTTGTTTACAATGGCTTCGATCCAGTGTCATTTAGGCGCCCAATTAATCGGAAAGAACAAAACTCTTTCATTGTAGTAGCCTACATTTCGAACATGGTTAGAGTTAAGCTTAAAGGGATAGACATTGTTCTCAAACTTGCCGAGGTTTACGATTATTGTTCATTCACCGTTGTTGGCATTCAGAAAAATGTTTCTGATCAACTGGGTACTATTCCAGAAAACGTAGTTTTGCTACCTTTTTTACCTCAGGACGAGTTTAAATATAATCTGTTGAGTAGTGAGTTTGTCCTGCAGCTATCCATTTCAGAAGGATTTCCAAATGCATTATGTGAAGCTATGCTTTGCGGATGTATTCCGATTGGGTCTTCAGTTGGTGCGATTCCATATATTATTGGTGATACAGGTTTCGTGTTGAAAAGCTCAAATACAGAGTACATCGAAGGAGAATTTAGTTACATTGTAAAATTGACTGAAAAAGAGAAAACTGAGTTAGCTGAAAAAGCTAGAAGCAGAATAATCGATAATTTTCACATTTCGAGAAGAGAAAGATGTTTTGATGAGCTTCTTGAGCGTTCTTCTAAAAGTGAAAGCGTAATTGATCCGAGTTAAGTGAAATTGGACCGATTAGTAATCTGAATGTCAAGTGGTTTCCCCGGGAGCTTTCACTCTGTCAAAGGTATCTGGGCTGGATTCATCCATGGGAACTTGCCAGTCTTTTGGAAACTTGTCACCAAGGAGAATTCCCCTCTGCAAATACGGATAGGACTGGTCGTAACGGCTTACAACCGTCTGGGTCTCATTTCGGTTAATGTGGGCGCGGCTTATCTGCTCCGGTCTGCTAAGTCCGGCAGCACCGAGCATTTCATTGAATGCCTCAACAGTTTCCCGGTGGAAATTTGCCACTCGGTGTTTTTTATCCGAAACTACCAAGCCTTTGACAAGGTGACCTTTTTGGGTAGCAACCCCGGTAGGGCAAATGTTCATGTTGCATTCAAGGGACTGTATACAACCGAGTGCCAGCATAAAAGACCTTGCGGCATAGCAGGCGTCTGCTCCCATTGCCAAGGTCCGGAAAATGTCAAAACCTGTAGCGATCTTTCCTGAAGCCAGTATCCTGATCTCTTTTTTCAAATCAAACCCTAGCAAGGCATCGTAGGCGAAAGCCAGGCCGTCCCGCAATGGCCACCCTACGGAATTGGAGAATTCGACCGGGGCAGCACCTGTACCACCTTCGCCACCATCGATGGAGATAAAATCTGGTTTGATACCTGTTTTAAGCATGGCCTTGCAGAGGGCAAGAAATTCACTTTTTTGCCCAATACAAAGCTTGAAACCTACTGGTTTTCCTTCTGAAAGATCACGGAGGCGGCCTATGAACTGCATCATCTCTACTGGAGTGCTAAAGGAGCTGTGACTTGGAGGAGAAAGTACTGCTTTGCCAGCCGGAACACCTCGGATGGCAGCAATTTCCGGCGTATTTTTTCGGGCGGGAAGAATGCCACCATGTCCGGGCTTGGCTCCCTGGCTCAACTTCAGTTCGATCATTTTGACCGAAGGCCGGGAAGCATTTTTCCGGAATTCTTCAGGTGAAAATACGGGTTCGATTTGTTTGGGATCCCGCGCACCGAACAGGCCGGTACCAATCTGAAAGATCAGGTCTCCACCATGCTCAATATGATAGGGACTGATACTGCCTTCTCCAGTGTTGTGGGCAAATCCTCCTATTTTTGCTCCACCATTCAATGCCATCACTGCATTCTTGCTGAGTGATCCGAAACTCATAGCGGAAATGTTTAACAAGCTGAGCTCATAGGGTTGTTGGCAACCGGGACCGCCTATCCTGACCTTGGGATGAGGCGGGAGGTGGTGGTAGTCGACTGCTGCAATGCTATGGTTTACCCATTCATAGCCCTCTTCATAGACATTGAGTTGTGTCCCGAATGGGGTCGTGTCACGGACGTTCTTTGCTCTTCGGTAGATGACCGAGCGTTCCACTCTGTTGAAGGGCCTTCCGTCGATATCAGATTCTACAAAGTATTGATAGATCTTTGGCCGGAGTTTTTCCATTACATAACGCAGTCTGCCTACCACAGGGAAATTCTTCATAATGGTATGTTTCTTTTGGACGGTGTCTACAAGGCCCAATATGAATAGGGGGGCAAACAAAACCATAGACCAAAGAATGGGTGGCCACACAAAGTACAGGACAGCGACGCTGGCAAAAACGATAAGTGAGATAATGAAAAACTGGGTACGCATAGCAAAGAATTATGGAACGGTCGGATAACCTTACTTAATTGCAGGCCATATGATCAATCAATTACAGTCAGGATACCACAATAATCTCCACCTGTGGGGGTACGTTCGAGTTCAGGGCAGTAAAATTCTGAGATAGAGCCATCCAGGTACAGTGCATCCGGACAATTCAATTCATTTCGGAACAAGGATGCGAAGTCATAGAAGTTGACACGTTCATTGGAAATGGCAAAAACGATATTACCCTTTTTGTCAACACCTACTCCACTTCTGATGTATCGATTGGATGAACCCTGGGTAAATCCAGGATGGAGTTCATTGTTAATGACCAGCATTGGCCCGCTTTGAGTAGCGACCTGGGCTTTTGGATGGGTCTGCTGATAGGTTTCACTGTCCATTACTCCTGCCCCTTCTGTTCCCAAGATAAAAACACCGTTTGGTTTCATGTGAAAATTCCCCTCACCATCCCGAAGATTGAGATTCTTCAGGACCGAACCATCTTCAATGTGCAATCCTCCAGGTGTATGATCTTCAGAAAAAATACCGGCATTGGTGGCAAACCGAAGGTGACGGCCCTCAGCTTCGAGTGTTTCCCGCAGGGTAGAAAAGTCCTTGTAGGGTTCTCCATTTTTGTCTTTCCAGTACAATCTGACTTCGAATTCATTTGGGTCAACCCTTACCACATCAAAGTTCTGACCCTTAAACTGGTATTGCTTTGCTTGTAATTCCCGCTGCCCTGGGGATAGCTTTAGATGCTCTGAATGCAGCCATGCCTTTACCAAAAAGTAACTTCCTATGGATAAAAGGAGGATTCCTCCCAGGAATGCAAATTGCCGCTTCATATTGTTCTAAACCAGATCAAAGGGTGAAACTGTGTTTCAATATAGGTAAACTCTGTCTCTTTCGAGAAGTTTTATCGGGTCGTATTCCAACATGTCTAGTCGGGTCATATATTTTTAATTGTGCTGGTGTCCGAAGCATGAACACTTGGTATCCATGAAGCTTTGGGTTTCTTCGTGCCAGGGAAAAGCATCGCTCCCCTTACTTCGTTCCCAGAAAAACTTTCTGCGGGGTCGGTTGTAATTGCCGATTTCGTTCATGTTTTTGGCATCATAAAGCCGGCCGTTGAGCATGACATGGCTTATTTGCTCGGTATTTCTGAGGTTTTCCAGCGGATTTGCGTCCAGGATGACCAAGTCAGCCAATTTGCCAGCCTCTAAGGAGCCGATCTCTTTGTCCATACCGATGTATTGTGCACCCCAAAGGGTGGCTGCCCTCAAGGCTTCTAATTCAGTAAATCCACCTTGGCCGATCATCCACAATTCCCAATGCGCTCCCAGGCCCTGCAATTGACCGTGTGAACCGAGTTGTACCTTGGTCCCTCCATCAGAGATCGCTTTGGCTGTTTTGGCGTTGTCAATATGGCCAAAGTCTTCGTCAGGGATCATCATTCGCCGCAGGGAACGGGCATCAATTATCCGTCTGGGATAGTAAGTCAGTAAGCGTTCGTTTTTCCAGACTTCAGTTTTTTGATACCAATAGTTTTCTCCCCATATCCCTCCATATCCCACGATCAGGGTAGGAGTATAACCTGTATGGGAAGCTCCCCAAAGCTGGATTACATCTTCATAGACCGGTGAAATCGGGATACTGTGCTCGATGCCCGTATGTCCATCAACCACTTGGTTAAGATTGTGGTAAAAGAAGGATCCCCCTTCGGGATAGACATTCATTTTCAGTTCCCGTGCGGCCCGGACCACCTGCTGCCGCTGTTCCCGCCGTGGCTGGTTGTAGCTTTTTACAGAAAATGCTCCTACTGCCTTCATCCTCCGAAGGCTGGACCGGGCATCGTCCAATGAATTGATCACTGCCTTGAAATCGCCATCAGCACCATACAGGATGGTGCCGGTAGAAAAAATACGGGGCCCGACCAAGCGGCCTGCCTTTACCATTTCCGATTGGTTAAAGACCATCTCTGTATTGGAAGAGGGGTCATGGGTGGTTGTTACTCCATAGGCGAGGTTGGCAGTGTAGCTCCACTGCTGCTGAGGGGAAATACCATTGAAGCTATTCCCCAGATGAGCGTGGACATCTACCAGCCCGGGGATGATCGTTTTTCCCTGACAGTCCATGATAAAGGCATCATTGGGAACTTTTACTTCATTTTCCAGGCCGATGGCGGTGACACGGTTGCCTTCCACCAATATGGTTCCCTTTTCGATCACCCGGTCTCCGTCAATGGTAATGATCCTTGCTCCAGTCAGCGCGATCTTACCTGCAGGAACATCAGCGGGAAGAACAAGGCCAACCCTAAGTCCGGCAGTATCTACCGGTGGTAAGCTGTCAGGAGAACCATCCAGAAATTTGAAGCAATTGGTCAGGGACCGTTCAAAATATTCGGGTCCAAGCATCCAATGCAGATCTTTGCTGTCTCTCGACCAGTGCAGGCTGGTTCCTGCATCACGTGTTACACCGTAGACAGGATAGCTGTCAGAACCCCGGCTCAGGTCAACTGCCCTGCCCGTCTTTGGGAATGCAGCCACATAGGCATTATACAACTCAGTAAAGGCAATCCAGTTTCCATCCGGGCTGGGGACAAAGTCCCGCGCATAAGTAGATGTGAAGAGGGTTGATTCGTCTTTGCCGTCAATGCCAATGGACTTGAAAGATTTGCTCAATCTTCCTCCAGAGGTGAAATATATGTGCTTGCCGTCTGGTGCCCAGAAGGGAGAGGTGCCAGATTTGGTGACCAATTGGTGGTTGTCACCATTTCGGTCGCAAATATAGAGTCCGGTCTCTTTGCCAAAGACATAACCCAGTTGAGTACTTCCCCCTCCGCGTTGGTATACAATTCGATTGCCGTCAGGAGAGAAGCGGGGAGAATGGTAATACCCTTTTCGATCGGTTATAACTTTGGTAATACCCGAAGAAATTTCCCGCACCTTGACCTGGCCGAGTCCTTCATCTGTCCAGGTTGTGTAAACAAGATACTTACCGTCCATACTGAAAGAGGGATGGTATTCCCATTCTTCATTGCTGGTCAGCCGCTTTGGAGTACCGTCGGGCAATGCCTTGGCATAAAGATAGCCAGCGGCATGGAAAAGGAGGGAAGAACCGTCGGGTGCCGTTTGGGCATGACGGATCATCTTGGCTTCAAATCGGGAAGGACTGACTTCCTGGGGAAAGTTAAGCGTCTGGGCGATTTTGTGTTTGAGGGATACATCAAAGGGAATTTGCCGTGCAGATGCGGTCTCAATATCAATTCGCCAGATCTTTCCTTCGGCCCATATCACTACTTCTTTGTTGTTGTGGAGCCATTGGTAGTTGGGATAGACGCCGAAAATAGCCCATGTCTCCTGTTGATCTTTGTTGAGCCGGTCAAATACCGGCCATTCTTCTCCTGTCTCCAGATCATGGACATAGAGTACAGTCTTTTGCCGGACCCGGCGCACAAAGGAAAGGTATTTACCATCATGGGAGATTTGAGGACGAACCGCTCCCCCGGGACCTGAAACAACATTTTCGAGTGTTCCTGTTTGAGTATCGAAGCGCCGGATAATATAGATCTGCCCATGGGGATTTTTGTTGTAGGTAAAATAACCTGCGTCATCCATGTCTTCGGAAAAATAGACGTAGCGTCCGTCGGGAGAGAAGACAGGCTCACCAGCATCTTGTTGACTGTTTTTACGTTCGGTCAATTGAATTCCTGATCCCCCAGTGATGTGGTACATCCACATTTCCCCCGCTCCCAGAGAGCGGGTACTGGTAAAGTGCTTTCGCGCAACAAAATACGCACCATTCGGGTGCCAGGCAGGATTGTTCAGCAGCCGGAAATCTTCCCTGGTAAGTTGTTTTTTGTCAGAACCATCCCGGTTCATTACCCATATATTATCACCTCCGCCACGGTCTGAGGTAAATAGGATTTTGCTGCCATCAGGGCTAAATCTTGGCTGGACTTCCCAAGGGATCCCTTCCGCTAAAGGATAGGCCCGCCCGCCATTGATGGGCAAAATGAAAATATCCCCCAGAATGTCAAACACTATTTCCCGGTCATCCGGGCTGACATCGAGGTTCATCCAAGTGCCTTCTTTGGTCTCAATGGTTACGTCATCGAATGGACCATGGGGATCATCCACGATCCATTTATCCTGGGCAAAAAGGGAAGTGGCAAAGAGAAGGGTGCCGAGAAAAAGAAGTACTGGACGGAATAGGAGCATTGCTTTTCTTATAGTTCTATTTTGAGCGAAAGGTAAGTTACAACACTCCGGATAATTTAGCCTGATCTCAATCCTAATTTCAACAATCCCCTGGTAGTCCCGTTTCAGAAAGTATTCCCTCCCAATGCCCATACTTGTGCCCTTTGAACAGCTTTGCATCCATTTTGAAGTAGTCAGGGTTGAGCATTTCATCTTTGTATGTCAGAAAACCTTCAAAGTTTTGCCCAATTGTCGACAGACTTAGGAACAGCATCAATACCGTGACAATTGATTTAATCAACCCGTAGTGTGAATTAAAATTAAGCGAATGTATACTTTGAATTGTTAATGGGTCTTTAGAGTACAAATTTGTTAAGATATTGAATGATGAAGTTGCTGGGAATATTTCACGGAATTAACCAAAAATACATCCAAGGCTAACTCGATGAATTTTGCTACAAGCTCAATAGAATATTCCTTGGAGTAAATGAATTTGTGTTATTAATGAGAAACCCGCTAAACCATTGGAACTTTACACGCCGGTGGCAAAGAACCGGATAAGTATATTTTCTTTTAGTTTCTGCTTTTCCCATGTCCGGCTGAGTCTGCCACCATGGCCATATTCCATCTGTAAACGCACTGTGACCTCATCAGACGTACATCATAGCGATGGATACGCTTGCTCGAAAGCAATTTACCGGAAATGAGCCTATGTTTTCGTGGGTGTTAGTAATAATCAACTCTATCGCATCTAAAACTAATGTATTCACCCTCTACAATATCGCCTGGAATATCTACATCCAAAACAATTAAAAATTGTCCTATTTTTACAACTCCTTCTTTTTTATTGATTAATTCCGCTGTTAAGTAATACGCAAAATCCGATTGTTTTTCAATACTCAATTCCTTCGACTCTGCTCTAACAACCGATTCCGTGCAAAATGAATTTAAAGGTAAATTCAAGGAGGCTCCAATCTCAACATTATCTGGAGTAGGTTGTGAAAAGGCTTTTAACTCATATTGCCCATCAGAAAACAAGATTTCAGATTCCCTTGCTTCTTTTGATAACCATTCTATGTTTTTTACTCTGTACATCTCAATAATGTTTAATAACCTATTCCAAGGCTTGGTGCTTTCCTCATTAATTCTTTGCCTGTCTTGATATGGAACGTTGTGATATTACCTGTTGCTCTGTCTAATCCGACGAATCCCCACTTAGCACTACCTTGTCCTCCTATCAATTTCGCATATCCATTAATTTCTGGAACCCATGTACCATTTTGAATGATATGGTTAGCATCTCCAACATATTGTTTTAAGTTATACGATTTCTTACCAAGAGCATCCATTACACTCTTCCCATGTTTGGTAAAATGATCTATTGCTTCATCCCTTCCAAACTTTCTAATTCCTTGCGTTAAGAGTTTCTGTGAACCCTTAGTCGCTTTTTTCCCCCATTTAGTCATATTTGCAATGACTCCGATTCCTGGGGCGGCACCCAACGCACTTAGCACGGCTCCGGTATAGTCTCCACGGGTCGCGGCAAGGATTGCTGCTCCTACATCTGCACCCTGACTGACCACAGGAATCTCC